>JAULZA010000030.1:0-123371 GCA_032117575.1 Mycolicibacterium sp.
CGCGGTCGGGGTCCGAATAACGCGGTGTTGGACGCCGGGGTGCTCAGCGCCGAGTCGAACCAGTCGTCGAATCCGGCGCCCGAGTGCCCCGTTGACCCCGGGCAGCGGCGAGTCCACGTCGTACTCGATGCCACGCTGGCGCAGAAGTCGCTGGACGACCAGAAGGCACTCAAGGTCGCCGACGGTACAGAGCCAGCCGACAATAAGTGCTCGTCGAATAGCCGTCACAGGGCTCCAGTCAGGACAAACCCAAGTGGTGCATCCGCTCGCTGTGGGTGCGCTGCAGCCGGTCGAACAGATCGGTCACCTGAGCCAGTCCGCCGCCGGCCATCACCAGGTCCACCAACTCGTCGCGCTCGGCCAGCACGAACTGCGCCTGGGTGACGGCCTCGCCGAGCAGCCGACGCGCCCACAGCGCCAACCGGCTGCGCTGACGGCCGCTGGCGTTGACCGCGGTGACCACCTCGGCCACCACGAACTGGGAGTGCACGGTCTCGGCCAGCACTGAGCGCACCACGTCGGCGACGTCGACCGGCAGCGAGCCGGCGATGGCCAGGTACAGGTCGGCCGCCATGGCGTCGCCGACGTAGGTCTTGACCAGCGCCTCCAGCCAGGTGCTCGGGGTGGTCAGCCGGTGGTACTGCTCAAGCGCCGGGGCGTAGCGGACCATGGCCGGCAGTGCGTCGACGCCCCGCTGGTCGAGCGTCGACCGGAGCAGTTCGTAGTGGCCCATTTCGGCGGCGGCCATCCGCGCCATGTTGATCCGGCCGCGCAGATCCGGCGACATCCGGGCTTCCTCGGTGAGCCGGTAGAAAGCCGCTACCTCACCGTAGGCGAGCAACGCGAACAGTTCGTTGATGCCGGGATGGTCCGCCGGAACGACCGATGTCGAAACGCCGTGCCCCGTCACCTGTGCCGTTCCCGGGGTCGCTTCCATGCCGTCAACTGTAGTCCGAGCAGGTATGATGGACCGCGGTAATGTGCGTGCATGCGGTGGGCCCGCCTCCTCGGCGCGAGGCCCGCATCCCCGGAATCGTCAACTCGTGCGCGCGTGAAGCAAGTACGAGGAACGACAACGGAAGAATGCTTGATGACCCATTTGCATACCCCTACCCCTACCCATACCCATACCCCGATCAGCTTCACCCAACTGGGCGTCCGCGACGAGATCGTCCGCGCACTCGCTGAACAAGGTATTGAGAACGCCTTCGCCATCCAGGAACTGACCCTGCCGCTGGCGTTGGCCGGCGACGACCTCATCGGCCAGGCCCGCACCGGCATGGGCAAGACCTTCGCCTTCGGTGTGCCACTGCTGCACCGCATCACCGGCGACACCACCCGCCCGCTGACCGGAGCGCCCCGCGCACTGATCGTGGTGCCCACCCGCGAGCTGTGCATCCAGGTCTACGAGGACCTCAAGCACGCCGCGAAGTACCTCAAGGCCGGCGAAGCGGGCGAGCGGCCGCTGAGTGTGGTGTCGATTTACGGCGGGCGCCCCTACGAGCCGCAGATCGAGTCGCTGCAGAAGGGCGCCGACGTCGTCGTCGGCACCCCGGGCCGGCTGCTGGACCTGGCCCAGCAGGGGCACCTGCAGATCGGCGGGCTGTCGGTGCTGGTGCTCGACGAGGCCGACGAGATGCTGGACCTGGGCTTCCTGCCCGACATCGAACGCATCCTGAGCCGCATCCCCGACGATCGGCAGTCGATGCTGTTCTCGGCGACCATGCCGGGCCCGATCATCACGTTGGCCCGCACGTTCATGAACCAGCCGACCCACATCAGGGCCGAAGGCGTGCAAGGGTCGGCCACCCACGACACCACCGAGCAGTTCGCCTACCGCGCCCACGCGCTGGACAAGGTCGAGATGGTCGCCCGCATCCTGCAGGCCGACGGCCGCGGCGCCACGATGGTCTTCACCCGCACCAAGCGGACCGCCCAGAAGGTGGCCGACGAACTCGCCGAGCGCGGCTTCAAGGTCGGCGCGGTGCACGGCGACCTGGGCCAGATCGCGCGGGAGAAGGCGCTCAAGTCGTTCCGCACCGGTGACATCGACGTGCTGGTGGCCACCGACGTGGCCGCCCGAGGCATCGATATCGACGACATCACCCACGTCATCAACTACCAGATTCCCGAGGACGAGCAGGCCTACGTGCACCGCATCGGGCGCACCGGCCGGGCCGGCAAGACCGGTATCGCGATCACGCTGGTCGACTGGGACGAGCTGGAACGCTGGGCGATGATCAACACCGTGCTCAAGCTCGACTGCGCCGATCCGCAGGAGACCTACTCCAACTCCCCGCACTTCTACGAGGAGCTGGGCATCCCGGCCGGGGCCGGCGGCACCGTCGGCACCCCGACCAAGCGGCCGGAGCCCCGGGACGCCAAGGGCACCAGCCGGGTCAGCTCGACCGACACCAAGACCGACCGTCCGGCCCGCACCCGCTCGCGGCGCCGCACCCGCGGCGGCGGCGAGGGTGGCGATGCTCCAAGAACAGGTGGGCACGTCGAAAACGTTGCCGCCCCCAGCGAATCCACCGATGCTCCGTCCGGCGAGGGCAGTTCCAGCGGACCCCGCCGGCGTCGTCGCC
Source organism: Mycolicibacterium sp. (assembly GCA_032117575.1). Lineage (GTDB taxonomy): Bacteria > Actinomycetota > Actinomycetes > Mycobacteriales > Mycobacteriaceae > Mycobacterium. The sequence continues at coordinate 2,589 of JAULZA010000030.1, forward strand.
GCGGCCCGCGTAAGGCCGCCGAGGCCGGAGCCGCGCCGACCAACGGATGATCCGACCGGAACGCCGCAGCAGAGCCGACCTGCTGGCTGCGGCGGCGATCGCCGCTGTGGTGCTGATTGTCATGGCGGCGTTCTGGTGGCGCAGTTCCGAACGCACCACAACCAGCCGCCCGGCCGCCGGACCGGCGCCCAGCACCACCGCGGCGTCCGCGGTGCCCCCGGCACTGCAGCAGCGCTGGACGGCGGCCAGCGGCCGCACCCTCAGCCCCGTCCTGGTGGGCGGGGCGGTGATCACCGGCGAGGGCCGGACCATGGCCGGCCTGGACCCGCAGACCGGTGAGCAGCGCTGGACCTACGCGCGTGACATCGAGCTGTGCGGGGTCACCTACGTGTACGACCTGGCCGTCGCCGTCTACCCCGACGCGCGCGGCTGCGGCCAGGTCAGCGGCATCAAGGCCGCCACCGGCCATCGCGGCCCGACTCGCACCAGCTACGCCGACGACGTCGTGGTGCTCAGTTCTGACGGCGGCGCGGTGCTGTCCGCCGGTGCCACCCGGCTGGAATTGTGGCGCACCGACCTGGTGCGGATGCTGTCCTACGGCGAGATCGACGCGCCGGTCAAGCCCGTCAACACCAAGCTCGGCGCCGGCTGCGCCCTGATGTCGGCGGCCGCCAGCGACGTCGCCGTCGGGGTGCTGGAAGCCTGCCGCGACGAGAAAGACCTGCGCCTGACGCTGCTCAAGCCGGCCAAGGAGGAAGACGAGCCGGATCAGAAGAAGGTGGGCCTGCCGGGCGTGCCGGTCGACGCCGAGGCGCGCGTACTGGCCGTCGCGGGCACCACCGTCGCGGTGTACCTGCCGACCCCGCGCCCCGAGGTCGTCGTCTACGACGACACCGGCTCCAAAGTCTCCGGCACACCGCTGCCCGCGCCGGCGACGTTCACCGGCGCGTTGCCTGCCGTCACCCGGGCGGGTGACCAGATCAGCTGGTGGACCGGCAGCGCGGTGATGGTCTTCGACAACAGGCTGCGCTACCGCTACACGCTGGATTCGGCCGGTCCACTGGCCCCGTTGGGGCCGGCGACCATGATGGCCGGGCAACTGCTGGTCCCGGTGGCCGACGGCCTGGCCGTCTTCACCACCGCCGACGGCAAGCACGAGCGGACGATCCCGGTGACCCGTCCGGACGGTTCGGGCACGATACTGCCCGCGATCAGCGGAACGACGGTGATCGAGCAGCGGGGTGCCACGCTGGTCGGCTTCGGACCCTAAAAATAGACCTTGAAATCGCCGTCCGCCGGCGGTGACCGGGGCTGCCCGGCAAACGACCCGTACGGTGGACTCAGAAAACCGGATCGGCAGGGGGTCAGTCATGGGAACTCGCGCACTCGTGGGGTTCGACGGTTCGGCAGCCGCTGCCGCGGCCGTTGAGGCCGCAGCGCTGTTGCTGCCGGACGTTCATGGCTGGCTCACCTATCTGTGGGTCCCGCCATTCACCAGTGATCGGCTCCGCCGCCGGTTGCGGGAGCAGTTCGGCAACGTCAACGACCTGATCGACGCGGTGGAACGGGAAGGCAAGTTCGAAGCGCAGCGGATCATGGCGATGGGAGTGAACCTCGCCCGCGCCGCCGGCTGGGAGGCCGAACCGTTGCTTGAAAAGACCTACGGCGGCGAAGGACAGGCGATCGTCGACGCCGCTGAGAAGGTCGATGCCGAGATGGTGATCCTCGGCGCCCGCGGCCTCGGCGGCACCGACGCCATCATGGGCAGCGTGTCGGACATGGTGGTGCACCACTCCTCGCATCCAGTCCTGGTGGTGCCGCATCCGCTGTTGTCGGCGGAGTTCGACTGTCTTGCCGCGGGGCCGGTGCTGGTGGGCTGGGACGGATCAGCCGGAGCCGACGCCGCCCTGGCCGCTGCCGGCCGAATCTTCGCCGGCCGAGACATCGTGGCGGTCTCCATCGACGACGGCGCTGACATACCGGCACCGGCCGACAGCAGCGTCACCCACACCCACGTCCGCCCCGCCGGCGGGCGGCGTGATCGCGGAGTCGCCGCCTCGATGGCGGCGGCGGCCGCCGATCACGGCGCCGCGGTGGTCGTCGTGGGGTCCCGAGGACGTTCGGCCGCACGGGAGATCTTTCTGGGCAGCGTGGCGATGAGCACGCTTCATCACAGCCACCGTCCCGTCTTGGTGGTGCCGCACCCGAACCGACGAGGCTAGGCCGCGGGCCCGATGACCAGCACCGGCACCGAGGAGTTCTCGACGAGATCGGCTGAGACGCTGCCCAGCAGTCGGACTGACCTACCCCGGCCGCGCCGGCCTACGACGAGCAGATCCATATCCTGCTGTTCGGCGAACCGGCGCAGCGCTGGGCCCGGTGAGCCGGTCAGCACCTCGGTGTGCACCACACCAGCGGTGGTCGCACCTGCGGCCATCTCCGAGAGTCGTTGCGAGGCATCATCAACCACCGTGCGGGTCACGCCTTCGGTCGCTTCGTAGGAAACCACCTCAGCCAGCACCAGGAGCCCGCAGTGCGGCCCGATCAGTCTAAGGACCGTCTCGAGCGCCCGATCGGATTGCTCCGAGCCGTCCAAACCAACCAGAACCCGGGTCGCGGCGCCCTCGCCGGTCCGGCGCGGCGGTTCGCCCGTCGACCCGAATTCGACGACGCTGGGACGTCGGCGGATCCGCTCCAGCGCGATCGGCAGGAACAGCGGCCCCAACGGCAAGGCGATCAGGATCCACAGCGGGTCATATCCGCGCCGGGCCATCAGCACGCCGGACAACACCCCCAGCAACGGCCACAGCACCGCCAGTACGACAACGACCGTCGAGTTCACAACTCCCACTCTGACAGCAGCGGCGGGGCATGTGCCAGGCCCGATCGACCGGAACACCGGGGTCTTTAGTCCCTACCCCCTTCTTCGCTGAGCAGGCGGTGCAGTTCCTCAGAGCTAGCGGTGGCCGCTGTCGAGAACGGCTCCAAGATGACATCAACGCCGGCGGCCCGAAGTTCGTCGGCGTCGTGGCGGGTGTGGGCGGTCAACGCGATGGTTCCGGCGAACTGGTGCTGGCGAAGGCCGTGCAGCAGGGCAAGGTTGGTCGCCAGCACCGGGATTGCGCTGACGACATGCCGTGCCCGGTCCAGCGGCAGGACGTCGAGCAGGTGAATGTCCTCGGCGCTGCCGAACATGGTGGACAGGCGGTCGATGTCGTGGGTCTTCACGGCGTCGGGGTCGAAGTCGATGGCCAGCACGCGGTATCCGACCCCGGTCAGGCGTTGCGCCAGATGCGTGCCGAACCGGCCCAGCCCGAACAGGATGATGTCAGAGTCGTCGTTTCGGCTGTCGGTGTGGCCTGGGCGGACATTCCGTCGTTCGAAAATCGTCAGCCACCGCTTCAACCGCTCGTAGAGCTGATGTGAGTAGAGGATCATGTACGTCGAGCAGCCGATGGTGATCAGACCGACCACGGTGATCAGGCTGACCGTCGCGCTGGTGATGTGCCCGAGGCTAAAACCCAGTGCGGCCAGGATGAGTGAAAACTCCGATATCTGCGCCACCGTCAGGCCAGCCAGGAAACCCACCCGCACGGGGTAGCGCATCGCCGCCATGATCGCGATGACGATCAACGGATTGCCGATCAACACGAACGCGGAGAACACCAGGGCCTCGGTGACCTGTTTCGCGGCGTCGGTGAACTCCAGACGCGCACCGAGGTCGAGGAAGAAGAACAGCAACAGAAAGTCGCGCAGGCTGGTCAGCCGCGCCCCAAGGGCGTCGCGGAACGGTGTGCTGGCCAGCGAAACTCCCGCCAGGAATGCCCCCACCTCGGAGCTGAACCCGAGCCACTCGGTCAGCGCGGCCACCGACGCCGCATAGGACACCCCGAACAGCACCAGCAGCTCCTGGGAACTTGCGACATGGGGAAGCAACCGGGGCAGTACGAACCGCATCATCAGCCAGATCCCGGCGAGTAGGCCGATACCCTTTCCCAGCACCAGGGCGATCCCGACTCCGAGGTTGTCGCCGGTGTTCTGGCCGAAGGCAGTGAGAGCGATCATCACCAGCACGACGACGATGTCCTGGACGATGAGGAATCCCACCGCGATCCGGCCGTGCAACTGGTCGAGCTCACGTTTGTCCGACAGCAGCTTCACGATGATGATCGTCGACGAAAAAGTAAGCGCTACAGCGATATAGAGCGCGGTGACGCTGTCCATTCCCAACGCCAGCGCGATGAGGTAGCCGACGGCCGAGGTGAAAAAGACCTGCCCCAGCCCAGTGGCGACGGCCACCGTGCCGGTGCTTCTGATCATGTGCAGGTCCAGGCGCAATCCGACGAGGAACAGCAGGATCGCGATACCAAGTCGGGCCAGCAGTTCGATGGTGCTGTCAGCGGACACCCAGCCAGTGCCCACCGGACCCACCGCGATGCCGACGCCGATGAAGGCAACGATGAGGGGCTGGCGCAACCGGACGGCAATCAGGCCCACGACGGTGGCGATGGCCAAGACAATCGCCAGGGTCGGAAACGGGTGCAGATCCACTATCGGGCCGCCGGAACGATGAGCACGTCGCAGTGTGCCTGGTGCATCACGTGCTGGGCAACGCTGCCCAGCAGGGCGTACGCCGCCGGCGAACGCGCCCCGGTGCCGGTCACGATCAGGTCGGCTCCCAGGGAGTCGCACTGCTCCACCAACTTGGTCGGCGGATGACCCGGCGCGATGATCACTTCTTTCGGCGGAGGGTCGATTGTCGCTGCGAGCATGTCGATCTCGTCGTGAACTTCTGCGGTGGAGATCCGCCGCAGCTGGTTAATCTGCTCTTCGCTGGCTCCGTAGACGCGCAGGAGAGTCTCTCCGACGACGGTGCAGACGTGGACCGCGAAGTGCTCAGCTCCGGGCGCGAGCTGCCCACCGAACCGTGCGGCAGCAACCGATGCCGCCGAGTCGTCGACGGACAGGATGACCGAACGGTAGGCCCCGGCGGGAGGCCTTTTCACCATCAGCACCGGGACCGTCGACTGACGCACAACATTTTCCGCCGTGCTGCCCAGGAAAAGATCGGCCAGCCAATCTCCGCCGTGTGCCCCGACGACCACCAGACCGGCTTGCGAAGCGACGGCTTCGGCGACGATCTCGGCGGCGACCGTACCCCGGCGAACGGCGACGTCGGCCGGCGCCGCGGCGGCGAATCGCAGGGCATGCTCGCTCAGCGCCGCACGCACCCGATCCTGGTCGACGTCGAGATCGTCGGGCAGGACGTGCAGGAGGCTCAGTCGGGCACCGTGTTGGGCGGCGAGTTGTCCGGCACGGGCGATCGCCGCTCCCGCCGGCACCGAGAAGTCCGTCGCGACCAGAATCCTCCGCGGTGTGATCCGTTCGCCGGTCACGCCGTCACCCTCCGTTCGGCACCGCGGGCCCGCAGCCACTTGTCCACTCCCACCAGCACGCTGATACCCGCTGCGATGGCGAAAATCCGCAGCCACGCGACCGCGCTGATCGGCGCCGACCCGAACAGCGTGTTCATTGCGGGAAGGTAGGTGAACGCAAGCTGCGCAATCGCCTGAACGGTCACGCCCACGATGAGCCAGCGATTACTGAAAAACCCTATGCGCCAAACAGATCGAGTCAGTGAACGGCAGCTGAACAGATAGAACGCCTCGACGACGACGAAGACGTTGACCGCCGCGGTGCGCGCCTCGGGCAGCGTGGCGCCGTTGGCCAGTTCCCATTGGAACAGGTACCACGCCGCGACCACAAGCAGGGATGAGACCAACAGGATGCGCAACATCAAAGTCCGGGTCAGCAGGGCTTGCCCCGGATCCCGCGGCGGCCGGGTCATGATGCCGGCCTCCTTGGGCTCGAAGGCCAGCATCAGGCCCAGTGCGACCGCGGTGGTCATGTTGATCCACAGGATTTGGGTGGGCAGGATCGGCAGAGCTGCCCCCATCGCGATCGCCACCAGAATCACCAGGCCTTCGCCCAGGTTGGTCGGCAGGGTCCAGGTGATGAACTTGGTGAGGTTGTCGAAGACCCCCCGGCCCTCCTCAACGGCGGCCTCGATGGTGGCGAAGTCATCGTCGGTGAGCACCATGTCGGCGGCGTCCTTGGCGACCTCGGTGCCGGATCGCCCCATTGCGACGCCAATGCTGGCCTGCCGCAACGCCGGGGCGTCGTTGACGCCGTCCCCGGTCATCGCCACCACGTGGCCCCGGGCCTGCAGTGCCTCCACCAGTCGCAGCTTCTGCTCCGGCGAGACCCGGGCGAAGACGGACGCGCGATCAACCGCGTCGGGCAGTTCCTCGGCGGTCAGCACGGCCAGTTCCGCGCCGGTGAGAACCGCGCCCTGCGGTGACACCGGATCGAAGACACCGATGCTGCCGGCGATGGCACGCGCCGTGGCGGCATGATCACCGGTGATCATCTTCACCGCGATCCCAGCGGAATGACACGCTGCCACCGCGCCTCTGGCTGCATCACGGGGCGGATCGAGCATCGCCTGCAGACCGGTCAGCGTGATGTGACCCGGCAACGACCGCTCGTCAAAATGGGCCGGATCGACACCCGGGTCGATATCGGCGCAGACCCCCATCGCCAGCACCCGCAATCCCGCCCCGGCCAGCCGATCGACCTCAGCCAGAACGGTGGCACGCTCCAGGGGTTGCTGCATGCCGTCGGCACCCATCTGGGTGTCGCACAGTTCGACCATCCGCTCCACCGAGCCCTTCACCAAGAGCACATGGCGGCCGCCGGGCTGGGTGTGCAGAGTCGCCATGTACTGGCGTTCGGAACTGAACGGGATCGTCGCAACGCGTGGATAGTCCGCATGCACCCTCTCGGCTGCCAGGCCGGCCTTAGCGGCCACCACGAGCATGGCCGCTTCGGTGGGGTCACCGACGATCGTCCACTCACTGTCCTGGTGGGTCAGGGCGGCGTCGTTGCATCCCGCACCCGCCAGGAGCGTCCAGCACAGCGCGGGGTCACCACTGATCGACACCACTTCGGCGTCAGCACTATGCAGCACACCGTCGGGGGCGTAGCCGTTGCCGGTCACCCCGACGCATGAGCTCGGCGTCCAGATCTCGCGGACCGTCATCTGATTCTCGGTAAGGGTGCCGGTCTTGTCGGCACAGATGACCGTCGTGCTGCCCAGGGTCTCCACGGCCGGCAACCGGCGAATAACTGCTCGCCGCTTGGCCATCCGGGAAACCCCGATCGCCAGCGTGATGGTCACCGCGGCGGGCAGCCCCTCGGGGATGGCGCCGACCGCCAGGGCTACGGCGGCGATGAAAGTGTCCGCCGCATCCTGTCGGCGCAGCAGGCCGGCCGCGAAGGTGGCCGCGGCCAGCGCCAGGATTGCGACGGTCAGGATCTTGCTGAACTTGGCCAGCTTCGCGGTGAGCGGTGTCGCGAGCATCTCGGCCGCACCGACCAGCCGATGGATCTGGCCGATCTCAGTCTCCGCGCCGGTCGCCGCGACGACACCAGCACCGTTTCCCGCGGTGACCAGGGTGCCCGAGTAGGCCATGTTGAGCCGGTCGGCAACCGGTGTCCCCTCCGGCAGAACGACTTCGTCTTTGGCGACCGACAGCGATTCCCCGGTCAACGCCGACTCGTCGACGTGCAACTCGGTCTGCCGCAACAACCGGATATCGGCGGGCACCTTGTCGCCCGCCTCGATCACCACCAGGTCGCCGGGGACCAACTCCTCGGAGGAGACCCGGCGTTCGCTGCCGTCGCGGATCACTGTGGCGTCGGTGTGCACCATGGCGCGCAGGCTCTGCAACGCCGCCTCGGCTTTTGATTCCTGAATGAACCCCACCAAGGCATTGATGACGACGACACCGAAGATCACGGCCGAGTCGACGAACTCGCCCAGGGCGGCGGTCACCGCACCTGCCACCAGCAGCACATAGATGAGCGGATGGTGGAACTGCCGCAGGATTCTTACCAGCAGTCCGGCGCCGCGCGCAGCGGGCAACGCGTTGGGGCCGAACCGATCGAGGCGTTCTGCTGCCTGCGCGGAGTCCAAGCCGCGGTGCGGGTCGGTTTCCAGCAGTAGCACGACCTCATGGGCGGGCAGGGTGTGGTGGGAATTCGCGGTGGCTTTCGAGGTGGTCGACGAAATCGCAGCCATGTACTCAACTCCCCCAGAGACTGGCCGGGACGAGCTGACGCCCGGCTCATTACTCCACTGTGCCAAATGTTCGACACCGATTGGGGCACCGGGTCACGCTGAACCCGCCGGTCCGGTGTCGACCGTCGCCAGCCGGGCGCCCCCGCGCCGGCCGGCGGATCGGAGGAGCAGCGCGGCCACCACCGCGGCGGTTCCGCCGATGAGAATCGCCAGCGACCACGGGGTCAGCGCGTCGGTGCCGGCCAAAACGTAATGAGAGGTCGCCAGTGGCCACGCGGCGTAGGCGCACAGATGCGCGCGACGGAACCAGCGGCGGCTGCGCCGACCGCGCAGCCTCGCCAGCAGCCATGCCGGGACGGTCAGCCAGAAGGCGGTGATGCCGAGCGCCACGGCGAGTGTGCGCCACGACGCCGCGAACGGCACCAGGATCTGAACCAGGGTGAAGGGCTCGTAGGTGTCGATGAGCAGCAGTGACATATGCGCCAGCAGCAGCCCCAGCGCCAGCGAGACCAGGCGCCGGTGCAGCGCGGCGGCCCGCGGGGCAGCGGCGCCGCCGGCCCGCCGTGCCGCCGCGAACAGTCCCCAGGCGACGACGGCCGTCAGGATGCACCACGCGGTGATGCCGGTGGCGCGAATGAGCACCCACGTCCAGGACACCCCGGTGAACGCCTCACCCACAGCGACCCCCGAGCAGATACGGTGTGCAGCCCCGGTCGGCGAGCCAGTCGGTACTTGCCGAGCCGCGGATCAGCCCGACGGTGGCGGCCGCCTCCGCCCGCCATCCGCAGTCGGCCAGCACGGTCGCCTGCGCGGTGTCGGATCGGCTCGGCAAACCGGTCCGCGGGTGCACGACATGGTGACGGCCCGCCCAGCACCGGCGCAGGGTCGACGAGGTCGCCACCGCGCAGCGCCGGGGTGTCAGTTCGAGCATCCGGATTTCGGTTGCCGCATCGAACCGGTCGTCGCGCATCGACACCCGCCATGACCGGGCGTCGGGCGGGACACCCCGGGTGACGACGTCGCCGCCGATGCCGACCAGCACCGCACCGGCGCCGGCGGCGTAGATCTCCTCCGTCACGACGTCACCGGCGAGCCCCTTGCCGATCCCACCGGGATCCAGACCCACTCCCTCGGGCAATGCCACCGTGCGCTCACCGATCAGCACATCGCTCATGCCCGGCGCAGGAACCGGTGCGGCGGCGACGGGCAACGACATCGCGACGGCCGCGAAATCCCGGTCGTAGCCCAGGCTCAGCATCGCCCCCAGCACGGTGGCGTCGACGTCTCCGCCGCTCCACACGCAGGCTTGCGCGCATGACGCGACCAGCCGGTGCAGATCGTCGCTCACCACGATCGCCCCTCGGCCCGCGCGGGCGTTGAGTCGGTTCAGTTCGCTGTCCGGACGGAAGCGCGACCAGCACGACTCCAGCAGTTCCACCCGCAGCACGGCGAGATCGGCAAGCCGCTCGGCCGCATCGCCGCACGCCCAGACGATGACGTGCAGATCACTGCCCATCGCACGGCCCCGGCGCTGCGCCCGCTGCATCGTTAACTGCTGTAGGTCGAGGTGTCGCGGTCGAGCCGGTTCGGGGTATCGGTCGACCCGGGCGGCCGGGTCTCCTCGGCGATGCGCGTCACCAAGTCACGGTCGGCATCCCGGCCGCTGGCCAGTTCGGCGGCGACTCGACGCAATTCCCGTCGGTAGGCCTGCAGGCGGGCCGACTCCTCCGTCAGTTGCGCGGCGTAGGAGTCCAGCTCAGCCCGCTTCTGCTGGGCCGGCGAAGCCCTTTGGTCCTCGGCGGTTCGGATGGCGATCAGACCGGCGAGCCCGGCGCAGGCCCCGATGGCAAGCCCCGTCGCGATCCAGCCATCGGCCCGGCGGCGTCGTATCGGCATGAGCCCTCCCTCAACCCGGCTGCTCCCCCCATCGTCCGTGCCCCACGCACCGTCGGCAAGGAGTCGCGCGATGGCGCCGCAGCCGCGGCGGTGGCCTAATGGAGCCATGAGGGCCACTCGGCGCGCGACTGCTGTTGCCTGCGCCGTGGTTCTGCTGGCCGGAGGCGGTTGCGCGACACGGACGCAGCCCCCGCCGGTCGCCGAACAGCCTTCGCCGACCGGCGACATCCCGGCCTGGGGCCACGACAGCGTGCGATTCCTGGGCCCCGCCGACGAGTTGGGTGAGGCCGGACTGCTCGACGCGATGGGGCGGCGAGGGTCGGTGCGCGACCTTTCCGGTGAACCGCTCACCGACCGCCAGTTGGCGGCGCTGCTGTGGTCGGCTCAGGGCGTGTCCGCGCCGTCGGGCGCACGCACCGTTCCGTCGGCCGGCGCGCTGTATCCCCTGGAGACCTATGTCGTCACCCCCCAAGAAGTCCTGCGCTACGTTCCCCGCACGGCCGCTGTCGAAGTTCGTTCGGATGCGAAGGCGAAGATCGCTGTGACGCAGGCGATTTCAGGGACACCCGCTGCGCAGGCCTATGCGATCGTCGTTATCACAGGAGTGCCTGCCCGCATCACCGGCAAGTACGCGGAGCGCGGTATCCGCTACATGTGGATGGAAGCCGGCCACGCGGCGCAGAACCTGCTGCTGGCTGCGGCTGCGATGGGGCTCGGGGCTGTGACGATCGGAGCCTTCGATGACGCAGGGGTTGCCACTGCACTGACCCTGACGGACCGGGAGATCCCGCTCTACCTCATTCCGGTCGGACGGGTCAGCTGATGAGCCCGGCCTTTCTCGCCGACGCGGTGCTGGTGATCCATGGACTTTTCATCGCGTGGGCGGCGTTGGGCGTCATCGCGGTGTGGCGATGGCCCCGGCTGGCGTTGCTTCATCTGCCGGCGTTGGCCTGGGCGGTCTGGATCGAGGCATCCGGCCGGATCTGCCCGCTGACCCCGCTGGAGAACTCGCTGCGCCGGGCGGCCGGCGAAGCCGGGTACAGCGGCGGCTTCATCGAGCACTACCTCGGCCGGATCATCTACCCGGCCGGGCTGACCCGCGAAGCGCAGTGGCTGGCGGCCGGGATGCTGATGCTGGTGAACCTGGTTGCCTACGGCCTGCTGGTCAAGCGCCGCCGACGCTAGCTATCCGGGGTGTAGGTGGGCAGTTCCTTACCGGATTTCCAGTACTTGAGCAGGCTCTTGGCCAGCTCGCGGTACGCCGCCGAACCCTTGTTCTTCCGGCCCGACAGCGCCGAGGAACCGGAAGCGCTGGCCTCGGCGAAACGCACGGTCCGCGGGATCGGCGGGTACAGCACCGGCAGGTCGTACCGGTCGGCGACGTCGAACAGCACGTCGCGGCTGTGAGTGGTGCGCGCATCGAACAACGTGGGCAGCGCGCCGAGCAGCGTGAGCTTGGGATTGGTGATCTGCTGCACGTCGGAGACCGTACGCAGGAACTGCCCCACACCGCGGTGCGCCAGCGTCTCGCACTGCAACGGCACGATGATCTCGTCGGCGGCGGTGAGCCCGTTGAGGGTCAGCACACCCAGCGACGGCGGGCAGTCGATGATCACCGCGTCAAAGCGGTATTCCGGCGAGGCGTCCAGCTTGTCCAGCGCCCGCTTGAGGGCGTACTCCCGCCCGGCGCGCATCAGCAGCATCGCCTCGGCGCCGGCCAGATCAATGTTGGCCGGCAGCAACATCATTCCCTCGGGCGTGCTCACCAGCGCCGCGCTGGGCTCGACGTCGCCGAGCAGCACCTCATGCACCGACACCGGCAGCTTGTCCGGGTCGGTGCCCAGCGAGAAGGTCAAACACCCCTGCGGGTCGAGGTCGATGAGGAGCACCCTCTTGCCCTCGGCGACGAACGCCGCCCCCAGCGAGGCAACCGTGGTCGTCTTCGCCACCCCACCCTTTTGGTTGGCCACTGCCAGTACTTTCACGCAGTCCATCCTGACAGGTTCAGGCAGAATCGATTGACGTGAGTGTCGGCAACCATCGGCTGGTCCTGTTCCGGCACGGTGAAACGGAGTGGTCCCGGGACCGCAAACACACCAGCCATACCGACCTCGACCTCACCGAAATCGGTCGTGAGCAGGCCAGACTCGCCGCGATGACGCTGCAGCGGCTCAACCTGGACAACGCCTTGGTGATCAGCAGCCCGCGGCGGCGCGCGGTGGTGACCGCCGAACTCGCGGGCCTGACGATCGACGAGGTGTCGCCGCTGCTCGTCGAGTGGGACTACGGCGACTACGAGGGGCTGACCACCCACCAGATCCGCACGGACACGCCCGGCTGGCTGCTGTGGACCTACGGCTGCCCGGGCGGGGAGAGCGTGGATCAGGTCAGCGCGCGCGCCGATCAGGCAGTGGCTTACGCGCTGGACCGCATGCCCGAGCGCGACGTGGTGTTCGTCAGCCACGGCCACTTCTCCCGCTCGGTGATCACCCGGTGGGTCGAGCAGCCGCTGCGCGAGGGCGCCCGCTACGGGTTCGGCACAGCGGCGGTGTCGGTGTGCGGCTTCGAATACGGGCTGCGTCAGCTCTCAGCGCTGGGCCTGACCAGCGCGTGACGGACCCGACCCCGGACTCGACGACGGACTCGACGCCCTTTGTGCTCACCGGCCCCGCGGGAACGCTGGTGGCAACGGGAATCCGACAGGTTTACGACGATATCGCCGCGGCAGCACAGGCGCTGCGCGACGGTTCGGCCGACGTCGTGGTGGGCGCCCTGCCGTTCGACATCAGGCGGCCTGCTGCACTGCTGTGCCCACTGCGGGTCGGCCACAGCCTGCCGGCCGCGCCGGCGGGCGGGCTGCCCTCGGTGCGGATCACCGAGACGATGCCCGACCCGCAGGAGCACAGGGCCCGGGTCCAGAGCGTCCTGCACCAGCTTCGGGATCCGAAAAACCCTTTGCAGAAAGTGGTTCTGGCACGAGCGTTGGGACTGACCGCCGACCAGCCGATCGACCCGCTGGCGCTGCTGCACCGACTGGTCGACGCCGACCCCCGGGCCACCGCCTACCTGGCCGACCTCTCCCCCGCCGGCGCTACGTACACCGGTGCCGCGCTGGTGGGCTCAAGCCCGGAACTGCTCGTCGCCCGTCGCGGCGCGGAGGTGACCTGCCAGCCGTTCGCCGGGTCGGCGCCGCGGCGCGCCGACCCGCAGGCCGATGCCGCCACCGGCGCCGCCCTGGCCGCCTCGGCCAAGAATCGCCACGAACATCAGCTTGTCGTCGACACCATGCTCGCGGCTCTGGAACCGCTGTGCAGCCGATTGGACGTCGCCGCCGAACCACAGCTCAGCCGCACCGCCGCCCTGTGGCACCTGAGCACGCCGATCCGCGGTGAACTCCGCGAAAAGTCCACCACGGCAGTGGATCTCGCGCTGGTGCTGCATCCCACCCCGGCCGTCGGCGGAGTCCCTACCGCCGCCGCGGTCGACCTGATCACCGCCGTGGAGGCCGACCGCGGCTTCTACGCGGGCGCGGTCGGCTGGTGCGACGCCCAGGGCGACGGCCGCTGGATGGTGGCCATCCGCGGAGCGCAATTGTCGGCGGACCGCCGCACCGCGTTGGCCCAGGCGGGCGGCGGCATCGTCGCGGAGTCCGACCCCGACGAGGAACTCGCCGAAACCACCGTCAAGTTCCGCACCATCCTCTCCGCACTGGGGGTTTCCGCATGACGCCGACAGCGTCGACGATCCGCAGCGCCCAGTCCGGCGACGAGACCGCCATCGTGGCGATGATCCACGAACTGGCGCTCTTCGAGAACGCATCCGAACAGTGCACCGTCACCGAATCCCAGATCACCGCAGCGCTTTTCGGCGACGACGCCGTTGCGTGCTGCTACATCGCGGAGGTCGACGGCGCCACGGCCGCGATGGCGCTGTGGTTCCGCACCTTCTCCACCTGGGACGGCGTGGCGGGCATCCACCTGGAGGACCTGTTTGTGCGTGAGCAGTTCCGCCGGCGCGGGTTGGCCCGCGCACTGCTGGCCCGGCTGGCCCGGGAATGCGTCACCCGTGGCTACAGCCGGCTGAGCTGGGCGGTGCTGGATTGGAACGCCGACGCCATCGCGCTCTACGACGCCGTCGGCGGCCGCGCGCAGTCGGAGTGGATCACCTACCGGGTGTCGGGGCCGGAACTCTACGCACTGGCGGGGTCGTTCTCGTCGTAGGTCAGCCACTGCACCGTGGCCTTGGCGAACAACAACAGCGCCAGGATGGTCAGGCAGACCAGAGCAGCGGGCAGCGCGTAGACCCAGCGGTGCGAGCCCACCCCGAGGTACCAGCACACCGGCAGCAGCAGCATCTGGGCGAACACCGCGATGCCCCGCCCCCACCGCCGGCCGGTCCACAGCGCCCAGGCGGAGGTCAGCAACGCCGCCCCGAACACGACGAACCACACGGCGTTGGCGAAGCCGCTGACAACTGGGGAGTCCGGCCCGCCGATCCCACGGATGACGAACACGACCGCACCGAGCACGGCGAGCGCACCCTGCAGCCCCACCAGGGCGGCGGCGAGGCGCACTGTCGCCGGAGACGCCGACGTCATGCCGCGTCCGCCCGACCGGTGATCTGGGCCAGGACCGCGGTGGCGATCCGGTCGGAGTCGCCGAAGCGGGAGGCGTCGACCCCGATCAGCACCGGGCCGACCGCCCGGTAGATGGTCGAGCACTGTGCCTGGCACACCGCGAACGTCTTCGAATCGAGCACCTGGGTAGTGATCGTCATGTTCGATGACGGCAATTGCGAGCAGGCCGTGAGTTGCTTACCCAGGCGGGTCAGCGCCGAACGGGCGTCGGCGGAGCCCGGGTAGACGGCGACGGCCTGGGTCACCGATCGATTGGCCGGCCCGGTGTAGGTGACGGTGTGGAACTGGGTGAAGCCGCTGGCGAAGGCGTCGTCCTGATTGAAGACGGCGTGGCATTCGCCGGGGTACTGGGCGTCGTACTGGTGCTGGCCGACCGGCTGGCCGGACGACGGCCCCGGGCTCAGGTCGGCGTTGCCGGCGATGGCCCGCACGTCCTCGACGCTGAGGACCAGCGCCGGCGCGGCCACGTCGGCCCCGGCGATCGCGGGCTGGGCGCACACCGCCAGCACGGCCGTTGCGGCCAAGACATCCCGAATGCGGATCACAGTGCCCCTCTACGCCGGTTCTCAACAGCGCGTTCGAGTGTAGTTCCATCCCATTAGGCTCATCACTCGTGCGCGCCGTGCTGATCGTCAACCCCAACGCGACGTCGACCACGCCGGCCGGCCGCGACCTGCTGGCCCACGCGCTGGAGAGCCGGGTAGGGCTGGAGGTGGTGCACACCGATCACCGCGGACATGCCGTGGAGATCGCGCAGGCGGCGCATCGGGACGGCATCGATGTGATCATCGTGCATGGCGGCGACGGCACGGTGAACGAGGTGGTCAACGGGCTGCTAGGCCCGCCCGGACCGGACCGGCCCGCCGCCGGCACCCTCCCGGCGGTCGCGGTGGTGCCCGGCGGCGCGGCCAACGTGTTCGCTCGCGCGCTGGGCATCAGCCCGGACCCCATCGAGGCCACTAATCAACTGGTCGACCTGCTCGACGGCCACCGCCGCGGCAGCGCGTGGCGGTGCATCGGGCTGATGGACTGCGGGGAACGCTGGGCGGTGTTCACCGCCGGGATGGGCGTGGACGGCGACGTGGTGGCCGCCGTCGAGGCCCAGCGAGCCAAGGGCCGCAAGGTCACCGCGGCGCGCTATATCCGCATCGCCACCCGGGAAATGCTGATCAACGCGCGTGCCGAACCGCTGCTGACCCTGCATCTGCCCGACCGCGACCCGATTGCGGGGGTGCATTTCGCGTTCGTCTCCAATGCCAGCCCCTGGACCTACGCCAACACCCGGCCGATCTTCACCAATCCGGGGACCACTTTCGAGGGCGGACTCGGCGTTTTCGCCGTAACGTCAATGAATGTCGTCGCCAACTTGGCCGTAGTCCGCCGGATGTGGTCGAAGAAAGCCGAGATCAAAGGCAAAAATCTCATTCGCGAAGACAACCTGCCATGGGTCCGAATCACCGCCACCGAGCCGATGGCCTGCCAGGCCGATGGGGACTCTCTGGGGCCACGAACGGATATGACGTTCAGGTCGGTTCCGGACGCGCTGATGGTGGTCGCCCCGAGTGGGATGTGACGCCCTGAGCTGCGAGTTCGGACCGCGACTAGCGGTTTTAGGACAGGGGTAGGATGAGCGTAGTACACCGGTTCGGCTGGTTCTAAACCGCCCCGGGAGTGAGATAGCCCACGGTTGGATCGACTTCTATTGACAACGGCTACGGCTGTGAAACGATCTATGTAACAGCACAACAACATTTGTGTGTGCACTGGTTAAAAGCCACAGTCTGCGGGGAATAACCCCTGCCTTGGTGCGCACGCAGTTCAGTGAGGAGTAGCGAAAATGGATTGGCGCCACAATGCGGTCTGTCGGGACGAGGATCCGGAACTGTTTTTCCCGGTTGGGAACAGCGGCCCGGCCTTGGCCCAGATCGCTGACGCGAAACTCGTGTGTAACCGGTGCCCGGTGACCACCGAGTGCCTGACCTGGGCCTTGGATTCCGGCCAGGATGCGGGCGTGTGGGGCGGCATGAGCGAGGACGAGCGTCGCGCACTCAAGCGCCGCAACGCTCGGACTCGGGCGCGCACCGGCGTCTAGATATCGACTCCGACTACAGGCCCCGGCGAAATCGCCGGGGCCTGTAGTTTTGTCTGTTCGGAACGCCGAGACTACGGCGCGGACGCCCGTGCGGTGCGCCGCCCGATCGGCACCCGCAAGACCACGTCGGTGCCCCCGCCCGGCGCCCGGCGCATCTCCAGCGAGCCATCGAGTTCCGCTCCGACGAGGGTGCGCACGATCTGCAGGCCCAATCGGTCGGAATCGTCCAGCCTGAAGCCATCCGGAACGCCTCGGCCGTCGTCATGGATGACGATGTCCAGTGAGCGGGCGGAGCGTTCGGCCCGAATGAGAACCCGGCCCTGCTTGTCGGCGGGTTCGCGCGAAAAACCGTGCTGAATGGCGTTCTGAACGAGTTCGGTGATGACCATGACCAGCGCTGTCGCCCGATCTGCGTCCAGCACACCCAGCGTGCCTTCCCGGTTGATCCGGATGGGGGTGTCCACTCGGGCCACGTCGTTCATCACCGGAAGGATCCGATCGATGACCTCGTCGAGGTTGACCTCCTCGTCGACGGACATCGACAGCGCCTCGTGCACTTGGGCGATCGCCGCGACCCGGCGCACCGACTCCAGCAGGGCGTGCCGGCCCTCCTCATTGGTGGTGCGGCGGGCCTGCAGCCGCAACAGCGCCGCCACCGTCTGCAGGTTGTTCTTCACCCGATGGTGAATCTCGCGGATGGTGGCGTCTTTGGACAGCAGTGCCCGGTCGCGGCGCTTGACCTCGGTGACATCGCGAATCAACACAGCCGCGCCGGCGGATTCGCCGCCCACCGCCAGCGGAAGCGTGCGCATCAGCACGGTCGCTCCGCCAGCGTCGACCTCCAGCCGCATCCCGGAGCCGCCGGCCAGCGATGCGCCGACGTGCGCCGCCAGCTCGTGGGCCTCGAACGGATCGGAGATCAGCGGGCGCGTGATGGCGACCAGGTTGTGGCCCTCCAACTCGGCCGTCAGCCCCATCCGGTGATACGCCGACAGGGCGTTCGGGCTGGCGTAAGCCACCACCCCGTCGACGTC
Source organism: Mycolicibacterium sp. (assembly GCA_032117575.1). GTDB lineage: Bacteria > Actinomycetota > Actinomycetes > Mycobacteriales > Mycobacteriaceae > Mycobacterium. The sequence continues at coordinate 20,390 of JAULZA010000030.1, forward strand.
CAGACGGATGAAGCCGTCGCCGACGCGGGGACTGGAGCGGGACGTGGCGAGGTCGCCGGCGTTGGGAAAGGTGCCCTCGGAGACCATGATCAACAGGGTTGCGGCACAGTCGAGATAGGCCTCTTCCAGTCGTGAGGAGGTGCGTCGTCCGTCCTCTGCGGTCTGGTGGGTGAGCAATGCCACCACCTCGCCGCGATAGCCGACCGGCACGGCGCCGAGCAGACCCCCGTCGGCCATGACGGTGCCGACGGCGTCGGAGATCAGTTGGGTGGGTGCGGTGTTGGGCCGGCACTGCGCCACGCAGACCAGGGAGCTGTCGTCGCGGCGCACCCACATCAGGAAGTCACCGAAGGACATGTCGGCCAGTAGTTGCCACTCGCCCACCACCGCGTGCAGATGGTCGACGACACCGCCGGGCAACACGGTGTGCTCGGCGAGCAGATCACCGAGGGTGGACACGGGAAACTAAAGCGGTCTAGTCGTCGATGACCGCGATGAGGTGGCCGGCCTGGATGACATCCCCGACGGCCACATTGACCTCGGTGACGGTGCCCGCGACCTCAGCCAGCACCGGGATCTCCATCTTCATCGATTCCAGCAGCACCAGAGTGTCGCCAGGGCCGATCTGGTCACCCTTGCTGACCACGACCTCCAGCACACTGGCTACGATCTCAGCGCGCACGTCCTCGGCCATGCCCCTATCGAACCACAGCACCGGGTCTGGGACCGGTCAGGGCGCCATGAGATAATTGGAGTCATTCCCTGCCAAGCATCCGGAGGTACCACCATGGCCAAACGTGGCCGTAAGAAGAAGGCTCGCAAGCACAGCAAGGCCAACCACGGCAGACGGCCCAACACCTGACGTATGCGCGGCCTGGGCAGCTAGTCGCGCCGGATGATGGTGGTGCGGCTGATCTCCAGCCGTACCCGTTGCACCAGGTAGGCCGGCGCCTTGTCGCCGCTGCACTTGGCGGCGATCAAGACCTTGATCCGCTCTTCCACGCCGTAATGGCGCAGGCAGGCCGGGCACTCGTCGAGGTGGCGCTTGAGCCGCACCCGCTCGTCGTCGGTGACCTCACCGTCGAGCATCGCCCAGATCTCGGCGATGACCGCCGCGCAGTCGGTGTGGCCGGCATCAGGGTCCGGCGAAACGGCCGGGGAAGCGTCGTCGACCGTCATGACGTCATCTCCTGTGCTGTGACAGCCGTCTGATCAGCCTTTTGACCGCGCAGCAGCCCGCGGTCCCTGGCAACGTCGGCGAGCAGCTCGCGCAGCTGGCGCCTGCCCCGGTGCAGCCGGGACATCACAGTGCCGATCGGAGTATCCATGACCTCGGCGATCTCCTTGTAGGGCAGGCCCTCGACGTCAGCTAGGTACACCGCGAGCCGGAACTCTTCTGGTAACGCCTGGAGGGCCTCTTTGATTTCACTGTCGGGCAGTAATTCCAAAGCCTCGACCTCCGCGGACCGCAATCCGGTGGAGGTGTGCTCGGCGCTGGCGGCCAGCTGCCAGTCGGTGATCTCGTCGGTCGGGTACTCCGCGGGCTGCCGCTGCTTCTTGCGGTAGCTGTTGATGTAGGTGTTAGTCAGGATGCGGTACAGCCACGCCTTGAGGTTGGTGCCCTCCCGAAACGACCGGAATGCCGCGTAGGCCTTGACCATGGTTTCCTGCACCAGGTCCTCGGCGTCGGCGGGGTTTCGGGTCATCCGCAGCGCGCCGCCGTAGAGCTGGTCCATCAACGGGATGGCGTCGCGTTCGAACCGGGCGGTGAGCTCGGCGTCGGTTTCCTCGCGGTCCTCGGTGTCGGTCATTGAGTGTTGATCCTAGACCCGTCCGCCACAGACCCGTCTGGTTGAGTGAGACCTCACGCTGGGCCTCTCTCGCGCTTTGTCTGCGTAGTTCCTCGATGAACAGATGAAATAGGCTCTCCCGCATGGCAACCTCATCCGGTTTCTCCGGCAAGACCATGTTCATCTCCGGCGCCAGCCGCGGAATCGGCCTGGCGATCGCCAAGCGGGTGGCCGCCGACGGCGCCAACGTGGCGCTGATGGCCAAGACCACCGAGCCGCACCCCAAGCTGCCCGGCACCATCTACACCGCGGCCAAGGAGATCGAGGAGGCCGGCGGGCAGGCCCTGCCGATCGTCGGCGACGTCCGCGACGGCGACTCGGTGGCCGCCGCGGTGGCCCAGGCGGTCGAGCAGTTCGGCGCCATCGACATGTGTGTCAACAACGCCTCGGCGATCAACCTCGGCTCTATCGAGGAGGTTGGGCTCAAGCGGTTCGACCTGATGAACGGTATCCAGATCCGCGGCACCTATGCGGTGTCGCAGGCCTGCATCCCGCACCTGAAGGGCCGGGAAAACCCCCACATCCTGACCCTGTCGCCGCCGATCCTGCTTGAGCCCAAGTGGCTGCGCCCGACGCCGTACATGATGGCGAAGTACGGAATGACGCTGTGCGCCCTGGGCATCGCCGAGGAAATGCGCCCGCACGGCATCGCCTCGAACACGCTGTGGCCGCGCACTCCGATTGCCACCGCCGCGGTACAGAATCTGCTCGGCGGAGACGAGATGATGAAGCGCTCCCGCAAGCCCGAGGTGTACGCCGACGCCGCCTACGCCGTGCTGAGCCGGCCGGCCCGGGAATTCACCGGCAACACGCTGCTCTGCGAAGACGTGCTGCTCGACAGCGGTGTGACCGACTTGTCGGTGTACGACTGTGTGCCCGGCTTCGAGTTGGGCTTGGACTTCTGGGTGGAAAGCCCCAACCCCCCGGGGTACGTGAACCCCTAGGGCTACCGGTTGATCCCGATCCTGCGCAGGCCGTGCGCTCCGAAGGCCCGCATCGCCGCAACGGCGAACTGGGCCTGCTTCTTGGAGGCGGAGTACCACAGCAACTCGGACTTCTGGGTGGGGAGCCGCGGTGCGGTGATCGCCTGCTGCCGGCAGAACTTGAGGATCCCGTACGGGCCGCCGGCGCGGGCGCCCACCCCGGATTCCTTCCAGCCGCCCATCGGCACCCCGAAGACGAACACGTTGGACAGTGCGTCATTGACGTTGACCGCGCCGCACTCCAACCGGCGCGCCACCCGCTCACCGCGAGCGGTGTTACCGGTCCAGACCGTCGCCGACAACCCGAAGACGGAGTCGTTGGCCATCCGGATGGCCTCCTCCTCGTCGGCCACCTTGATCACCGGCAGCGTCGGGCCGAAGGTCTCCTCCTTGATGCAGGACATGTCGTGGGTGACGTCGGTCAGCACGGTGGGTTCGAAGAAGGTGCCCTTCCCGGTTGGCTTGCCGCCGGTGAGCACCGTGGCGCCGGCCGCGACGGCCTCGTCGACGTGGCGCTGGACGATGCCGACCTGGGCGTCGGTGGCCATCGCGCCAAGGTCGTAGGTGAAGCCGCCGTCGGTCTCGCTGCCCTGCTGAAGCTTGCGGACGTTGTCGGCCAGCTTGGCGACGAACTGGTCGTAGATCGGCTCCTCGACGTAGACCCGTTCGACGGACACACAGACCTGGCCGGAGTTGAAGAAGCCGCCCCAGGTGATGCCGTTGGCGGCGCGGTCCAGGTCGGCGTCGGCCAGCACGATGGCCGGGTCCTTGCCGCCGAGTTCCAGGCTGCACGGGATCAGCCGCTCGGCACACGCCACGGCCACCTTCTTGCCGGTGCCCGTAGAACCGGTGAACTGAATCATGTCGCACACCGCGGGCAGCGCCGCACCGGTGGCGCCGTAGCCGGTGGTGATGTCCAGCACCGGCGGGGCGCCGACCTCTTTCCAGCCGCGGACGAACTCCACCCCCGACAGCGGGGTGACCTCGGACGGCTTCAGCAGCACCGCGCATCCTGCAGCCAGGGCCGGCGGGATGTCGAGGCCGGGCATGGCGAACGGGAAGTTCCAGGGCGTGATGACGCCGACCACCGGCTGCGGCCGGTAGTGCACGGTCAACTTCTTGATCCTGTAGAGCATCGTGTGCCCCAAGACGTTCTTGTCCTTCATGAACTCTTCGGCGTGACCGGACCAGTAGTTGATCATGTCGGCGACGGCGATCGGCTCGATGTGGGCGTCGGAGCGCGACTTGCCGGTCTCCGACATCAGCACCTCGGTGATGTGGCCGGCGTTGTCGAGGATCCACTCCTGCCACTTGAGCATCCACTTCTTGCGGCCACGCGGGCCCATGGCCTCCCACTCCGGCTGGGCCTCACGCAGCGCGCGGGCCTTGGCGGCCACCGTTTCGGGACTGTCGATCGGCACAGAGCCGACCACAAGGCCCGTCGCTGGGTTCTGGATCGTGATGGCCTCGGTGCCGGAATCGACTACGGTCATTTGCTGCTCCTGGTTGTGGTTTACAAAGCCGATGCTAGCGCCAGCGGCCGGGCTAGAAGAGCCCAACCGGTTGGTTGCCGCATTCGGCAGGTTGGATCAGCTCGGGTCCGTTGTTGGCGACGTTGTTGACCAACGTCGAAACCTCCCGCATCACGATCCCACGGATGTCGGGCGGCGTCTGCAACAGCGCCGCCGGTGCTGGTTGGTCGGGATCGAGCCAGCGATCCCAGTCCGCCTCGCTGACCGGCAGCGGCATCCGGTCATGGACCCGGCCCAGCTGATCGACCGCGTCGGTGGTGATGATCGTGCAGGTCAGGATCGGCTCGTCGACCCCGGCTTCAGCCCTGGCTCCCGGCCCGCGCCTGGGCCGCCACACCGACCACAGTCCGGCCACCATCAGCGGCCGGCCGTCCGCCCGGTGCAGGTAGAACGGGGTCTTGCGCGCCTTGGGGTTGTCGGCTGGGGACTTTCCGGGCATCCATTCGTAATACCCGTCCATCGGAATGAGACAACGTTTGTGCTGGGCCGCCACCCGGAAAGCCGGCGAACTGACCACCGTGTCGGCGCGGGCGTTGATGAGCTGCGATTTCGTGATCGGGCGGCCGTCGGGCCCGGACTTGACCCAGGCCGGCAGCAGGCCCCATCGCATCAGCCGCACCCGCCGCGTCGGCTCCGTTCCAATCCCGGGTCGCTCCGCTCCTGCCCGCGGGTCGCCGGGCTCGTTGTGGCGGGCGACGACGGCGGCGACGTCAGTGGTGGGAGCGACGTTGTAGTTGGGCGCGACGGGCACGCCATTGCCCGACCCCGTCTCGTCGACGGCATCGATTTCCCGGGCCAGCCGGGCCGGATCGGTGGTGACGGCGAACCTCCCGCACATACCTCCATGGTGCAGGATGGTGCGCGTGACCGCCGACCCCGCTCAGGCCTGGACCGCGCCGCACGCCGCCGGCCCGGTGCAGGCAGCGGTGACGGTGCCGGGGTCGAAGTCGATGACCAACCGGGCGCTGATCCTGGCGGCGCTGGCCGCCGCGGGCGGGGTGGGGACGTCGACGATCGGCGGGGCCCTGCGCAGCCGGGACACCGACCTGATGATCGGCGCGTTGCGGACGCTCGGCTTCGGCATCGACGGCGAGGGCACCGAACTGGCCGTCAGCGGACCGGCGCGCCCCGGGCCGACCGCCCGCGTCGACTGCGGCCTGGCCGGCACGGTGTTGCGCTTCCTGCCGCCACTGGCGGCATTGGGCACTGCGGCGGTGGTGTTCGACGGCGACGAGCAGGCCAGGGCCCGGCCGATCGCGCCCCTGCTGAACGCGCTGCGCGGCCTGGGGGTGGACATCGACGGCGATGGCTTGCCGTTCACGGTGCACGGGCACGGCGCGGTGCGCGGCGGTGAAGTGCACATCGACGCCTCGGCGTCGTCTCAGTTCGTCTCCGGCCTGCTGCTGTCCGGGGCGGCCTTCGACAACGGGCTGACGGTGGTGCACACCGGCGGGTCGGTGCCGTCGGCGCCGCATATCGCGATGACGGCGGCGATGCTGGCCGAGGCCGGCGTGGCCGTCGACGACACGGTGGTCAACCGCTGGCGGGTGGACCCGGCGCCGGTCGCGGCGCGGCACTGGCCCATCGAACCGGACTTGTCCAACGCGGTGCCGTTCGCCGCGGCCGCGGTGGTCACCGGCGGCCGGGTGGCGATCAGCGCCTGGCCGACCGTCAGCGTGCAGCCCGCACCGATCATCCTGTCGATCCTGCGCCAGCTCGGCTGCGTTGTCGCCCATGAGGATTCGGGTCTGGTGGTCGCCGGCCCGCGCAGCTACGGCGGCATCGAGATGGACCTGCATGAGGTGGGCGAGCTGACACCGTCGGTTGCGGCGCTGGCGGCCCTGGCCGAACCGGGTTCGGTGTCCAGGCTGACCGGCATCGCGCATCTGCGCGGCCATGAGACCGACCGGCTGATGGCGTTGCGCACCGAGATCAACCGCTTGGGCGGCGACTGCCGGGAGGACCCCGACGGGCTGGTCATCACTGCGCGTCCGCTGCACGCGGGGCTCTGGCATTCCTATGCCGACCACCGGATGGCGATGGCCGGGGCGATCATCGGACTGCGGGTGCCGGGCGTGACGGTGCAGGACATCACCACTACGGCCAAGACGCTGCCGCAGTTCCCGGGACTCTGGGCGGCGATGCTCGCCGGCGGCCGCGCTTGAGCCGGCTGGACTACGACGAGTCCGACGTCCGGATCCGGTCGGGGCGCGGATCCCGGCCGCGCACCAAGACCCGCCCCGAGCACGCCGACGCCGAAGCGGCGATGGTGGTCACAGTGGACCGCGGCCGGTGGGGATGCGTCCTGGCCGGTGATCCGCACCGCCGGGTGACCGCGATGCGCGCCCGCGAGTTGGGCCGCACCCCGATCGTCGTGGGCGACGACGTGGAGGTCGTCGGCGACCTGTCCGGCCGCCCCGACACCCTGGCCCGCATCGTGCGCCGGGCTGAGCGCCGAACGGTGTTGCGGCGCACCGCCGATGACACCGATCCGACCGAACGGGTGGTGGTGGCAAACGCCGACCAGATGATGGTCGTGGTGGCCCTGGTCGACCCGCCGCCGCGCACCGGACTGGTGGACCGGGCGCTGATCGCGGCCTACACCGGCGGCCTGCGGCCGATCCTGTGCCTGACCAAAACCGACCTGGCGCCGGCCGCGCCGTTCGCCGGGCAGTTCGCCGACCTGGATCTCACCGTGGTAACCGCCGGGGTCGACGAGCCGATCGAGAAGGTGCGGGCGTTGTTGACCGGGCACATCACCGTTCTGCTCGGGCACTCCGGGGTGGGTAAGTCGACGTTGGTGAATCGCCTTCTGCCAGAAGCCGAACGGGCGATCGGCGGTCTGTCGGGCGTCGGCAAGGGCCGGCACACCTCCACCCAGTCGGTGGCGCTGCCGCTGGCCGGTGGAGGCTGGGTGATCGACACACCGGGCATCCGCTCGTTCGGCCTGGCGCACATCCGCCACGACGACGTGCTGGTGGCGTTCTCCGATCTGGCCGAGGTGGTGTCGGACTGCCCGCGGGGCTGCGGGCACCGCGGGCCGCCTGCCGACCCGGAGTGCGCGCTGGACAGCTTGACCGGTGCGCCGGAGCGGCGGATCGCCGCCGCCCGCAGGCTGCTGGCAGTCCTGGATGAGAGCATGGCTTATTGATCGAAGGAGCAGCTTGACGAAGGAGAAGCACGGATGAGCACAGGCGTGGGGAACGTCCCGATGATCACCCTCAACGACGGCAACACCATTCCCCAGCTCGGCTTCGGGGTGTACCAGGTGCCGCCGGATGAGACCGCGGCGACGGTGCGCACCGCGCTGGAGATCGGTTACCGCCATATCGACGGCGCGCAGATGTACGGCAACGAGAAGGGCGTGGGTCAGGGCATCCGCGACGCCGGCCTGGACCGGGGGCACGTGTTCGTCACCAGCAAGCTCAGCAACGGTTTCCACCGCCCCGACGACGCCCGGCGCGCCTTCGACCAGACCCTGCGCGAGCTCGGCACCGATTACGTCGACCTGTTCCTCATCCACTGGCCGCTGCCCACCCTGTACGACGGCGACTTCGTCTCCACCTGGACGACGTTGGAGGACTTCAAGTCTGAAGGACGCGCCCGCAGCATCGGGGTGTCGAACTTCCAGATCCACCATCTGCAGGAACTCGCCCGGGAGACCGCGACGACGCCGGCGGTCAATCAGATCGAGGTGCATCCCTACTTCACCAACGACGAGCTGCGGGCCTACGGCACCGAGCACGACATCATCACCGAAGGCTGGTCGCCGATCGCCCGCGGCGCGGTGCTCGGCGAGCCGTCGGTGATCCGGATCGCCAAGTCGCTCGGCGTGCACCCGGCTCAGGTGGTACTGCGCTGGCACATCGAGCGCGGCGACGTGGTGTTCCCGAAATCGATGAGCCCGCAGCGCATGAAGGAGAACTTCGAGATCTTCGACTTCGAGCTCAACGACGAGGAGATCGAGGCGCTGGCCGCGCTGGACAAAGGCGAAGCCGGCCGGCGCGGGCCGCACCCGGACACCTTCGCCGTGATTCCGGACTGAGCGGGCGTCGGCGCTGCGTACAGATCGAGAATTCAGCCGAGCAGGCGATCTGAGCGCAGCGCCGGCGAGAGGGCGAGGCGGCGGTTCGCCCGCGCCGCGGCCAGCGCCGTCTTAAGGCCGCGCGGGCGTTCGGCGGGGGGCAGCACGTCGAACATTCGCTCGCTGCGCGTTTCCGGGGCGTCGTCGGCGGTGGCGCGCAGGAAACGGTCCGGCAGCGACAGCTTGGCGATGGTGCGCCAGGTCTTGGCGAACTGCACCGGCAGCGGACCGGTGGTGTAGGGCAGGTCGTACTTCTCGCAGACCCGCCGCACCCGCACCGAGATCTCGGCCAGCCGGCGACTGGGTAGATCTGGGTAGAGATGGTGTTCGACCTGATAGGCCAGGTGGCCGGTCAAGAAGGACAGCGCCCGGCCCGCATCGATATTGGCGCTGCCCAGCATCTGACGCAGGTACCACTGGCCGCGGCCCTCGGCGGCCAGGTCGGTGAGGCTGAACTTCTCGGCGCCGTCGGGAAAGTGACCGCAGAAGATGACGGCGTTGGCCCAGATGTTGCGGATCACGTTGGCCGTCAGGTTCGCCGTCAGGGTGGAGGTGAACCCGGCTTTGGGCGACAGCGCGGTGAGCGCCGGGTAGACGGCGTAGTCCTTGGCCAGCTGCCGGGCGGCCTTCGTCGAGAATTCCTTGAGCCTGACCACTGCGGCTGCACGCTTGCCGGGGTCCCGGAGATCCCGAACCCCTAAGTGCTGCAACCCGATTCCCCACTCGAATTGCAGAGCCAGGACTGCGTTGATGGGCAGGTTGAGCACGTTGCGGGGTTTCCACGGCTCGTCGCGAGTGACCCGCAGCACCCCGTAGCCGACGTCGTCGTCCATGCCGAGGATGTTGGTGTACTTGTGGTGGGCGACGTTGTGGGTGACCCGCCAGTGCTTGGCGGCCCCGACCATGTCCCATTCCCAGGTGGACGAATGAATCTCGGGATCGTTCATCCAGTCCCACTGACCATGCAGGACGTTGTGCGCGATCTCCATGTTCTCGATGACCTTGGCCAGCGTCAGACTCGCGGTGCCGGCCCACCAGGCCGCCCGCTTGGAGCCGAAGGCCAGCAGAAGTCTGCCCGCCACCTCCAGCCCGCGCTGGGCGGCGATGGTGCGGTGGATGTAGCGGGCGTCGCGCTCCCCCAGCGACTCCTCGACGTCGGTGCGGATGGCGTCGAGTTCGGCTGCCAGCGCATCGATATCGACGTCGGTGAGGTGAGTGAAGGCTTCGATGTCGGTGATCGCCATCAGATGTCCACCACGCAATCTCCATTGGGCACTGTCACACAGGTCTGCACCCTCATACCTGGCTCGTGTTCGGCGCCGGTCCGCAAGTCCACCGCCCGGCCGTCGACCAGACTGACCACACAGGTGTGGCAGATGCCCATCCGGCAGCCGAACGGCAGCAGCACACCGGCCTGTTCGCCGGCCTCCAGCAGCGAGGTGGCCGCATCGGCAACCTGAGTGACGCCGCTGCGCGCGAAGGTCACCGCACCACCGCCACCGTTCGCCGGCCGGCGCGCGGCGGCGAACCGCTCCAGGTGCAGACGATCGGCGACACCGGCTGCCTGCCACAGGTTCTCGGCTTCGGCCAGCATGCCCTCCGGCCCGCAGACCCAGGTCTGCCGATCCCGCCAGTCCGGAACGACCTCGTCCAGGCGAGCCAAATCCAGTCGACCGTCGGCCCGGGTCGAGCGCACCGTCAGCCGGTAACCGGGATGGCTGCGCGCGAGTTCGGCGAGTTCGGTGCCGAACATCACGTCATCATCGCTGGGCGCACTGTGGACGTGCGCGACGTCGGTGCCGATACCCGGGTTCCGCCGGGCCATCGTGCGAAGCATGGACATCACCGGGGTGATGCCCGAACCCGCGGTGAGGAACAGCACCGACGACGGCGCCGGATCCGGCATGACGAAGTCGCCCTGCGGGGCGGCAAGACGCACCACCGTTCCGGGCCGAACTCCGTTGACCAGATGACTGGACAGGAAGCCTTCCGGCATCGCTTTGACGGTGATGCTGAGCCTGCGGGTGCCGGTGCGGGCCGGTGAGGTCAGCGAGTACGACCGCCAGCGCCACCGGCCGTCGACCAACAGGCCGATCCCGATGTACTGGCCGGGCTGATGGTCGAAGCCGTATCCCCAGCCCGGCTTGATCACCAGCGTGGCCGAGTCCGCGGTCTCCGGCCGGACCTCGACGATTCGCCCGCGCAACTCCCGCGATGACCACAGCGGATTGATCAGCTTGAGGTAATCGTCGGGCAGCAGCGGCGTGGTCACCGGACCTATCAGTGCCCGCACAGCGTGCGTGATCACCCATCCACCGTACGTCAACCGGACGGGCGTCAAAGCAAGTCGAGCAGGAACGGGAGCTCCTGGGTGGCGTACCAGGCCAGGGCATGATCCTGGGCATCACCCACGGTCAGCTCGGCATCCTCGTCACCCAGGTCTGCGTCGTCGATCACCTCGATGGCAGCGAGCACCGCGGACTCGGCGTCGGCGTTGTCGACATACACCGCCGCGACCTGGTCCATACTCAGCCGGCCGCTCACCCGGACCACCGCGTCGTCGAGGTCGGGCCGAAGGGTCACCTTCTCGTCAGCCGCATCGGCGACCACCACCGCCCGGCGCAGCGGCAAACCGCTCTCCGGCTCGCCGGACAGCAGCCGCAATGACGCCAGCGCGGCTTCGCCGAGGGCGACCTCGGCCAATTCCTCATCGTCACCCTCGGCGTAGGCCTCGCGCAGCGTGGGTGTTACCGCGAACGCCGTGCCCGACCGCGATTGCAGGAACCCGTCGGAGACGAGTTCCTGCAACATCGGCAGGGTCGCCGGGACATAAACCCGCATGCCCGGTGAGGTTACTTGTCAGCCTTCTTTATCGCCCAACAGCGTCGTGGCGAAGTCGGGCACGAAGTTGCTCACATCGCGCGGCGGTCGGCGGTAGTTACCGATCTGGGGGCGCTCCGGGATGATCACCTTCTCCATCTCCACCTCGGTGTAGGGGATGGTCGAGAGCAGGTGCGAGATCATATTCAGCCGGGCGTGCTTCTTGATGTGCGACTCGACCTCGAACCACGGGCTGATCGAAGTGTCGCAGTGGATCATCATGTCGTCCTTGGCCCGCGAGTAGTCCTCCCAGCGGTAGACGGACTCCATGTCCATCGGGCTCAACTTCCAGCGCCGCAGCGGGTCGTCGAGCCGGGACTTGAACCGGCGCAGCTGCTCGTCCTCGGAGACCGAGAACCAGTACTTGCGCAGCATGATGCCGTCGTCGATGAGCATCTGCTCGAAGATCGGGGTCTGCCGCAGAAACAGCGTCTCCTCCTCGGGGGTGGCAAAGCCCATCACCCGCTCGACACCGGCCCGGTTGTACCAGGACCGGTCGAACAGCACGATCTCGCCCTTGGTGGGGAGATGCTCGATGTAGCGCTGGAAGTACCACTGCCCCTTCTCCCGATCGCTAGGAGCGGGCAGCGCTGCGATACGCGCGGTGCGCGGGCTGAGGTACTCGGTGATCCGCTTGATGGTGCCGCCCTTGCCGGCCGCGTCGCGTCCCTCGAAGATGATCACGATGCGCGCGCCGGTTGCCCGGACCCATTCCTGAACCTTGACGAGTTCAGCCTGTAGCCGGAGAAGCTCGGCCTCATAGACGCTGTTGGATACCTTGCCGGCTGTGGACTTCTTGCCCTTGCTCTTGCCGCCTTTGCCCTTGCCGCCCTTGCTCTTTTCTTTCACTTTGGCAAGCGCGCTACCGTTGCCCACGGCGACCTTCTTAGCCTTATCCTTTGCCATCGGCGCATAGTACGACGGGTTTGCTACTGCGCGGAGTCGATTAGCTCTTCCAATGCTTCGGCGAGCAGCTCCGGGAAAACGTCGACATCAGTCATCGCGTCTCGGTCGGCGTTGATGCCGTAGTACAGCGTTCCGTAGTACGACGTGACGCCGATGGCCAGCACCTGGTCGTGCAGAAGCGGCGGCACGGCATAGGTTTCCAACAATTTCGCTCCCGCGATGTACATCTGCGACTGCGGTCCGGGAACGTTGGTGATCAGCAGATTGAACTGCCGCGGTGGGTATTGGGTAGCCACCCGGGTTCCCATGGCGTGCAGCGTCGGCGGTGGAAAGCCCGACAACGTCACGATGGTGCGGGCGTCCACCAGGCTGGCCACCGCGGAGTGCGACTCGGTGGCGTGCGCTATCTGGGACAGCCGCACCACCGGATTGCTCTCGCCGACCGGCAGATCGATCAGGAACGGATCCACTTCGCTGATCGCCTGCCCCGGACCCGACGACACCATGTCGGCATCGGGATACACCGATGTCGGCGCCATCGCCCGCACCGTCATGCTCGACGACACCGGCTCACCGCGGGACAGCAGCCAGTTGCGCAGCGCCCCGGCGATCACACTGAGCACGACGTCGTTGACGTCGCAGTCGTACGTCGCCCGCAGCCGACGGTAGTCGGCCAGCGGGGCTGAGGCGACGGTAAGGCGGCGGTGCCGGGAGACGGTGGTGTTCAACGGGGTACTCGGGGCGCTGCGGCGGGTGAGCCGGCGCGCCACCTGTGTCGCCCGGCGACGCAGTTGCGCCAACTCACCGGTGTTGGTGGCCACATCGACCACCGTCGAGCGCATCGCTCTCAGTTCGTGGCCGGGCCTGGCCAGCAGGTCGCCGACCGCGTCGAGGATCAGCCGGCCGTCGGACGGCTCCCGGGCCGGCAGCCAGATGTCCTCCCCCACGTCGGTGGACCGGCGGGTCCGGTCGGTGATCACGTGGCCGATCTCGCACGCCGTGATGCCGTTGATCAGCGCCTGGTGGGACTTGATGAAGATTGCCAGCCGGTTTCCCTCAAGACCCTCGATCAGATACATCTCCCACAACGGCCGGGTGCGGTCCAGCGGGCGACCCGCCAGCCGCGAGACCAACTCGTGCAACTGCGCGTCGCTGCCCGGCGACGGCAGGGCTGACCGGCGCACGTGGTAAGTGATGTCGAAATCGGGGTCGTCGATCCACACCGGACGGGCGATCCCCAGCGTGAGCTCGCGGACCTTCTGCCGGTAACGCGGAATCTGCGGCAGTCGGCGCTCCACGGTTTCCAGCAGCGCGTCGTAGCTCAGGCCGCCCCGCGGACGGCGCAGGATGGACAACGACCCCACATACATCGGGGTGGTGGTGTCCTCCCGCTGGTAGAAGGCAGCGTCAGCCGTCGACAGCCGAGTCACGATCGTTCCCGGGGCTCCCTGTTCACAGTGACACGGTAACGCCAGCGTCAGCGGGGCCGTCTACGCGCCTTCAGCATGATGAGCACCGCGCCGATGACGGCGGCTGCCGCAAGCACGGCGACGATGCGCCAGAACCAACTTCCCTCCTGGTAGGTCTGATCGGCCGTGGGACCGGTGAACTCGGCAGGCGGGTTGGGGACCGTGATCGGCGCCGCGCCGGCGACGGCGATGATCGCCCGGCCGTCCAGACCGGCCCACCGGTCCGGCTGAGCGGCCAGATAGCGCAGGAGTTCGTCGAGCTGACGCGGGGCTCCGGTGGAGGTGGCCACCAGGAGTGTTCGTTGACCGTCGAACACGGTCTGCAGTGAGCCGAATCCCTTGGCGGGCTCCAGATTCAGTTCGACCGAGTCGCCCGCCTCGTTCACCCCAGTGACTTTCAACCGACCCTGCTCGGCGTTGAACGGCAACGCGATGCTCTGGTTGTTCCACCCGCCCGCCGAGATCAGGACGGCCGGATCGGTGCCGGCGATGGCCTCTTGAAGCGGAACGACATCGGTCACCAGGGGGACGGCGCTAGCCCGCTGCAAGCCGACCATGATCTGGGCGGCACGCACGGTGTCGCCGAGGGCGTCGTCGCCGATACCGACGCGAATTCGGGGCATCAAGGCCTGCGGCACCGACTGAAAGCCTAGCGGCACAGGGGGTTTGGCGGGTGTAACGCTGACCTCGGTGGCGCCCTTGATCCGAAGCATCACCGGCAGTTGATCGCCGCAGCGGCCGGGATCGCCGGTGGTTCGGACCATGACCTCCAGGCTGGAGAATCGTTTGAGCAGACGGTCGGGAATCGTCACAGTGCGATCAATCACGCCCGAGGCGTCAGCCTGCCAGCGGTCGACCGACTCACTGCCCACCGTGGCGACCACCTCACCGCCGAAGTTGCCCGGCAGCGGGGTGTAGGAACCGATGAGGCGCACCGACACGGAGCCCACGGGATGCCCCCACCGGGTCTGGTCGATCTCCACTCCCACCCGCGGCCACAGCGCCTCCGAGGTGAGGTCGGACCCGATCATCTCACCGAGGGTGGTGGTGTCGCTGAACAGCTTCGGCAACGGCAACGTCTCGACCGTCGTCCCGGTGCTCACCGCGTACCGCAGTGAGTCGTCGGCGACCAGCTGCACCTGCCGGACCAGTTGGTCGGCAGGGCCGGACACCCGTAACACGGGGCCACCGGGCCCGGGCTGAACCGACAGCCCCGCTGTGGGACCTTCCTTGACGATGATCTGCCGCTCCAGCGGCGCTGCGCGCACCGGCACGGTGTCAGCTCCCGCGGGCAGCGGAACCACCGCCACCTCGGGCTGCTGGCCGTTGCGTTTGGCGACGGCCGCCGCGAGCTGGATGGCGGCATTGGACTCGGCCGACGAGGGTTTACCCGGTATGCCGATAGTGACCTTGCGCAGCACCGGCGGAAGGAAATCGGCGACGGATCCGGGCGGAGCCACCCCTCCGGCGAAGGTGACCGCGGTGTCGGCAAGCCGGATCGGCGCCTGCGAATTCCAGCAGTACCCCTCGGGCGGGATCGCGTTCATCGTCAGCGTCAGACTCACCCAGTTGCCCGACACCTCGACGCCGTCGAGCGGAATCACCATCTCGGCCTGATCCTGCGCCGGCAGCGGCTGCCGGTTGATGGTCCGGTTTACCTGCGTCACCGCAAGGTTCCCGAACCGCAGCTGCACCGGGAGCTCAAGTCGCGCCGTCAGTTGGACTGGCTTCAACCCCGGAGGGACCGGAAACATCACAGTGGTACTGCTGACGTCGCGGTTGACGTAGAAGGAGATGTTGCCCTGCGAGCCGAGATCGGCCAGCGATATCGCCGAACCGGGCTCGGCCGGCGCCTCCGCAGGCTCTGCGATCGACCGCGGAGAAGTCGAGATGAGGATTGCCGCGATGGCCCCGATCGCCCCGATACGACGCATTGTCACTCCTGACTTCCGACGGCTAAGAATCATGTCTACGGCACCGCTGCGCCTGACGGGGCAACGACGACCCGCCCGAGGTAGGTCTGCCACACCCGGGGGGCGTACAGCACTGCCCCCAGAACAACGGCCACCAGCCACCCGAGAGCCAGCCCGGTGAGGCCGCCGCTCATCGCCCCGAGCGCGGCACCGATCAGTTCGGCGGCACTGAGCACCGCCACCAGCAGCGACTCCCGGCCGACGTCGCCGGTGACCCGGGCCAGCGCGACGTGGTGATCCTTGACGATCAGGCCCAGGCCGCCCACGCATAACACGATGAGGCTGGTGAATCCGGCCTCGGCGTAGTTCTCGCCGAAGATGTGCAGGACGAACCGTCCGACCAGCGCCATGACGAGATTGGCGGCCACACAGGCCAGCAGCGAGTACCGCAACGTCTTGCGGAACTCCAGGGTGAAGGTACGGGAGTCGCGCGAACCGGAGGCGAACAACGCGGTCGACAGCGAAAGCGGCAGGAAGAACACGAAACTGGCGACCGACCAGGCGGCGTAGAAATAGGCGGCCATCTCGGAGCCCAGTATCACGTTGGCGATGATCGGCATGGCGAAGTACGGCACCAGCAACGCGGTGTTGAGGACGTGGTGGCGCGCGGCATTGATGTGCAGGCCGCGCAGCATCCGTGGGACGGGGATCAGCCGGCGCACCGGCACGCGATAGCGGCGCACCAGCACAACCGAGATCACCGCCAGTGAAACGACGTTGGCAAGCAACCAGCTGGCGAAGATCGACAGCGCGCCCCATTTGACCAGCGTCAGCGCGAACACCGCCAGCAGGATCAGCTTAACGACCGCTTGGATCAGGTTGCGCCGCAACTGGATAACGCCGCCGTCCATCGATAGCAAGGCCTGGTCGAGCAGCAGGCCGACGGCCTGCGTCGCCACCGCCGCCGCGAAGATGGCCGCGACCGCGGGCCTATTGATGCCCGGCAGGCCGAGAAAGTCGCCCGGGATCGCCAGCGCACCGCCGAACGCCACCACGCCGGCGGCCAGACCGGTGACCAGCGCGGCCGTGGACACCAGGGTGCTGCGGCCTTCCGTCATATCGGGCAACTCGGCGATGAGCAGCGTGCCGAATCCGAGCAGGGTGAGCGGCGCGATCAGGCTCATTGCCGCCACGGCCGTCGATGCCTCCCCCACGCTCGCGGCCGGGAACACCCGCGCCGCGAGCGCCCAGTAGAGGAATCCGAGACCGGCGGTGATCACGGTTGTCGACGCCAGGGAAGCGGCGCTGCGCAGCAGGAATCGAAGCTTGCGGCGGTGCTCCTTGTGCTCCTGGTGCTCGTCTGTGGTCATCCGGGCTGCCTCAGCCGCCCGATCCGCGAGGGGGAGCATGGATCGCCGCTGGATCGTTGAGAATCCGGCCGACCTCGATGATGTCCTCGGTGGCGGCGCTGTACGCGGCAGCACCCACGATGATTGCGAGAGGCACGCCCACCAGGGCCACAGTGCGGAGCTGCCGCGCCGACACTGACCGCACTGCGGTGCGCAGGAGCCGGGCGACCCCGGCGATGTTAGCGGCGACGACCACGCCCACCCCGGTCAGAACAGCCAGCGGGGTCAGCCACACTCCACTCAGGAGCAGCAAGACCGAGACCAGGCACGCAACGGCCAGCACCGCCGCCGCCGTGAGCGCCCGCCCCCAGGACGCGTAGGTCCGGGCGATCGCGCTTCTGATGCGCGGCCAGATGGGAGTCAGCATGATCAGGACCACCGGCAGGCCGCCGGCCACACCGACCAACAGCTGGGTGCCTACCCCGACCTCGGGCGTCGGTTGATACCAACCGCTGCGGAACTCCGGCATGCCTAGGTCGGTGAGGTCGTAGATGGACACCGGCCCGTGCCGGTAGACCACCTTGATGCCGGGAACCTTGTCGAACTTGGTCAGCTGCTTGTCGGTGAGTTGCTCGCCGTCGCCGGTCTCGCCTTTGAAGAAATACGACCCGAACGGCGGCTTCTCGGCGGCCAGCCGGCGATCGACGTAGATGTAGCGCAATCTCATGGCGCCGGCCATGTCGGTTTCGGTCATCCCCCAGCTGGGGGCCACGTACAGCGCCGGGGCGTCGATGCCTCTGGGTCCCTTCATCACCGGCCACAGACCGGCCTGGGACGCCAGCAGGGTCGAGCTGACCCGATCGGCGGCGATGCGGCTGCCGGGTGCCAGCGCGGTGCGGGCCCACTTCGCGGCGGCCAACGTTTCGGAGTCCATCGATCTGGTGTCAGCGGCGGCCATGAAGGGGCCGGGCAACCGCGCCCAGCTCGGCCCACTGCCCAGGACATATCCGCCGAGGAAAGCGGCAGCGGCCAAGAGGACGCCGACGACCCGGATCTGGACCATCCTGCGGTGCTGCTGGAATCCGTAATGGTGCGATTCCCGCCACCAGTGCCAGGCCGCAAAGCTGGCCACGTACATGCTGAACGGGATGAACACGAAGCTGCTCGAACGGTCGAAGAGCTGCCCGCCGCTGGGGACGACGCGCGCCGCGAGTCCAATCGGAACCGACGCGGTCAGGCCGATCAGCAACAGCAACCGACCCCACCTCAGATGGCCCTCCCGGTATGCCGTCACCATCACCACCGCGACGATCAGCGACATCACCGCGGCGTAATACAGCAGTAAGTACTGGTCGAGGGGCCGTGCCTCGGTCCCGGCGTTGTCTTTGAACACCTCGCGCCGCGCGCCGCTGGCGACCTGTGCCCCCACGTCGTTGATGATCGGACCGAAGTAGTCCGACAGCAGTTGGCGCTGAACCAGCGCCCACAGCAGCGTGGACCCGATGGCCGCGCATGCCCCGTAGGCGACCCACAGCCGGCCGCGGCCGTTCTCGACAATGAGCCAGGCGAGCATGAGGCCGGCGGTGAGGAAGCTGGTGACGTGGTGGGTCACCGCAACCGCGAGCAGGCACAGGGTGGCGCCGATGAGGTTGGGTCGTGGATCGGTCGCCTCCTGTGCGCGAACGATGAAGCTGACCGCCGCCAGTGCCAGCGGCAGCGCCATGGTCTGGTAGGCGTACTGCGAGTTGAAGAAGACGAACTGCGACGACAGCGCATAGATCGCGACGGCCAACCCGCCGGCCCGCGCGCTTCCGGTGAGATGCTCCACCGCATCGCACAGGGCGAAGACGAGGACCACCCGGCAGACGAGGATCACGACGGTGGCGGCCGCCATCGTCGGGAAGCCGATCTGGTGCAGAAGTGTCGTGACGACTTCCAGCCCGGGATACCGCGGACTCACCTCCAGCAGCGGGTTGGCCTCGAACAACCGGTGTGAGGACAAGATGTCCCCCAGTGTGCGCATGTGCAGTTGCTCGTCGAAGCCGGTGAACAGCAGCGGGTTGGTGGCCCGCCACATCAAGGTCGGAACGATGCCGAGGCACAGCACCGCGATGTTGCGGGTGCGCTTGTCGAGATGGGCGGCCGTCAGCGTCCACAGCGCCCGGCCATAGGCGGCGCCCAGACTGATATCGGAGATGACCTCGGCGATAATCCTATGCTCGTGCCGTGCCAGGGCGACGGCGACAACCTGCCCGGCGACAGCGGCAAGCTGCCAGATCATCAGACGCGTGACCTCGCCCGATTGCGCCAGGCTGACATGCGGACGATGCCACTGAATTCGGCGGCGGTGCCACTGCATTTTGCGGTGGACCTCCCCGGTCATCGTCGTGACCATCAGGCCAGTACTCCTCGTCGAAACTACAGGGGACCAGCCACGGCGGTCTTCGTCCGGGGAGGTACTACCGACTGGAGAGCCTCAGCCCGGGCCTGCGGGTCAGGTGCGGCTACATCGGCCGACAGTGCGACGTGCAGGTGTTGTCAAGGAACTATGGTGCCGGTCGCACGGACCGCTCGGACATGGGCCGCAGGATTCAATCAGGATCTAAATGACCGCCTGAACCGGTCACTCCACCGTCCGAATCGGGCGAATACGGCTGTCCACCGAATGTGCCATCATGAGCGTGGTTCGCCACTCTCCAGCGATCCGGTTCACCCCGACCGAGCATGTGGAGAGTCGCCATGTCTATCAACGCATTTCCTGCCGCGCCGCCCGTATCACCGATTCTCGATTACGAGCCGCCGGTGTTCGGCGGGCCGCCGTCACTGCCGCCGATGGTGGCGTGGGAGCCCGCTCCGCGACCACCCGCCCGCCAATTTCTCCGCCCACCGGGCCCCGACAGTCGGGCCGCGGCCATATTCGCCGACGCCGCGCTACGCCGCGTGCTCGAGGTCATCGACCGGCGGCGACCGCTGGCACAGTTGCGGCCCCTGCTCGCGGCCGGGCTGGTCGACTCGCTGTTGATCGGCGCGGGTCACGGCGACGGAGTGGCTCGCCTGCGCCGGGTCCACGCACAGCTCACGCACCCGGACGGCCGCACCGCCGAGGTGGCGGCGCACTACACGCGCGGCAATCGGGTGCACGCCATGGCGTGCCGCATCGAGCAGATCACCACCGCGACCGGCCCGCGCTGGCAGGTGGTGGCCTTGCACCTCGGGTAGCGCCGCGTTCGCGGCGCCGGTCAGCGCCAACGGGCGGAGGCCGATCAGCGCCGACGGAGCAGCTTGCTGCGTTCCTTGGTCTGCTGCCGGGCCGTCTCACGACGCGCCCTGCGGCTCGGCTTGGCCGACTCGGGCGCGTCGTGACGTTGCACCTCGGCGTCGCCGTCCTCGGACGGACCCACGTAGGTCAGCTGCCGGGAATCCTCCTCGCCGAGACCGCGGGCTCGCAATCCCTCCGGCATGGCCTGCGCCGCGACCGCCGGAGCCTGTGGTGCGCCCTCGACCTGGACGTTGAACAGGAATCCGACCGACTCCTCCTTGAGGGCGTCCAGCATGCCGATGAACATGTCGTAGCCCTCGCGCTGGTACTCCACCAGCGGGTCGCGCTGCGCCATGGCCCGCAGGCCGATGCCCTCTTTGAGGTAGTCCATCTCGTAGAGGTGCTCGCGCCACTTGCGGTCGAGGACGTTGAGCAGGACGTTGCGCTCCAATTGCCGCGTAGCGCCCGGTCCGGCGATTGCGTCGATGTCCGCTTCACGCTTGGCGTACGCCTTCTCGGCGTCGGCGACGAGGGCGTCGAGCAATTCCTCGCGGGTCAGGTCGCCGGCCTCGCCGACCTCCTCGGTGTGCAGCAGATCATGGTGGTCGATACCCAGCGGGTAGAGGGTGCGCAGCGCGCCCCAGAGCTGCTCGAGGTCCCAGTCCTCGGCGTAACCGTCGGCGGTCGCGCCGTTGACGTAGGCGGTGATGACGTCGACCAGCATGTCGTGGGTCTGCTGCTGCAGGTCCTCACCGTCGAGGATGCGGCGGCGCTCGGCGTAGATGACCTTGCGCTGCTGGTTCATCACCTCGTCGTACTTGAGCACGTTCTTGCGAATCTCGAAGTTCTGCTGCTCGACCTGGGTCTGCGCGCTCTTGATCGCGCGGGTGACCATCTTGGCTTCGATCGGCACGTCGTCCGGCAGGTTGAGCCGGGTCAGCAGCGACTCAAGGGTGGCGCCGTTGAATCGCCTCATGAGCTCGTCGCCGAGGGACAGGTAGAACCGGGACTCGCCGGGGTCGCCCTGGCGCCCGGAGCGGCCACGCAGCTGATTGTCGATACGGCGCGACTCGTGACGCTCGGTGCCCAGCACGTAGAGGCCGCCGACCTCGCGCACATGTTCGGCTTCCTCGGCGGCCTGCGCCTTGACGACCGGCAGTTCCTCGTGCCAGGCGGTCTCGTACTCCTCCGGAGTCTCGACTGGGTCCAGGCCGCGCTCCCGCAGCCGAAGGTCGAGAATGAAGTCGACGTTGCCGCCCAGCACGACGTCGGTGCCGCGGCCGGCCATGTTGGTGGCCACCGTGATCGACCCACGTCGCCCGGCCTCGGCGACGATGCGGGCCTCCTGCTCGTGGAACTTGGCGTTGAGGACGCTGTGCGGGATGTTTCGCTTCTGCAGCATGCGCGACAGGTACTCGGAGCGCTCGACGCTGGTGGTGCCGATGAGGACCGGCTGCCCCTGTTCGTAGCGCTCGGCGATGTCATCGGTGACCGCGATGAACTTGGCCTCTTCGGTCTTGTAGATGAGGTCCGTCTGGTCCTTACGGACCATGTCCCGGTTCGTCGGGATGGGCACCACACCGAGCTTGTAGATCTCGTGCAGCTCGGCGGCCTCGGTCTCAGCGGTGCCGGTCATGCCGGCCAGCTTGTCGTAGAGGCGGAAGTAGTTCTGCAGCGTAATGGTGGCCAGAGTCTGGTTCTCGGCCTTGATCTCCACCTTTTCCTTGGCCTCAATGGCCTGGTGCATGCCCTCGTTGTAGCGGCGGCCCATCAGCACGCGGCCGGTGAACTCATCGACGATGAGCACCTCGCCGTCGCGGACGATGTAGTCCTTGTCGCGCTGGAACAACTCCTTGGCCTTCAGCGAGTTGTTGAGGTAGCTGACCAGCGGGGAGTTGGCGGCTTCATAGAGGTTTTCAATGCCGAGCTGATCCTCGACGAACTCCACCCCGATCTCATGCACGCCGACGGTGCGCTTGCGGATGTCCACCTCGTAGTGGACGTCCTTCTCCATCATCGGGGCCAGCCGGGCGAACTCGCTGTACCAATGCAACGCGCCGTCGGCCGGGCCGGAGATGATCAGCGGGGTGCGGGCCTCATCGATGAGGATCGAGTCGACTTCGTCGACGATGGCGTAGTTGTGATCACGTTGGACCAGATCATCGAGCGAATGCGCCATATTGTCGCGCAGGTAGTCGAATCCGAATTCGTTGTTGGTGCCGTAGGTGATGTCGGCGGCGTAGGCAGCGCGGCGCTCGTCGGAGTTCAGGCCGGACAGGATGACCCCGACTTCCAGGCCAAGGAAGCGGTGCACGCGGCCCATCCACTCGCTGTCGCGTCGGGCCAGGTAGTCGTTGACGGTGACGACGTGCACGCCTTTGCCGCCCAGCGCGTTGAGGTATGCCGGCAGCACACACGTCAGCGTCTTGCCTTCACCGGTCTTCATCTCGGCCACGTTGCCGAAATGCAGCGCCGCACCGCCCATCACCTGAACGTCGAAGTGGCGTTGACCCAACACCCGCCAGGCCGCCTCGCGGGCCACCGCGAACGCCTCGGGCAGCAGGTCGTCGAGCTTCTCGCCGCCATCGACACGCGCGCGAAATTCGGCGGTCTTGGCCCGCAACTCGGCGTCCGTCAGCTTCTCGGTCTCGTCGGACAGCGTATTGACGTAGTCAGCGACCCCTCGCAGGCGCTTGACCATGCGACCTTCACCGAGGCGCAGCAACTTAGACAGCACAGTGATATTTCCCCTGCGGATTGGAGGCGTGAGCGACCTCCATCCTAGGTGACGCGCCGATGTGTCCTGATCAGGTCGGCTCGCAGGCGAGCCGAACCGATTCGGCCCGCCTCAGGCGGGCCGAATCAGACCACTCGGCGCAGGTCAGCCTGGATCAGGCCAGCCGGATGATGCCGTAGTCGTAGGCGTGCCTCCGATAGACCACTGACGGCCGGTCGGATTCCTTGTCGTGGAACAAAAAGAAATCGTGCCCCACCAGTTCCATCTCGTAGAGGGCGTCGTCGACGGTCATCGGCTTGGCCGGATGTTCCTTGACCCGCACGATGTGGCCGGGCTCATGCTCGTCGACCTTCCTCTGCTCGGACGGGCCGGACCCGTCCGGGTTGAACGCCTCCTCCAGGTCCAGCGGTGCGGCCACAGCCGCGGCCTCATGCAATGACACCGGAGTCTTGTCGCCGTAGTGCACCTTGCGGCGGTCCTTGCCGCGGCGCACCCGGCTCTCGAGTTTGTGGACCGCGGCCTCGAAGGCGCCGTAGAAGCTGTCCGCGCAACCTTCACCGCGCACCACCGGTCCGCGGCCGTGCGCGGTGATCTCGACGTGCTGACAGTTCTTGCGTTGCCGCCGGTTTCTCTCGTGCTCAAGCTCCACATCGAATCGCTGGATCGAGGAGTCGATCCGCTCGACGCGGGCGAGCTTCTGCCCTACGTAGACGCGGTAGTGGTCGGGA
Source organism: Mycolicibacterium sp. (assembly GCA_032117575.1). GTDB lineage: Bacteria > Actinomycetota > Actinomycetes > Mycobacteriales > Mycobacteriaceae > Mycobacterium. The sequence goes on from JAULZA010000030.1 coordinate 44,080, forward strand.
ATCTCGACGTTGCGGCCCGTCACCTGGACCTGTGCGTTGGGCGTCGCCGAAACTTCCTGATCCTGGGAGGAGGGCTGAGGAGGCTTCACGGATTGGGTTGACATGCTTGACAACTCATTTCTTCTACGGGAAAGCACGCGGGGCTCGCGCGCCGGGCGATTAGGAGTAACTGCGCCGGACGGCGAGGAACAGGCCGTCACCCGCCGACGCCAGGGGCCGAAGACACCACCTCCTGTTCACGGGAGCGTTACCGACGACGGTAGTCCCAGTCAGCGAGGTGTTGCCACTGTTTCGGGCACGCGTGTTCGGGTCTTTGGTCCCTTGTTACCGAACTGCCATCAGGCGTGGGCCAGGGTCAAGACGGCAGACACTTCCGACCCGGCGGCCCGCAGGACACGGACCGCCTCGCGGGCGGTGGCGCCGGTGGTGACGATGTCGTCGACGAGCAGAACCTCCCCCGCCGGAGCACTGCCCGTGAGGCGGACCCGGCCGGCGATATTGCGCTCCCGCGCGGTGGTGGTCAGGCCCACCGAGTCGCGGGCACGGCCCACGGTGCGCAGGGCATGGACCGAGGTGATGTCGGGATTGGTTCGGGTCGCGGTGTCGGCGACGCGGGCCACCGGGTCACCGCCGCGGCGGCGGGCCGCCGCACGACGGGTGGGAGCGGGCACCACGGTCAGCGGAGTCGCGACGATGCCCCAGACCGCCAAGCGGTGGATGCCGAGCGCCAGGGCGCGGGACAGCGGGGCGACGAGATCGCGCCGCCCGTGTTCTTTGACCGCGACGATGGCGTGGCGCCGCGGGCCGGCGTAGCGACCGAGGGCGAAAACCGGAACCCCGGGGTCGACGCGCGGAGTCACCAGATGCGGCTCGTCGGAGTGCACCTGCAGAGCCGTCGCGCAGGCGTCACACCAACGGGTGCAGGGCGCTCCGCAGCCCCCGCACTCCAGGGGCAGGATCAGGTCAAGCATGGGTGACGTCGAAGTGCGGCCGCTCCACCGAAAGTATCGGCATACCAACCCGTTACGCCCAGTTGGACCGGTTGATGTCCATGACACCGGTGTAGTTGCCGTGCGCGTGTCCACCGGCGGTGTGCAGCTTGCCCAGCGCCTCCTGCATCTGGGCCGCGCCATGCGTCCACAATCGATGTGCCTCGGCGTGCCCCTGGGCGGCCTCACCGGTCCAGGTGATGTGCAGGGCCCGCACTGTCGACTCGATCTCCTCGAGCAGGCTGGCCGCGGTGCGCTGGAAATCGTCCATCTCATCGAGGACATCGGCCAGCGTGCCCGGGTCGACGGAGAAGCCCTCAGCCATCGCCGACCACCCGCAGGGCCTGCGCCGCGGCCTCCTCGTTCGACTCGAACGCCAGGGCGGCCTCGCCCAGCAGCCTGGCCATGATCGACAACGCCCGTTCGACCTCGTCCGCCCCGCGATGCCACTGCTGCCAGGCGTCGCCGTAGGCCCCGCCGGACAGCCCTTGCCACCGCGTCACCATGTCGGTGACGGAGCCGTCCAGCGACTTCAGCCGGCTCAGCAGATGACCGGCCGACCCTGACAACGACTCGCACGTCGCCGACAGCACCGCGGGTTCGACCCGAAGTTCCCTGCTCACGGAAAGCACACGCTAGCGATTTGCTGGCGGGTCGGCAATTCACCTCCGGTAGGGGGCCCGGGCGGCCCGCCGGCAACCGTCAGCCGGGCATCACCGGCACGGCGCCGGGTGCCAGAAACGGCCGCAGCTCCGACCAGGTCTGACCATTGGCGGCGTCGGCGGCCAGCAACTGCAAGACTCCGCGGGCGTCGGCGACATAGACGGCCGAGGGGTTGGCGGCCACCGCGGCCACCGGCATCACCAAGTTGTTGCTGGGGCCGTCGGAGTTAACACCGTCGAGGTTGACATAGGACACCGGGTGCGCCGGGTCGTCGCGGGTCACCACCATGTCGTCGCCGGTGCGCCAGGCCAACGACACCACCGACTCGCCGAGGCCGTAGCCGATCCGACGCGGGTAGGTCAGGGCGAATTCGCCACCCGGGGTCTGCTCCACGCCGGCGAGCACCACTCGACCTTCGATCACCATGGCCACCCGGGTGCCGTCGCGCGACAACTGAAGTTCGGTGATCGCGCCGGGGAACCGCGACGTCACCGCCGCGGAGTCCACCGGGATGCGGGCGGGCTGGCCGGAGGCCTCCTCGCGGATCACCCGGACCACGCTGTTGCCGTCCACCACCACCCACACCGCGTCGTCGAGTGCCCACGACGGCCGCGACAGCGTGCGGCCGTCGGTGGCGCGCACAGCCTGCCCGCCGTTGGGTCCGATCCACAGTGACGCGCCGCCGTCCCGCGGGCCGGCGACCGACGCGATGTCACGGCCGGACCTGGAGAACGTCGCCGCCCGCTGATCGGTCATCGCCCCGAACGAACCGGGCACCTTCACCGAACGCTGACCGTCCAAGGCCATGACGGACCCGCCCATCAACGCGTGCACACCCGCCGATGCGCCGTCGACGGCACCGGGATCGGTGGCGGCGACGTCCGTGGTCTTCCACCCGTCGACGAACCGGTCGTCCAGTGGTGCTCCGTCGACGTTGATCAGATACGGGCCCGTCACATCCGAGCGCGCCAGCGTCCAAATGATCTGCGCGGCAAGGAGAAGCCGGGTGGCCGGATCGGTGGTCGTCAGATTTTCCAAGTCGATGCGCGCTCCGCCGTAGCCACGGCCCACCCCGGTCTTGCCGCCGTCGGCCCGGGTGACGGGACCGCGCAACTTCAGCGGCGGCGCGAGCAGGTTGCGCACCGCTTTGGCCATCTCCGGCCGCGGCCCGGCGAGGAGCTTGTTGACCAGTTCGGTGGCCACCAGGTCGGGGTCGGATACCGCGACGTAGCGCGGGTCCGGTACGACTGTCTTACCGGTGGGGTCGACGAAGTAGAGGGTGTAGCGCTTGTAAGCGGCCTGAAACTTCTGCCAGTCCAGGAAGACGCCGTTGGGTAACCGGTTGATCCGCCAGCCGTTGGGAGTCTGCAGCAGTTCGATGGGTCCGGGGTCGGGCAACTTGCCGTCGCTGGTCTCGAAGACGCCGATGTCGGAGATCGACCCGAGCATGTCGGCCTGCATGGTCACCGAAACCTTGCCCGCCGAACGGGTTTCGGTTAAAACGACCTTGTCGATGAGCAGGGCGCTGCCCTGGTCGTCCCAGTCCTTGGAGGCCGACTCGGTGAGGAACTGACGCGCCGCGATGTGGCGGTTGGCCGGATCGGCGGTGGCTTTGAGAAATTCGCGCAACAACTGCTCGGGGCTCATGGCCGGGTTGGGCTCGGGCAGCTGCTGCGGCGCCGGCATCTCCACGGTCCCGATCGCCTGCGGAGCCGACGAATCCGGCACCCCCGCACATCCGGGGAGCAGCGCCACAGCCCCGGCCAGCACCGCCGCCAGCCCCCGAGTCACCAACGTGCGGGTCACACGCGCTCCCCCGCACCCTCGCGCTGCCGAAGCCGTTCGGCGGCAGCGGGTTTGAGCGGCAGCGGGCTGGTGGTCACCTTGTGTCCGCGAACCAGCGGCAGTGTCAGCCGGAAGCAGGCGCCGTTACCCGGCTCTCCCCAGGCCTCCAGCCGGCCCTGGTGGAGGCGGGCGTCTTCGATGCTGATCGCCAGCCCCAGCCCGGTTCCGCCGGACCGGCGCACCCGGGACGGATCGGAGCGCCAGAACCGGCTGAACACCAGCTTCTCTTCGCCGGGCCGCAGACCCACCCCGAAGTCGCGGACCGTGACCGCCACGGTGTCCTCGTCGGCGCCCATCCTGATCTGGACCGGTCGGTGCTCGGCGTGATCGATGGCGTTGGCGATCAGATTGCGCAGGATGCGCTCGACCCGACGGGGGTCGACTTCGGCGATGACCGGCTCGTCGGGCATCTCGACCTGCAACTCGATGGCGGCATCCCGGGCGAGGTGGCCCACCTTGCCCAACGCGCTGTTGACCGTCGAACGCAGATCCACCGCCTCCACCGACAGCTCGGCCACACCGGCGTCGTGGCGGGAAATCTCCAGCAGGTCGTTGAGCAGGGTCTCGAACCGGTCCAGCTCGCCGACCAGAAGCTCGGTGGACCGGCGCAGCGCGGGATCGAGTTCCTCGCTGTGGTCGTAGATCAGATCCGCGGCCATCCGCACCGTGGTCAGCGGTGTGCGCAACTCGTGGCTGACGTCCGAGGTGAACCGGCGTTGCAGGTTGCCGAACTCCTCCAGTGTGGTGATCTGACGTTGCAGGCTCTCGGCCATGTCGTTGAACGAGACCGCGAGCCGGGCCATGTCGTCCTCGCCGCGAACCGGCATGCGCTCGGAGAGATGCCCCTCCGCGAAGCGCTCGGCGATGCGGGAGGCCGATCGCACCGGCAGCACCACCTGACGGGAGACCAGCAGGGCGATGCCGGCCAGCAGCAGCAACAGCACCAGGCCGCCGGTGGCCATGGTGCCGCGCACCAGCGTGATGGTGTTCTCCTCGCTGGTCAGCGGGAAGATCAGGTAGAGCTCGAGATTGCTGACCCGCGAGGGAACGGGCGAGCCGACCAACAGGGCAGGACCGGAGAATCCCTCGGTGCGCACGGTGGCGTACTGGTAGCTGACCTGTCCGGCCTTGACGAAGTCACGCAGCGAGCGGGGAATCTGGTCCACCGGGCCGGCGAAGGTGGCTTCGCGCGGGCCGTCACCGGGGACCATCAGAACCGCGTCGAAGGTGCCGGCCAGACCGGCGTCGGAGCCTTGACCCGGCTTGGAGATCAGGGTGTTTCGGGCCAGCTGGAGGCTGGAGTCCAGCGAACGTGCTTCCTCACCACTGACGATGCCGCTGACGGTGTTGCGGGCCTGGTTGACCTCTTCGGTGGCCGCGCGGACCTTGACGTCGAGCACCCGGTTGGTGATCTGGCTGGTGAGCACGAACCCGAGCACCAGGATGACCACAGCCGAAAGCCCGAGGGTGAGGACCACGACACGCAATTGCAGTGACCGCCGCCAGAGGTGGCCCAATGCACGTCGCACGGCACTGGTGCCCCGGACAACCGGTCCGGAGCGGGTGCGCCTTCTGGAGCTGAAGATCATGGGTTACTGAGGCTCCTTGAGCGCCGCTCCTCCTCGTCGCTGGCGCTCATCGTCGTGCCGCATGCTAGGGCGGTCCGGCCTTGTAACCCACTCCTCGAACGGTCAGCACCACCTGCGGGTTCTCCGGATCCCGCTCGACCTTGGCGCGTAACCGCTGAACGTGCACATTGACCAGCCGGGTGTCGGCGGGGTGGCGATAACCCCAGACCTGCTCAAGCAGCACATCACGAGTAAACACCTGCCGCGGTTTGCGCGCCAACGCCACCAGTAGGTCGAACTCCAGGGGAGTCAGCGAGATCTGCTCGCCTTCACGGGTCACCTTGTGGGCGGGAACGTCGATCTCGATGTCGCCGATGGACAGCATCTCGGCGGGCTCATCCTCGTTGCGCCGCAGCCTGGCGCGCACCCGGGCCACCAGTTCCTTGGGCTTGAAGGGCTTCATGACGTAGTCGTCTGCGCCGGACTCCAGTCCCAGGACCACGTCGACGGTGTCGGTCTTGGCGGTCAGCATGACGATGGGCACACCGGAGTCCGCCCGCAGCACCCGGCAGACGTCGATGCCGTTCATACCAGGCAGCATGAGGTCGAGCAGCACCAGGTCAGGCCGCAATTCACGGACCGCTGTCAACGCCTGGGAGCCGTCGGCGACGACCGCCGTCTCGAAGCCTTCATTGCGCAGGACGATCGTGAGCATCTCGGCCAGCGAGGGGTCGTCATCGACGACCAAGATCCGTTGCCTCATGGCGTCCATGGTGTCACCGAACCGCGACAATTCCCGGCTGCCACACGCCGCGTCTTTACCCGGGCTTTTACCCGGTGCGGGCCAACAGGTCCGCGGCGAGCAGATCGGGTCGGACCTCGGCGTCGGCGACGGTCCACCGGCCGTGCCAGTGCCGGGCGGCCAGCCCGCCGTACACCGCCGCAGTGCGCTGCTGCAGACCGTCGTCGCGCTCGTAGGCATCGCGGGCCCGGTCGGCATCCTCGCCCGCCCGGCGCAGGGCCCGGTCGGCGGCGAGTTCGACGGAGACGTCCAGCAGAATCTGGTGGTCTGGTTCGGGCAGCCCGAGCCGTCCATACTCCAAGTCGCCCACCCAGGTGACCATCTCGCCGGCCGCGTCCTGGTGCAGGCGCGCGGCGCTGTAGGCGGCATTGGAGGCCACGTAGCGGTCGAGAATGACGACGTCGTGGTCGCGACGCAGCGCGTCGAGTTGGTCCAAGGCGGCGGACCGGTCCAGGGCGAACAGCACCGCCATGGCGTACACCGACCCAGCAAGATCGCCGTGCCGCCCGTGCAGCGCTTCGTGAGCGAGGTCAGCGGTCACGGACCGGCCGTAGCGCGGGAACGCCAGCGTGGTTACCGAGCGACCGGCGGCGGCGAAGGCGCGCTGCAGGCCGCCGCTGAGTGTGCGCTTGCCGGCGCCGTCGAGACCCTCGATGACAATCAGCACGCCGGGCTCAGTACCGGTAGTGCTCCGGCTTGTACGGGCCCTCGACGTCCACGCCGATGTACTCGGCCTGGTCCTTGGTGAGCTTGGTCAACGTCCCGCCGAGCGCCTCGACGTGGATCTTGGCGACCTTCTCGTCGAGATGCTTGGGCAGCCGGTAGACCTCGTTGTCGTACTCGTCGTTTTTGGTCCACACCTCGATCTGGGCGATGACCTGGTTCGAGAAGCTGTTGCTCATCACGAACGACGGGTGACCGGTGGCGTTGCCCAGGTTCAGCAGGCGGCCCTCGGACAGCACGATGATCGAGTGGCCGTCGGGGAAGATCCACTCGTCGACCTGCGGCTTGATGTTGATCCGGCGGATGGCCGGGTCACGCTCGAGGCGCGCCATCTCGATCTCGTTGTCGAAGTGACCGATGTTGCCCAGGATCGACTTGTCCTTCATCGCCCGCATGTGGTCGAGGGTGATGATGTCCTTGTTGCCGGTTGAGGTGATGACGATGTCAGCCCAGCCGATCGCCTGCTCGACGGTCTTGACCTCGAAGCCGTCCATTAGCGCCTGCAGCGCGTTGATCGGGTCGATCTCGGTGACCGCCACCCGGGCACCCTGAGCCTTGAGCGCCTCGGCGCAGCCCTTGCCAACGTCGCCGTAGCCGCAGACCAGCGCAGCCTTGCCGCCGATCAGCACGTCGGTGCCGCGGTTGATGCCGTCGATCAGCGAGTGCCGGGTGCCGTACTTGTTGTCGAACTTGCTCTTGGTGACCGAGTCGTTGACGTTGATGGCCGGGAACGACAGCTCACCGGCAGCGGCGAACTGGTACAGCCGCAGCACCCCGGTGGTGGTCTCCTCGGTGACGCCCTTGACGGATTCGGCGATCCGGGTCCACTTGTGCGGATCGGCCTTGATGCTCTGGCGCAGCAGTTCAAGGAAAACCTTGTATTCGTCGGAGTGGTCGTCCTCGTCCGGCGGGACCACACCGGCCTTCTCGAACTGAGCGCCGCGCAGCACCAGCATGGTGGCGTCACCGCCGTCGTCGAGGATCATGTTGGCCGGCGCTTCAACACCATCTTTGGAAGGCCAGGTGAGCATCTGCTCGGCAGCCCACCAGTACTCCTCCAGCGTCTCGCCCTTCCAGGCGAAGATCGGCACGCCCTTGGGCTCCTCGGGGGTGCCGTTCGGGCCGACGACGGTCGCGGCGGCGGCGTGGTCCTGAGTGGAGAAAATGTTGCAGCTCGCCCACCGGACTTCGGCGCCGAGGGCCACCAGCGTCTCGATCAGCACCGCGGTCTGCACGGTCATGTGCAGCGAACCGGAGATCCGCGCGCCCTTGAGCGGCAGCACGTCGGCGTACTCGCGACGCAGGGCCATCAGGCCGGGCATCTCGTGTTCGGCCAGCCGAATCTCCTTGCGGCCGAACTCGGCCAGCGACAGGTCGGCAACTTTGAAATCAATCCCATTGCGGGAGTCGGCAGTCATGGAGAGCGCAGGAGACATGGCGCATACGTTAACCGCAAACACCTCTAATTACCTCATCGGGGGTCTACGGTCCCATAGCGCTCGGCAAACGGGGTCAACAGCCTGGCCAGGTCGGCGGCGACGTCGTGGTCGGCTTCCGGTGGCATCGCCACGTAACTCACGGCAAGGCGGACGATGGCGCGGGCCAGCACACCGGCATCCGCCGGTTCGGTATGCACCCAGCTGCCCATCAGCGCAACGGCCAGCCGCTGCGAGCAGTGCGTGATGATCGGACCGCTGTCGGTGGTGATGATCTGCAGCAGATCGGGTTTGGCGGCGCCGGTGAGCAACGAGATGACCAGCGGGTCGGCCGCCGACGCCAGGAAGAAGGCCCGGAAGCCGGCCAGAAACGCGCCGTGGATGTCTCCCACGTTGGACGTGATCGCGGTGTCGATGTCGTCGACGAGCCGGTCGGCCAGCCGCAGGGCGTAGCCCTGGGCGAGACCCTGCCGGGACCCGAATTCGTTGTAGATGGTCTGCCGGCTCACCCCCGCGGTGCGCGCGACATCGGAAAGGGTGACCGCCGACCAGTCGTTGGACAGCAACTGCTGGCGCATCGCGTCGAGCACCAGGTCCCGCAGTTCCCGGGGTTGGGTGCCGAACACCTAGCGGGCGGCCGGCCCGACAGCCGTTTCAGCGGCCAGGCGCTGCCCCAGCACCGAGTTCCGGTAGCCGTAGAACGCATAGATGGCGATGCCGACCACCATCCACACCGCGAAGCGCACCCAGGTCAGAGCCGTGAGGTTGAGCATCAACCACAGGCAGGCGACGATCGACAGGATCGGCAGCGCCGGCACGAACGGCGCCTTGAATCCGCGGTCCAGATCCGGCCGGGTACGGCGCAGGACGATCACCCCAGCCGAGACCAGCACGAACGCGAAAAGCGTGCCGACGTTGACCATCTCCTCCAGCTTGGACATCGGGAAGGCGGTGGCGGCCACCGCGATCATGACGCCGACCACGACGGTGATCCGCACCGGGGCGTCCCGGTGGTTGGTCATGGCCAGGCTGCGCGGCAGCAGTCCATCGCGAGCCATCGCGAACATCACCCTCGACAGCCCGAGCACCAGGACCATCACCACCGTGGTCAATCCGGCCAGCGCGCCGATCGAGATGATCTTCGCCGCCCAGTCGATGCCGTTGAGCGAGAACGCGGTGGCGAGGTTGGGGTGGCCGTCTCCCGCGTCGCGCAATTGGGCGTAGTTGACCATCCCCGACAGCACGATGGAGACCCCGACGTAGAGGACGGTGACGATGCCCAGCGAAGCCAGGATGCCGCGGGCGACGTCGCGCTGCGGATTCTTGGTTTCCTCGGCGGTGGTGGCGACGACGTCGAAACCGATGAACGCGAAGAACACGATGGAGGCACCGGCCAGCACGCCGTACCAGCCGTAGTGGCTGCCGCTCCCACCGGTGAGCAGGGAGAACACCGACTGGTCGATTCCGGTTCCGGCGGCTCCCTCGCCGGTCTCGGTGGGCGGGATGAAGGGTGCGAAGTTCTCCGGCTTGATATGGAAGGCGCCGACCACGATGACGAGCAGCACGACCGACACCTTGACGGCGGTGATCACCGCGGAGACGTGCGACGACAGCTTGGTGCCCAAGGCCAGCAGGGTGGTGACGACCCCGATGATCAGCAGTGCGCCCCAGTCGAGGTCGAGCGGCCCGAGTCGCACCGTGCCACCGGCGAATCCGAACACGGTGCCCAGATAACTGGACCAGCCTTTGGCCACCACCGCCGCACCGACCGCGAATTCCAGGATCAGGTCCCAGCCGATGATCCAGGCGACGAACTCGCCGAAGGTGGCATACGAGAACGTGTAGGCGCTGCCCGCCACGGGCAGCGTCGAGGCGAACTCCGCGTAGCAAAGAGCGGCAAGCCCGCAGGTGATGGCCGCCATGATGAACGAGATCGACAACGCAGGTCCGGTGATGTTGGCGAACGTGGTCGCCGTGACCGTGAAGATGCCGGCACCGATGACCACCGACACCCCGAATACGGTCAGGTCAACCCAGGTGAGGTCTTTGCGCAGGCGCGTGCCCGGTTCGTCGGTGTCGCGGATCGACTGCTCGACTGACTTGGTACGCCCGGCCTTCAGCGTCAACGGGCCCATGCGCGCAGAGGCTACCGGGCCAGCGACCGATCAAGGTCGGTTCGGTGTTCTAGAGGCCGACCGTCGCGCGGAACAGCCGACTCGGGACCGATGCCTCCACCCGGATCGGCCCGTCGTCGGCGGCCACCCAGGCAGCCGCACCGCGATCAATGCGTACCTCGCCGGACTTCGCCCGCGCGGTCACCGACCCCTCGGTGCACACCAGGATCTGCGGGCCTTCGTGGCGCGCCGGCGCATCCACCCCGTGGCCCAGGTTCGGCCCGTCCAGCGTCAGCTCCGCGGCGGCGAACTCGACCGCCGGTGTTTCATAGACCAATTCGATGCCATCGCGGCGGGTGGGCACCCGGACCTCCGGGGCGGGGTCGAAGTCCAGCACCCGCAGCAGTTCGGGGACGTCGACGTGCTTGGGTGTCAGTCCGCCGCGAAGGACATTGTCGGAGTTGGCCATCACTTCCATGGCCACCCCGCGCAGATAGCTGTGCAGGTTGCCGGCGGGCAGGAAGATGCCCTCGCCGGGCTTCAGGCCGATCCGGTTGAGCAGCAGCGCCGCCAGCACGCCGGCATCGCCGGGGTAGCGCTCCCCCAGCTCGAGAATCGTTCTGGCTTCGTCGCTGAATTGCTTTGCGCCCGAACGTAGATAGCCGACGGCGCCTTCCAGCACGGCGGCGATGAGTGCTTCGAGGTCGGGTTGGGGCGCGGTGATCCAGGTGGTGAACAGCGCGCGCAATCCGTCGGCGTCGGACTGGTCGGTGAGCAGCGCGACGTACGGCTCGAGGTCGGCCACCGCCAGCGCGCGCATCAACTCCACCGACTGCGCGGCGGGCCGGAATCCGGCAAGCGCTTCGAAGTCGCTGAGTGCCACCAGCAGTTCGGGCTTGTGGTTACGGTCTCGGTAGTTGCGCACCGGCGAAGTGACCGGCAAACCGCTGCGATCTTCCCGGTCGAAACCCTCCATCGCCTGCCGGGCGCTGGGATGAGCCTGCAACGACAGCGGCTCGTCGGCGGCCAGCACCTTGACCAGGAACGGCAGCACGTCACCGAACCGCGCGCGTACCTGATGGCCCAGTTCGCCCTCGGGGTCGGCCGCGATCACGTCGAGCAGTGATGCCTGCTCGCCGCCGGGACCTTCCACCCGGGCCGGATCACCCGGGTGGGCGCCCAGCCACAGTTCAGCTTCCGGATGAGCCGTCGGGGAAGAGCGTCCGGTGAATTCCGCGATCGCGACTCGCGACCCCCACGCATAGGTCCGGATGGCTCCGCGTAACAACTGCACGGCCTTGCTATCCCCCTGCCAATCCGCGATAAACCGCGGCCATCTCCAACCGCACCGCCAACGTGGCCAGCTGTTGTTCGGCTCGCGCGTTGCTTACCGGGACTGATCCTGCCTCACCGACATCCTCGGCACCGACGAGGTCGACACCATCGATGTCGGCGACCCGCGCTCCAAGCGCCGGACGTTCGGTCTGCAGGGTCAGCGCCAGCACGCGCGGCCTGCTGGGCAGCGGACCGTCGATCTCCTCGTCGTGGAACAGCGCACCCACCGAATCGGCGAAGCCGGCGGTCGACGGACGCCGCAGAGCGACGAGGGCGTCGGCCAACCCGACCGCCGCCACCGGCTCGCCGGCGATTCGCAACATCACCGCGCCGGCGTGCCTGGCCAGGGCCAGGCTCGCCGGGCAGTCGCCGGCAAGCACCACCCGCCTGCCGATCATCCGGTCGGCCAGCGCCTTGGCCGGGTTGGTGAACACCTCGCGCGTCGCGCTGTTACGTAATGCCTCGGCGTCCAGTTCATCGGCCAGCACGCCGAGGTCGGTTGTTGCTCCCCCAGGTCCCGGATCGACCGCCGCCAGCGTCGCCAGCCCGGCGGCCAGATAGCGGCACAGCCCGAACTCCTCGGGCACCCATAGCCGCGGCGCCAGAACCGCCGCCCGGCCGGCGGTGGCGTCGCGCAACGGACCTTCGTACGGCGCGGCGAGCACCACCCGCGCGCCCCGGCGCACGGCCATCGCCGCAGCCGAGACCAGCACCGGATCTCCCGGATCGTCACCGGCAACGACGAGTACATCCAGCGGGCCGATCCAGGTTAGCGCCTGGCTGGCGAGCACGATCGGCTCACCGGCAGTCGCGTCCAGCGCACCGGCGAGCATGGCGCCGGCGGACGCCGCCGGTCCGCGGCCGGCCAGCCACACGACCGTACGAGGCCGCTGACCGCCGGCGATCTGCTCGAGCGCACCCTCCTCGACAGCGGCGGCGGTGGCCCGAACCTGAGCACCGGCCATCGCGGCTGCCCGGAGCAAGCCGTCGCGGTCGGCCTCGATCAGCCCGTCGGTGTCGTCGAGGTCGGCGCATCCGTGGGCAGCACTCATGTGCCTGCCCCACTGAGCGCCGAGATTCGCTCGGCGGCCTGCGTCACGATGGCGTCGACCTCTTCGGGGGTGCGGGCCTCGACGTTGAGCCGCAGCAGCGGCTCAGTGTTCGAAGTGCGCAGATTGAACCACGCGCCGTCACCGAGGTCCACGGTCACACCGTCCAGCCGGTCAGTCGAAACAGTTTGTGAGACAAACGATTCCAGCACCGCGTCGACACTGGCGGGCGCGTCGTCGACCCGGAAGTTGATCTCCCCCGAGGCGGCGTAGCGCTGATAGTCGCCCATCAGTTCCGACAGGGGCCGGTCCTGGCCGCCGAGTGCCGCCAGCACGTGCAGCGCGGCCAGCATGCCGGAGTCGGCACCCCAGAAGTCCCGGAAGTAGTAGTGCGCGGAGTGCTCACCGCCGAAGATCGCACCGCTGTCGGCCATCAGGGCCTTGATGTAGGAATGCCCGACGCGGGAGCGGATCGCAGTGCCGCCGCGTTCGGCGATCAGTTCGGGCACCACCCGGGAGGTGATCAGGTTGTGGATGACGGTCGCGCCCGGCTCCCGACCCAACTCCCGGTCGGCCACCAGCGCGGTGACCACCGACGGCGACACCGGCCGGCCGAGTTCGTCGACGACGAAGCAGCGGTCGGCATCCCCGTCGAAGGCAAGACCGATATCAGCACCGGTGCGGCGGACGAAGTCCTGCAGATCCACCAGGTTGGCCGGCTCCAGCGGGTTGGCTTCGTGGTTAGGGAAGGAACCGTCGAGTTCGAAGTACAGCGGCAGGACGGTCAAGCCCGGGATGACGCCCAGGACCGCGGGCGAGGTGTGCCCGGCCATCCCGTTGCCCGCGTCGACGGCCACCCGCATCGGACGCAGGGAATCGACATCGACCAGCGTGCGCAGGAACACGCCGTAGTCGGCGAGCACATCCTGGTCGCGCACCGCACCGCGCGGGCCGTCCCATCCGTGCCCGGCCGGAACGCCGGCGATGATCTCATCGCGGATGACGGCCAGGCCGGTGTCCTCGCCGACCGGCTTAGCCGCGGCCCGGCACATCTTGATCCCGTTGTACGAGGCCGGGTTGTGGCTGGCGGTGAACATCGCGCCGGGGCAGTTCAGCAGACCGGAGGCGAAGTACAACTGGTCGGTGGACGCCAAGCCGATCCGCACCACGTCCAGGCCCTGCGAGGTGACGCCGTCGGCGAACGCGTCGGCCAGCGACGGCGAACTCTCCCGCATGTCGTAGCCGATCACCACCGAGGAGCCGGCGTCAGCACCCTCGGCGCGCATCAACCGGGCGAAGGCCCCGCCGACATCGCGCACCAGCGCGTCGTCGATCTCGGTGCCCACCAGTCCCCGCACGTCATAAGCCTTGATCACGCGGCGCACGTCAGCGGCGGACCTGGGCATGGCGGACTCCTCGCGGCCGGGGGACATGTCGGCCGCCAGCCTAGCCCGACCGTCAGTCGGTGGGGTCTGGAAGAACCCTCAGGTGCCCACGCCGGCGGCCGGTCGATCCGACCCTCGGCACTCCGGCCGGGATGCCTGCTCCCGCCGACGACGGCGCCGTCCCGGGGTCGGAGAATCCATGCACCGGCGAGCCACCGGAGACCATCCCCCCTCGACTGTCCCCACGCCCGCCCCGGCCTTCCCGGACGGCATCGGCCAGTGCGACGAGGTCGTCCTCGTCGGGGTTGGTCGGCAGCGGGGCGGCGTGGCGCACCAGCTCCCAGCCGCGCGGTGCGGTGATCCGGCTGGCGTGCCCGAGGCACAAATCCCAGGAGTGCGGCTCGCGGACGGTCGCCAACGGCCCCACCACGGCAGTGGAGTCGGAATAGACGTACGTCAGCGTCGCCACCGCGTAATGGGCGCACCCGGGCCGGCTGCAGCGACGGGGAACATTCACGCCGGTGAGGCTATCGCGGCGAATCAGCGGGTGATGCCGGACACGCGCAGCCGCAAACTCGCCGATGTGGAACCGTTACGATCTCCATTCCATGGCCGACAGCCGCAGTTCCCGGCGGGGCGGACGGTCGGGGGGCGCCTCCCGGCGCGGACGCGAGATGCGCGGCCCCCTGCTGCCGCCGACCGTTCCCGGCTGGCGAAGTCGCGCGGAGCGTTTCGATATGGCGGTGCTTGAGGCGTACGAGCCGATTGAACGGCGTTGGCACGAGCGGCTGACCGAACTGGATGTGGCGGTGGATGAGATTCCCCGCATCTCGCCGAGAGATCCGGACAGCGTGCAGTGGCCACCGGAAGTGGTCGCGGACGGTCCCATTGCCCTGGCGCGGTTGATACCGGCCGGGGTCGATGTCCGGGGTGACGCCACCCGGGCGCGAATTGTGTTGTTCCGCAAGCCGATCGAGCGGCGGGCGAAAGACTCGCTCGATCTCACCGATCTGCTGCACGAGATCCTGGTGGCGCAGATCGCGACCTATCTCGGGGTCGAACCCTCAGTTATCGACCCAAGTCTGGACAGCGACGACTGAGCCTGGGCCGAAGGCCGTCGAGGGTGGTGGGAGATCAGATGATGCCGCGCTTGAGGCGCCGACGCTCGCGCTCGGACAGGCCCCCCCAGATTCCGAAGCGCTCGTCGTTGGCCAGGGCGTACTCCAGGCACGCGTCGCGCACCTCGCAGCCCAGGCAAATTCGCTTCGCCTCGCGGGTGGAGCCGCCCTTCTCCGGGAAGAACGCCTCCGGATCGGTCTGCGCGCACAGGGCTTTCTCCTGCCACTGCGGGTCGTCTGGGGTAAGCGGCATGTCGATGAGGTCCGGCACCACGCTCAAGTGGGTCCGTGGGACAGATCCCATCCCCATGGGTCCGGTGACTGTCTGCGGTGCGCCCAGCGCCCCGAGAAAGAACTCATAGGACATGTCCGCCCTCCTTACCTGGTTTTCGTAGTGCGACGGTCTCTTCAGTTCGAACATGTGATCGAATCACGGTCTGCGACACCGAAACCGGCAGGTCGACCGGGAAATGACACTGCTGTGATTAGACAGGTCCAAGGTGCCCGGGTCAAGCCGTTCGGCCGATTTCAATACCACTTTCGTTACCTGTTACGGCGTGTCGACACCGCGGCGTGTCTAGCGAGTTACGTCACTGTGACCGCATGCAGGCGCCTGGGCGGCCACCGCATAGTGTCGAACGCTGTGAAAGTGACCGTTCTCGTCGGCGGCATCGGCGGTGCCCGATTCCTGCTGGGCGTGCAACGACTTCTGGGCCTCGGCCAATTCGCCGGCCAATTCGCCGGCCAGTCTGCCGGCCAGTTCGCCGGGGGGACGGTCAGCGACCACGAGTTGACCGCCGTGGTCAATGTCGGCGACGACGCGTGGATGTTCGGCGTGCGCATCTGCCCGGACCTGGACACCTGCTTGTACACGCTCGGCGGCGGCATCGACCCGGAGCGCGGCTGGGGACACCGCAACGAAACCTGGCATGCGAAAGATGAACTCGCCGCCTATGGCGTGCAACCGGACTGGTTCGGGCTCGGCGACCGCGATCTGGCCACCCACCTCGTGCGCAGTCAGATGCTCCGGGCGGGATATCCGCTCGGGCAGGTCACCGAAGCCCTGTGCCACAGGTGGTCCCCCGGCGCGGTGCTGCTGCCGGCCAGCGACGACCGCTGCGAAACCCACGTGGTGGTAACCGAGCCGGACACCGGCGACCAGAAGGCCATCCACTTCCAAGAGTGGTGGGTGCGTTACCGGGCGAAAATCCCTACGCACAGTTTCGCTTTCGTCGGCGCCGAGACCGCGGGTGCGGGTCCGGGCGTCGTCGAGGCGATCACGAGTGCCGACGTGGTTCTGCTCGCCCCGTCGAACCCGGTGGTGAGCATCGGCGCCATCCTCGCGGTGGGGGGCATCCGTGGCGCGCTGCGCTCCACCCCTGCGCCGGTGATCGGCTACTCACCGATCGTCAGCGGAAAACCGTTGCGGGGCATGGCCGAAGAGTGCCTGTCGGTGATCGGCGTTCAGAGCAGCTCGCAAGCCGTCGGCCGGCATTACGGCGCGCGTGCGGGCACCGGTCTGCTCGACTACTGGCTGATCCACGACACCGACGAGGCCGACGTGCCGGGGGTGACGGTGAAATCCATTCCGCTACTGATGTCGGATCCCGACGCCACCGCCGCGATGGTCCGGGCCGGACTGGACCTCGCCGGGGTGTCCTGGTGAGTCTGGTGCCGGGGCCCATCGATCGGCCGGTCGAGCACGGAACCGCCGCGCCGGTCGAAATCCTGCCCGTCCCCGGTCTTCCCGAATTCCGGCCGGGTGACGACCTCGCCGCCGCCATCGCCGCAGCGGCGCCGTGGCTGCGCAACGGCGACATCGTCGTGGTCACCAGCAAGGTGGTGTCCAAGTGCGAGGGACGCATCGTCGCCGCGCCCGAGGACGCCGACGAACGCGATGCGTTGCGACGTCGGCTGATCGACCAGGAGGCGGTCCGGGTGCTGGCCCGCAAGGGCCGCACCCTGATCACCGAGAACCGCCAAGGGCTTGTCCAGGCCGCCGCCGGTGTGGATGGATCCAACGTCAGCACAACCGAATTGGCGCTGCTGCCCGAGGATCCCGATGCCAGCGCCGCCGCGCTGCGCACAGCGCTCCGGCAGCGCACCGGCGTCGACGTCGCGGTGGTCGTCACCGACACGATGGGCCGGGCCTGGCGCAACGGCCAGATCGACGCCGCCATCGGATCGTCCGGACTTCCGGTGCTGCACGGCTACTTCGGAGTCCGCGACAGGCACGGCAACGAACTGCTGGTCACCGAGGTCGCCGTCGCCGACGAGATCGCCGCGGCGGCGGATCTGGTCAAGGGCAAGCTCACCGGAGTCGCGGTGGCGGTCGTGCGCGGACTTCGGAGCCTGACCGAGCGCGACGACGGCTCCACCGCGGCCGCCCTGCTGCGCGCCGGCACCGAAGACCTGTTCTGGCTGGGCACCGCCGAAGCGATCGAACTCGGCCGAAGTCAGGCCCAACTGCTGCGCCGCTCGGTACGCCGCTTCGCCGACCGCGCCGTCGAGGCGCAGCTGATCGAATCAGCCGTGGCCGAGGCGCTCACCGCTCCGGCTCCGCACCACACCCGGCCGACCCGCTTCGTCTGGCTGGCCGATCGGGACCGCCGAGTCGAACTGCTGGACCGGATGAAGGATGCCTGGCGCGCGGACCTGACCGGCGACGGCAAGCCAGCCGATGCCGTCGAACGGCGGGTGGCGCGCGGTCAGATCCTTTACGACGCCCCCGAGGTGCTGATCCCTTTCATGGTGCCCGACGGCGCTCACCACTACCCCGATGCCGTCCGCACCCGAGCCGAACACACCATGTTCACCGTCGCCGTGGGCGCGGCGGTGCAGGCCCTGCTGGTGGCGCTGGCCACCCGTGGCGTCGGCAGCTGCTGGATCGGCTCGACGATCTTCGCCGCCGATCTGGTCCGCGACGTTCTGGACCTGCCCGCAGAGTGGGAACCGTTGGGTGCCATCGCCATTGGTTATCCCGACGACGATCTTGGACCCCGCGGTCCCGCGGTACTGGACGACCTGCTGGTGCGCAAGTGAGCGACCCGGTGTGGGAGTCGGTGGTCGGCATGCTGACCGCGTGGAAGCCGACCGACTCGAGTCAGGACGCGCTGCGCGAGGCGGTACTGGCTTTTCTGCACGCGCGACCCGACGGCTGCCGGCGGTCGTGTGTCCCGGGTCATGTCACCGCGTCCACGCTGGTGGTCGACCACAGCGGCGCCAGCGTTCTGCTGACCCTGCACCCCCGCATCGGCCGGTGGGTGCAGTTGGGCGGGCACTGCGAGGACGGCGATGCCGACATCCTGTCGGCCGCGCTGCGCGAAGCCACCGAGGAGTCCGGCATCGCCGGTCTGCGGATGGACCCGACGTTGGCCGCGATCCAAGTACACCCGGTGACCTGCTCGCTGGGTGTGCCCACCCGGCATCTGGACCTGCAGTTCCTCGCGCATGCTCCGGCGCAGGCCGCCGCGGTGATCAGCGACGAATCGCTGGACCTGCGGTGGTGGTCGATGGACGCGCTGCCCGGCGGGACCGACGACGGGCTGGCGCGGCTGGTAGCGGTCGCGGCACAGCGTCGCTAAATATCGCTGGAGTAGCGGATTCCGCAGTCCGGGATGAACACGCCGGGCCAGACCCGCGCCCCGCGCAGCAGTTCGCAGCGGGCGCCGATGTCGGCCCCGTCGCCGATCACCCCGTCGCGGATCAGGGCCCGCGGGCCGATGCGGGAGCCGGCGCCGACGATCGAACGCTCCACCACCGCACCGGGTTCGATGCGGGCGCCCTCGAAGACCACAGCGCCGTCGAGCCGCACACCGGCGCCGATCTCCGCGCCCCGGCCGACCACCGTGCCGCCGTACAGCAGCGCGCCGGGTGCCACCGAAGCCCCGTCGTGCACCAGACTCTCCCCGCGGTGACCGCCCAGGGCAGGCGACGGGGCGATACCGCGGACCAAATCGGCCGAGCCGCGAACGAAGTCCTCCGGGGTACCCATGTCACGCCAATAGGACATGTCGACGTAGCCGCACAGCTTGGCGCCGCTGGCGAGCAGGTTGGGGAACACCTCGCGCTCCACCGATACCTCCCGGCCGCGCGGGATGAGGTCGATGACGCTGCGCCTGAAGATGTAAGTGCCGGCATTGATCTGGTCGGTCGGCGGGTCCTCGGTCTTCTCCAGGAAGGCCAGCACGTTGCCGTCGGCGTCGGTGGGCACCGAGCCGAACGCGCGCGGGTCGCTGACCCGCACCAGATGCAGGCTGACGTCGGCATCGCGCTCGGCGTGCGCGTCCAGCATGGCGCCGAGATCGGCGCCGGAGAGCACGTCGCCGTTGAGCACCATCACAGTGTCGTTGCGCAGCTTGGGGATCACGTTGGCGATAGCGCCGCCGGTGCCCAGCGGGGTGTCCTCGACGACGTAGTCGATCTGCAGTCCCAGTTTCGCACCGTCGCCGAATTCGGTCTCGAATGTCTCGGCCTTGTACGAAGTGCCCAGCACCACGTGCTCGATGCCGGCGGCGGCGATCCGCGACAGCAGGTGGGTGAGGAAAGGCACGCCCGCGGTGGGCAGCATCGGTTTGGGCGCCGACAGTGTCAGCGGCCGCAGCCGGGTGCCCTTGCCGCCGACCAGCACGACGGCGTCGACATCCTTCGGATTCACGGTCATGACGTGCCTCTTTCCAATTCACGACGGGACTTGCGCACCGCCGCGTTCGCCCGGATCCGCAGCGCGGCTTTCATCGTCCCCCGCAGCGGCGCCTGCCACCACCCAGCGTGTCGGTCCGACAGGTAGATGTAGGTGCTGTCGTGGTGGGCGCGCAGGTTGCGCGGCGGGTTGCGGCCGGTCGAATGGCCCTTGTCGTGCAGGATCTCCGAACCTGGCACGTAGACGTTGAGCCAGCCCGCCCGGGTGAGCCGGTCGCCGAGGTCGACGTCCTCCATGTACATGAAATATCGCTCGTCGAAGCCGCCGATGGCGTCGAACGCCTTCCGGCGCACCAGAAGACAGGACCCGGACAGCCAGCCGACCGGACGCTCGCTGGGCTCGACGGTCTCCTGGCGGTAGGACTTGGTCCAGGGGTTGCTCTTCCAGACGAAGCCGACCACGGCGTGCATGCCGCCGCGCACCAAGCTGGGCAGATGCCGGGCCGAGGGATAGATCGAGCCGTCGGGGTCGCGGATCAACGGCCCCAGGGTGCCGGCCTGTGGCCAGCGGCCGGCGGCTTCCAGCAGGGCGTCGATGCTGCCCGGGCCCCACACCACGTCGGGGTTGGCGACGAGAACGAACTCCTGGTCGGCCGGAACGGTGGCGACGGCACGGTTGACCGCGCTGCCGTAACCCAGATTGCTGCCGGTGCGCAGCAGTCGGGTCCCGGGGTAGCGCTCGACTGCTTCCTCGGGGGCACCGTCCACCGAGCCGTTATCGGCCATGATCACCTGCAGCGGAAGATCGGTGGCCACGGTCAGCGAGGACAGAAAGCGGTCGAGGTGGGTGCCCGACGAATACGTCACCGTCACCACGGTCAGGGCCGGCTCGTCGCTCACGGCGTCGAGGCTATCGGTCCATGTCCGACCGGAACCGCAAGCGCCGCCGCGAGGGCGTCGCGCCACGGCCGCAGCGGCGTAAGCCCGGCCGCTACCGAGGCGGCCATGGACAACGCCGAATACGCCGGCCGTGGTGCCGGGCGGGGCACCGCTTCGGTGGCCACCGGACGCACCCGATCGGGATCGGCGCCCAGCAGCGCGAACACCGCCCGGGCCTGCTCGAATCGGCTCACCGCGCCGTCGTTGGCCACGTGCAGGGTGGGCGCGGTGACGCCACCTGTGGCCAGTTCGAGCAGCGCCGCCACCAAGTCTTCGACGTAGGTGGGCGAACCGATCTGGTCGGCCACCATGTCGACGGTCCGGTCGGTGGCGGCCAGCCGACGCATCACGGCGACGAAGTCACTGCCGTCGGCGCCGGTGAACACCCAGGAGGTGCGGACCACCTGGGCGCTGGGCAGCGCCGCGCGCACCGCCAACTCACCGTCGAGTTTGCTGCGCCCGTACACGCTCAGCGGCGCGCAGGCGTCGGTGATGTCATAGGGCCGGGGCGGGTCGCTCTCACCGCGGCCACCGAAGACATAGTCGGTGGAGATATGGATCAACCGCGCCCCGCTGGCGGCGCACGCCGATGCCAGATTGCCGGGACCGCCGACATTGATAGCGCGGGCGGCGGCCGGATCGGCCTCGGCGGCATCGACATTGGTCAGGGCCGCGCAGTTGACCACCAGGTCGCCGTGCCGAACGTGTCGGCGGACCGCCTCGGCGTCGGTGATGTCCAGATCAGCGCGGGTGAGCCCGGCCACCTCATATCCGCGGGCGGCCGAACGCGCCGCCAGACATCGACCGACCTGGCCCGCCGCGCCGGTGATCAGGATCCGCACGGCCTTGAGTCTGGCACGCCGGTTCGGGCTACCGCCGATGCGCCCGCTTCACCAGTAGCCTGATCGGGTGTCAGATGAGACGGAAGTGACGCCAGTGACGGGCGGACGGCCAGTCGTGCGCACCCTGATGGCAGTGCTGGCCGTGATGATCCTGCTCGGAACCGGTGTGGCCTGGGGTTCGGTGCGCAACTTCGAGAACGGCATCTTCCACTTCACCACCGCTCTGCTCGGCCCCCGCGACGGCGAGGACGACGGCGCCACCGACATCCTGCTGGTCGGCATGGACAGCCGCACCGACGCGCACGGCAACCCGCTGTCTGCGCAAGAACTGGCCGACCTGCACGCCGGCGACGAGGCCGCGACCAACACCGACACCATCATCTTGGTGCGCATTCCCTACAACGGGCGCTCGGCCACCGCCATCTCCATCCCCCGCGATTCCTACGTCGACGCCCCGGACCTGGACAAGACCAAGATCAACGGCGTCTACGGTCAGGTCAAGCTCGACCGGATGAAGGAGCTCGTCGAGAACCAGGGCATGGACCCCGCCCAAGCCGAGCCGCAGTCCGTCGAAGCCGGCCGCAACGCCCTGATCAAGACCGTCGGCGACCTGACCGGCGTGACGGTCGACCACTACGCCGAGATCGGGCTGCTGGGCTTCTCCCTGATCACCGATGCCCTCGGCGGCGTCGAGGTGTGCCTGAAAGAACCTGTCCGCGAACCGCTTTCCGGCGCCGACTTCCCGGCCGGCTGGCAGCGGCTGGACGGACCGCAGGCGCTGAGTTTCGTCCGCCAGCGCCACGACCTGCCGCGCGGGGATCTCGACCGGGTGGTGCGTCAGCAGGTGGTCATGGCTTCCCTTGCTCACCAGGTGATTTCGGGCAAGACGTTGAGGAGTCCGGCCACTCTCAACCGGCTCGAGGACGCCATCCAGCGCTCGGTGGTGATCTCCTCGGGTTGGGACGTGATGGACTTCCTCAACCAGTTGCAGCGGCTGGCCGGCGGCAACGTGGCCTTCGCCACCATCCCGGTGATCGCCGAGAACGGCTGGAGCGATGACGGCACCCAGTCGGTGGTGACCGTCGACCCGGACGCGGTGCAACGGTGGGTGAAGAGCCTGCTGCAGGATCAGGACGAGGGCAATACCGCGAAGGTGGCCTACACCCGCGACCAGACCACGGTGGACGTGGTCAACGACAGCGAGGTGAACGGCCTGGCCGGTGCGGTGTCCGACCGACTGACCGCGGTGGCGTTCAAGCCCGGGGCGATCGGCAACAACGACAAGGCCAAGGTCGATCGCAGCCAGGTTCAGACCGCCGCCGCCGACGATCTCGGCGCGCAGGCAGTCGCGCAAGAACTCGGCGGGCTGCCGATCGTGGCCGATCCGTCGATTCCGGCGGGCACCGTGCGAGTGGTGCTGGCCGAGGATTACCAGGGCCCCGGCTCGGGTTTGGACGGAACGCTGCCCACCGCGGCGACGATCGACGACGCGGCAGCCGAGGCGGCTCCGTCAGCAGCCCCTCCGCCGTCGCCAGTGATCACCGCGGGGTCCGAAGACCCCAAGTGTGTGAATTGACGCAGTGTGTGAATTGACGCTCACCGACGCACTTCTCGGACCGCTGCTGGCCGCCGACGGCATGGGGCCGCGGATCACCTACTACGACGACGCGACCGGTGAGCGCATCGAACTGTCGACCGTGACGCTGGCTAACTGGGCAGCCAAGACCGCCAATCTGCTGCGCGAGGAACTCGGCGCCGGCACCGGCAGCCGGGTGGCGGTGTTGCTGCCCGCGCACTGGCAGACCGCGGCTGTGCTGCTCGGGGTGTGGTGGATCGGCGCGGAAGCGGTGCTGGACCCGGCAGCAGCCGGTGGCGCCGATCTCGCTGTGTGCACCGTCGACCGGCTGGACGATGCCGACGAAGCCGCGGCCGGCGGAGAGGTCGCGGTGTGCTCGCTGGACGCGTTCGGCAAGCCGGCCACCGGCTTGCCGATCGGAGTCACCGACTACGCCACCGCGGTGCGGGTGCACGGCGACCAGGTGACACCGGAGCGGTCCCCCGGCCCTGCACTGGACGGTCATTCGGTCGACGACGTGCTCGCCGAGGCCCGGCGCAGCGCGCAGCGACAGGGGCTCAATACCGGCGACCGAGTGATGTCGGCGCACACCTGGCCGACGCCGGGCGACCTCATCGACTATCTGCTGGCGGTCTTCGCCGCAGGCGCGTCGCTGGTACAGGTGGCCAATCCCGATCCGGGATTAGCCGACCGGCGGCGGGTGACCGAGAAGGTCACCCGCACAATGGATTAGGCAGCCGGAGCAGCCGGCGCCGCGGGGGCAGCAGGCGCTGCCGGCACCGCCGGAGCGGCGGGAGCCGCCGAGGCGGTGGCCGGTTCAGGCACCGCAACCGGAGCCGGGGCCGGTGCGGCCGGGTTCCAGATCGCCGGGTCCTCGGCCGGGAATGTCGGGCACTTGGCCGCGATCTCGTTGGCCTGCGGTTCGTCGACGGTGAACAGCCTGACGAACTCGGGGAAGCGTCCCGCGAGCTGGTTGGCCTCACCCTGCCGCTGGGCCGGCGGGGTCTGCAGCAGCAGGTTCATGTGGTAGACGATCCCGCCCTGGATCCAGCGGGGCTGGCTGTTGAACCTGCCCACCAGGTTTCCGTAGGCCACCGGGTCGGCCACCCGGGTGGCGGCCATGATCTGGTCCAGCGAGCAGGTGGTGTTGAGCATGCCCGGCGCCAGCGGGGCTTCGGCCGACGCGATGGCGGGGAAGCCCACTGCGCCCGCGGTCAGCGCGCCGGCGATGAGGGTGGTGCTGAGAGTTCGCAGGATGGTCACAACGACAGAAACTAACCCAAGTGGACGTCAGGTCCGAAATCCATAGCCCTTAAGCTGCAGCAATGCCGGAAATGGACGTGATCGCGGCAGAGCAACGCAGCCTGCGCACCTACATGCTCACCATGCTCGGCCTGGCCGTGCTCGGCTTCGTCGTCTATGCCATCACCCGGGTGTCGGCGACCCAACTCGACGGTGTCCTGTCCCTGATCAACGCCGCGGCGGCGTTCATCGCCGCCCGGTTGGCCGTCGCGTCGGCACGGCCGGCCGATCCGGAGAACCCGTACGGACGGCTCGCGCTGGAAAACCTCTACGCGTTGTTCCGGTCGCTGATGATCCTCGGCGTGGTCGTGGTCGGCGTGGTGACCAATTCGGTCAAGGTCATCGACTACCTGATCACCCGTCGGGGCACCGAGCCGGAGTTCGGCCTCGCCGCGGTCTACACCGCCGTCGTCGCCCTAATCTGCCTGGGCCTGAAGTGGAACCACGAGCGCAACAACCGATCGGTGAACAACGCCTCGGCGCTGCTTCGCGTCGAAGCCAACGCTGCCAAGATGGCGGCACTGATCAGCGGCGGCATCTGCCTTTCGCTGCTGTTGGTGGCCGTGCTGCCAGAGGGCACCCCACTGACGTCGTCGACGTTCGACATCAAGGACATCGCCGACAGCATCATCGTTCTGATCCTGTGTGCGCTGCTGGTGAACGAACCGATCCGGGGCATCCGCCTCGAGTTCGGTCGGCTGTCCGGACGCCGCGCCGACCCGGAGCTCGACGACGCGGTGCGGGCCGCGATCGCCGCTGTCGCCGCCGAGCACGCCGACGAACTCGACCACGAACTGAGACTGGTCGACGCGTGCGCGATCAGTCGGGGAAAGAGCACCGAAATCGACCTGCGTGTTTCCTATTCGGGCGCGATGAGCGTCGATGAACAGGACCGGCTGCGCGCCAACACTTTCGACGAACTCCGCCGGCGCATCGGTCCGCTGCGGCTGACCCTGATCTTCAGCGACTATCCCATCCACGCCACTCCTGGAGGCTGATCATGGACCGACCGGCACTGGACGTCGCTGGCGTGCGCCGCGACCTGGTGGGCCCGGACCGCCCGCTACGGCGGCTGGAGTTGGTGGAGTCCACCGGATCGACCAATGCCGACCTGCTGACGCGGCATGCCGAGGGCGAGGATATCCGCGGTGTCGTTCTGGTCGCGGAACATCAGAGCGCCGGGCGCGGCAGGCACGGCCGCAGCTGGTCCACCCCGGCGCTTTCCCAGATCGCATTTTCGCTCGGGATCGATGCCGGCGGCCTGCAACCCGCCGCCTGGGGATGGCTGCCGCTGCTGACCGGTGTGGCGGTGGTCGACGCGGTGCGCGCAACCACCGGCGTGGCCGCAGGATTGAAGTGGCCGAACGATATTCAGGTGGGCGAGCGCAAGCTCGGCGGGATCCTCGCCGAACTGGCCGCACCGGTGATCGTGGTGGGCCTTGGCCTCAACGTCACCCTGACCGCCCCCGAAATCGAGGAGGCGGCGCCGAACTCGAACGCCACCTCACTGCTGATGCTGGGGTCGACGATGCTGGACCGCAGCGCATTACTGGGCAGCATCCTGGCCGAACTCACCGCCCGCATCGACCGGTGGAAGGTCGCTTCGGGCGGGGCCGGCGGGCCGGACCCGTCGCTGATCGCCGACTACCGCAGCCGCAGCCTCACCCTGGGCAGCCGGGTGCGGGCGACACTACCGGGCGACCGCGAAATCATCGGTACGGCAACCGATATCAGCGAGCTGGGCCAGCTGCGGATCGATACCGGCACCGACACCGTCGCGGTGTCCGCAGGTGACATCACTCACCTGCGGGCGCTATAACGCCAACCGTCGGTCAGCGCAGCAGCGCGCGGGACATCACCACGCGCTGAATCTGATTGGTGCCCTCGTAGATCTGGGTGATCTTCGCGTCACGCATCATCCGCTCCACCGGGAAG
This sequence comes from Mycolicibacterium sp., assembly GCA_032117575.1. GTDB lineage: Bacteria > Actinomycetota > Actinomycetes > Mycobacteriales > Mycobacteriaceae > Mycobacterium. Next base: position 70,342 of record JAULZA010000030.1, read on the forward strand.
TCCACCGTGTAGCCGGCGCCGCCGAACAGCTGGACGGCATCGGTGGTCACCTCCATGGCGATGTCGGAGGCGAAGCACTTCGACGCCGCGGAGATGAAGCCGAGGTCCGGCTCACCACGCTCGGCGCGGGCTGCGGCCGAGTAGACCATCAGCCTGGCCGCCTCCACCTTCATCGCCATGTCGGCGAGCATGAACTGAATGCCCTGGTTATCGGCCACCGGACGGCCGAACTGCTTGCGGTCCTTGGTGTAGGCGATCGCCGCGTCCAGCGCGCCCTGCGCGATGCCGACGGCCTGCGCGCCGATGGTCGGCCGGGTGTGGTCGAGAGTGGCCAGCGCAGTCTTGAAGCCAGTGCCGGGCTCACCGATGATCCGGTCACCCGGGATGCGGCAGTTCTCGAAGTACAACTCGGTGGTCGGCGAGCCCTTGATGCCGAGCTTGCGCTCCTTGGGCCCGATGGTGAAGCCTTCGTCGTCCTCATGGACCATGAACGCCGAAATGCCGTTGGCGCCCTTGTCCGGGTCGTTTACCGCCATCACGGTGTACCAGGCCGACTTGCCGCCGTTGGTGATCCAGCACTTCGAGCCGTTGAGGATCCAGTCGTCACCGTCGGCCTTGGCACGGGTCCGCATGGCGGCCGCGTCGCTGCCCGCCTCTCGCTCCGACAGCGCGTAGGACGCCATCTTGCCGTCGGCGATGTCGGGCAGCACCTGCTTCTTGATGGCATCGGATCCGCGCAGGATCAGGCCCATGGTGCCCAGCTTGTTGACCGCGGGGATCAGCGACGCCGAGGCGTCGACGCGAGCAACCTCCTCGATGACGATGCACGCCGCGACCGAGTCGGCACCCTGGCCGCCGTACTCCTCCGGGACGTGGACGGCGTTGAAGCCCGACGCGTTCAGCGCATCGAGGGCCTCATTCGGAAAGCGGGCCTCCTCGTCGACCGCCGCCGCGTAGGGCGCGATCTCCTTCTCGGCGAGCGCGCGGATCGCGGCGCGCAGTTCCTCGTGCTCCTCGGGCAACCGGAACACATCGAACGACGGATCACCAGCCATGTCAGCCTCCTAGTTACTCGCGGAAAAGCTACTTGGGGGAAAACTTTACCGCTTCAATCACTCACCGAGTAAACGCTCACGAAGCGCCCGGTCCTTGGCCAGCACTTCTGATTCCAGGTTGTCCTGAAAGTTTGCCATCTTGGCACGCAATACCGCATCAGCCGAGCCCAGAATACGCACCGCGAGCAACCCCGCGTTGCGCGCTCCCCCGATCGACACCGTCGCAACCGGCACACCGGCCGGCATCTGCACGATCGACAACAGTGAGTCCAGGCCGTCGAGTTTGGCCAATGGCACCGGGACACCGATCACCGGAAGGGGGGTCGCCGCGGCCACCATCCCGGGCAGGTGTGCCGCCCCGCCGGCCCCGGCGATGATCGCCTCGATGCCACGGCCCGCGGCGTCGCGGGCGTACTGGAGCATCCGACCCGGGGTCCGGTGCGCCGAAACCACGCCGACCTCGAAGGGAACGCCGAACTCGGCGAGCGCCTCGGCGGCGGCCTGCATCACCGGCCAGTCGCTGTCGCTGCCCATGATCACGCCCACCCGCGGCCGTTGATGGGTTTCATTCATCTCGCTCAATGTCCGTCCCATCCGTCGCTCGTCACCCGCTATCACCGGCGCCACTGCGCGTGCGACAACCAGTGTGCCGCCCGCTCAGCGCTCTCCCGTACCGATTCGACGTCGTCGCCGAGCACGTTGACGTGACCGATCTTGCGGCCGGGGCGCTCGGCCTTGCCGTAGAGGTGCACGTGCGCGTCGGGAATCCGGCCGAACAGATGATGAAGCCGCTCGTCCATTCCCATCGCCGGGGCGGTTGCGGCGCCCAGGACGTTGGCCATCACCGTCACCGGCGCAAGCGGGCGGGTGTCGCCCAGCGGGTAATCCAGCACCGCGCGCAGGTGTTGCTCGAACTGGCTGGTGACCGCGCCATTCATGGTCCAGTGCCCCGAGTTGTGCGGACGCATCGCCAGTTCGTTGACCACCAACTCGCCGTCAGTGGTCTCGAAAAGCTCGACGGCCAGCACCCCGACCACACCAAGTTGGTCGGCGATCTGCAGACCGAGCCGCTCGGCGTGCGCACCCAGCTCATCGGACAGACCCGGGGCCGGGGCTATCACGGTCACGCAAATACCTTGGCGCTGAATGGTTTCCACCACCGGCCATGCCGCTCCCTGGCCAAAGGGCGAACGGGCCACCAGCACCGCCAATTCGCGGCGCATCGGCACCCGCTCTTCCAGCAGCACCGGCACACCCTCGGCCAGGTATCCCGCCACCGCCTCCCGTGCCGTGGCCACGTCATCGGCGAGCACCACACCGCGGCCGTCGTAGCCGCCGCGGACCGTCTTGATCACGGGCGCACCGCCCACCAGGGCGGCGAAGGCGTCGACGTCGCTGACGGTATCCACCGCGGCGAACCGCGGCACCGGCGCACCCAGATCGGACAACCGGCGCCGCATCGCCAGTTTGTCCTGGGCGAACACCAGCGCTTCCGGGCCGGGGTACACCGCCACGCCGTCGGCCACCAGGGTGTGCAGCAGTTCGGTCGGCACGTGCTCGTGATCGAAGGTCAGCACACTGGCTCCGACGGCGGCCCGGCGCAGCGCGTCGAGGTCGGTGTGCGAGCCGATCACGACGTCCGGGCTCACCTGGGCGGCGGGGTCGTCAGGACTCACCGCCAGCACCCGCAAGGTCTGGCCCAGCGGGATCGCCGCCTGGTGGGTCATCCTGGCCAGCTGCCCGCCGCCCACCATCGCCACCACAGGTTCGTTCGCCACAGGAAACATGGTGGCACGGCGGTGCCCCCGCGAAGTAGTTCGTGGCACGGCGGTGCCCCCGCGTCGTTCTCGGCGGTGACCTGCGGCGCTACGGTGTCTGCGGCGATTTACGTAGAATTCGTAATTATGTCCTTCGCTGACGCCACGATCGCCCGGTTGCCGGGTCCGATCCGGCACTTCGCCGAGCGGCACCACGAACTGATCAAGTTCGCCATCGTCGGCGCCACGACGTTCGTCATCGACTCGTCGATCTTCTTCGCGCTCAAGCTGACGGTTCTGGAGCCCAAGCCGGTCACCGCCAAAGTGATCGCCGGCATCGTCGCGGTGATCGCGTCCTACATTCTCAACCGGGAGTGGAGCTTCCGCGACCGCGGCGGCCGTGAGCGTCACCACGAGGCACTGCTGTTCTTCGGTGTCAGTGGCGTCGGCGTGGTGCTGGCCATGGCCCCGCTGTGGTTCTCCAGCTACGTGCTGGACCTGCGGGTGCCCAACGTGTCGCTCACCATTGAGAACCTCGCCGACTTCGTCTCGGCCTACATCATCGGCAACCTGCTCCAGATGGGATTCCGCTTCTGGGCCTTCCGCCGCTGGGTGTTCCCCGATGAGTTCGGCCGCAACCCTGACATGACCCTGGAATCCACCCTGACCGCCGGCGGGATGGTGGAGGCCCTCGAAGACCAGATGGTGGCCCGCGAGACGCAGCGCGTCGTGGCTCCGCTACGGAAACCCGGAAGTCCGCCTGCCGCTTAGTCTTCCGGGCCGCGGGTATCGTCGAAGACCTCGTGGTAGAGCAGTGAGTGCACGTACTCGACTCGCGGTACGTCGCAGAACTCGATGGGATCCTGCGACGCCGATTCGATGATCAGGGTTCCGGTGCGGGTCATCCGGTCGATCAGCCCGTGCCGGAACTCCACACTGTTGATCCGCGCCAGCGGTATGTCGATCCCGGCCCGGGTGAACAGTCCGTGCCGGAACATCACCCGCCGGTCGGTGATGACGAAATGCGTTGTCTTCCAAGCCACGAACGGACGCAGCGTCAGCCAGACCACCAGCACAAGCCAGATTGCCCCCATCACGGCCGACACCACTTGCCGGGTGCGGGGATCCCAGTCGGTGCGGCTGATCGCCGCGGCGGAGAAGGACGCCACGGCGGTGCAGACCAACATCGAGAGCACCGGCCCGACTAGCCGCTTCCAGTGCGGATGCCGATGCAGGACGACCTGCTCATCTTCGACCAAAACGCTGTTCGGATAGCCCATGATGTCTCTAGTAAGCCACCTGCACCGAAATTTGCAAGGAACGCCATGAGCGAAAGACCGGTCTACGACGCTTTCAAGCGTTTCCTTGCCAATCCGGGCACGCCGTTCTGCACCCCAGGGCACAAATACAACCCGGAACTGATCGACGAATTTCTGGCGTTGGACGTCCCGCATTACCTCGGCGTGGAGAACCGTCGGGTGTCCACGCGCCGCCTCGCCACCGCCGAGCGACTGGCGGGTGAACTGTGGGGCGCGGACTGGTGCGGCTTCTCGGTGCAGGGTTCCTCGCACGGCAACGAGGCGATCTGCCTGTCCCTGGGCAAGCCGGGCGACAAGGTCATCGTCGCGCGCACCATTCACAAGTCGCTGTTCTTCGGTCTGGTGCTCGCCGGGCTCGTCCCAGTCTGGATCCGCCCCGACATCGACGCGCAGACCGGACTCACCGCCGGGATGCCGGTGGCCCGGGTGGCCGAAGCGCTCGAAGAGCATCCTGACGCCAAAGCTGTGATGCTGGTGGAGCCGAGCTATGTCGGCGGGGTCTCCGATGTGGCCGCACACGCGAAACTGGCTCACGCCCATGGCATCCCATTGGCGGTGGATGCCGCATGGGGCGCTCATCTGGGCTTTCACCCCGACCTGCCGCCGCACGCCATCCAGGCCGGCGCGGACATCACGGTGACCAGCATCCACAAGCAGGTCACCGGCTTCACCCAGTCGTCGATGGTGCTGGCCCAGGGTGAGCGCATCGACTTGGAAAGGCTGGAGGCCGCCTTCGAAGGTCTGCACACCACCAGCCCCTCGGGGGGAATCTTCGCCAGCATCGACCTGACCCGCGACATCTTGCAGGAGCGCGGCGAGGAACTGCTCGGCCTGGCCATCGAACTGGCCGAGAGCGCGCGCGAACGCTTCCACGAGGTGCCGGGCCTCGGCGTCGTGGGGCAGGAAATTGCACAGCGATCGCCAGCTTTATTGATGCACGATCCGACCAAAATCGTGTTGACCCTCACCGGCACCGGAGCCGACGGACAGGTCGTCGCCGACGAACTGGAGCAGCGTGGACTGCAATTGGAGTACTCCGACAAGGACACCTTCGCCCCTCTCATCACCATGGGCGACACACCGGAAACGGTGGACTTCCTGGTCACCGAGATCATCAACGGCATCGAGCGGCACCGCGGCCAGCCGCGCGCCCTGGTGCCGATCACCGCGTGGACGCTGGAACCGGACACCGCGATGACCCCGCGGGACGCCTTCTTCGCCGACCACGAACGGGTGCCGGCCGCCGACGCGGTCGGCCGGATCGCCGCTGAGAGCGCGGTGCCCTACCCACCCGGCGTGCCGGCGCTGGCCCCCGGCGAGCGAATCCACGCCACCATGCTGGCCGCACTGCAGGCCGAGGCGAAAAGCGGCACCCGGATCGCCTACTGCGGCGACCCGCTGCTGGAAACCGTGCTGGTGGTCAAAGAGCAAAAAGTCCGTGAGTAGGAGTCCCGGCCTCATCACCGCCACGCAGTCGGGGGCTACCATCGTCACCCATGACGACGACCGACTCCGGTATCCATGCGGATATTCATACGACGGCCGGCAAGCTGGCCGATCTGCGCAAGCGCGCCGAGGAGACACTGCACCCGGTCGGTGAATCCGCTGTCGAGAAGACCCACGCCAAGGGCAAACTCACCGCGCGCGAGCGCATCCTGGCGCTGCTCGACGACGATTCCTTCGTCGAACTCGACGCGCTGGCCCGGCACCGGTCCACCAACTTCAACCTGCAGCAGAACCGCCCGGTCGGCGACGGAGTGGTCACCGGCTACGGCACCATCGACGGCCGCGAGGTGTGCATCTTCAGCCAGGACGCCACCGTCTTCGGTGGCAGCCTCGGAGAGGTGTACGGCGAGAAGATCGTCAAGGTCCAGGAATTGGCCATCAAGACCGGCCGTCCGCTCATCGGCATCAACGACGGCGCCGGCGCCCGCATCCAGGAGGGTGTGGTCTCCCTCGGGCTCTACAGCAAGATCTTCCACAACAACATCAAGGCCTCCGGGGTGATCCCGCAGATCTCGCTGATCATGGGGGCGGCGGCCGGCGGTCACGTGTACTCCCCGGCGCTGACCGACTTCGTGATCATGGTCGACCAGACCAGCCAGATGTTCATCACCGGACCCGACGTCATCAAGACCGTCACCGGCGAAGACGTCACCATGGAGGAACTCGGCGGCGCGCACACCCACATGAGCAAGTCGGGCACCCTGCACTACGTGGCCTCCGGCGAGCAGGACGCCTTCGACTTCGTCCGCGATCTGCTGAGCTTCCTGCCGCCGAACAACTATGCCGAGCCGCCGCGCTACCCCGCTCCGCCGCACCCGGGCGCCATCGAGGACAACCTCACCGAAGAAGACCTCGAGCTCGACACCCTCATCCCGGATTCGCCTAACCAGCCCTACGACATGCACGAGGTGATCACCCGGATCCTCGACGACGACGAGTTTCTGGAGATCCAGGCCGGCTATGCCGGAAACATCCTCGTCGGGTTCGGCCGTATCGACGGCCGCCCGGTCGGGATCGTGGCCAACCAGCCCACCCAGTTCGCCGGCTGCCTGGACATCAACGCCTCGGAGAAGGCCGCCCGGTTCATCCGGACCTGCGATTGCTTCAACATCCCGATCATCATGCTGGTCGACGTCCCGGGCTTCCTGCCGGGCACCGAGCAGGAGTACAACGGCATCATTCGCCGCGGCGCCAAGCTGCTCTACGCCTACGGCGAGGCCACCGTCGCCAAGATCACCGTCATCACCCGCAAGGCTTACGGCGGCGCCTACTGCGTGATGGGCTCCAAGGACATGGGCTGCGACGTCAACGTCGCCTGGCCCACCGCCCAGATCGCTGTGATGGGCGCCTCGGGCGCGGTCGGATTCGTCTACCGCAAACAGCTCACCGAGGCCGCCAACAACGGCGAGGACGTCGACGCACTGCGGCTGGAGTTACAGCGCGACTACGAGGACACCCTGGTCAACCCCTACATCGCCGCCGAGCGGGGCTATGTCGATGCGGTCATCCCGCCATCGCACACCCGCGGCTACATCGCCACCTCACTGCGGCTCTTGGAGCGCAAGATCGTGCAGAACCCGCCCAAGAAGCACGGGAACATCCCGCTTTAACGTCAGGAGAACCCGTGAGACACGAAGCCATCACCGAAGTCAGCGACCCGCATCAGCTGACCATCGACGAACCCGAGCATGCCGCACCGGAGATCCGGGTGCTCAAAGGCCAGCCCACCGACGCGGAGGTGGCCGCGCTGGTCACAGTGCTGGCTGGTCTGCGCGGCGCGCCCGCTCATCCCGGTGCACAGGAGCTCAACCTGTGGGGCCACCCCGTCGACAAGCTGCGTTACCCCTTCTGCAGCTTCCAGATCGTGTCGCTGAAGGACCGCACGCATATGCGGCGATGACCCGCGTGTTGCTCGGCTCGGCCTCGACCGGCCGGCTGCGCGTGTTGCGCAGCGCCGGGATCGACCCGCTGGTCGTGGTCTCCGGTGTCGACGAGGACGCCGTCATGAAATCGCTTGACGACGAAGCAGACCCAGCCGGCGTAGTCAACGCCCTGGCCGAAGCCAAAGCCGACGCGGTGCGCCGCGAGTTGGATGCCGCGCTGAGCGCGGACTGCGTGGTGATCGGATGCGATTCAATGCTCTTCCTCGGCGGTGAACTGTGCGGTAAGCCGGGTACAGCCGAGCAGGCGCGGCGGCGATGGCAATCCATGGCCGGCCGGGACGGCCGGCTGTTCACCGGACACTGCCTGCTGCGTCTGCGCGACGGCGACGTGGTGGCCAGGGCAACCGCGGCCGACGTCACCACGGTGCGCTTCGGGGTGCCGACCGACGCCGAGCTGGAGGCATACATCGGCACCGGCGAGCCGCTGGGTGTGGCGGGCGCGTTCACCCTCGACGGGCTCGGCGGCTGGTTCGTCGACGGCATCGACGGCGACCCGTCCACTGTGGTGGGCCTGGGGCTGGCGGTCACCCGCCGGCTCTTCGAGACGGTCGGGCTGAGCATTGGTGAGCTGTGGCGATTCAACCCGGTGCCGTCATCCGCAGGCGGTTGACGTGGCACGTCAGGTAGGCGGTGACGTGGCACGTCAGGTAGGCGGTTGACGTGGCACGTCAGGTAGGCGGTGACGTGGCACGTCAGGTAGGCATTTGACGCGGTACGTCGGTAGGCTTCTGACGTGCCGTTATCACCCGATCCCAGTCCCACGCTCCAGAGCTACGCCCACCCGGAACGGCTGGTCACCGGCGACTGGCTGTCCGAACATCTCGGCATGCCCGGTCTGGTGGTCGTCGAGTCCGACGAGGATGTGCTGCTCTACGACGTCGGCCACATCCCCACCGCCGTCAAGATCGACTGGCACACCGACCTCAACGACCCGCTGGTGCGCGACTACGTCACCGGTGAGCAGTTCGCCGAGCTGATGAACCGCAAGGGCATTTCCCGCGACGACACCGTGGTGATCTACGGCGACAAGAGCAACTGGTGGGCGGCCTACGCGCTGTGGGTGTTCACCCTCTTCGGCCATCCCGATGTGCGACTGCTCAACGGTGGCCGCGACCTGTGGCTGGCCGAGGGCCGCGACACCACGCTGGAGGTGCCGGAACGCACGACGACCGGCTACCCGGTGGTGCAGCGCGACGACCGGCCCATCCGCGCCTACCGCGACGACGTGCTGGCCGCGCTGGGGAAGAGCACGTTGATCGACGTCCGCTCCCCCCAGGAGTTCACCGGGGAGCGCACCCACATGCCGGACTACCCGGAGGAAGGGGCGCTGCGCGGCGGCCACATCCCCACCGCGGTCTCGGTGCCGTGGGCCAAAGCCGCCGACGAGCAGGGCCGGTTCCGCAGCCGGGCCCAACTCGACGAGATCTACGCTTTTGTGAAAACCGGCGTCGATGCCGGCCAGGACGCCATCGCCTACTGCCGTATCGGGGAGCGGTCCAGCCACACCTGGTTCGTACTGACCCATCTGCTGGGCATCCCCGGTGTCCGCAACTACGACGGATCCTGGACCGAGTGGGGCAATACCGTGCGGGTGCCCATCGCGGAGGGCCCCGAACCGGGGACCGTGCCGGCATGACCGGGACCGGCCGCATGCCGGAGCCGCTGGCTGAGGTGGTCTCGGAGTTCGCCGAGGTCACCGGCCAGGACAAACTCACGCTGCTACTGGAGTTTGCCGACGAATTGCCCACGCTGCCAGCCGATCTCGAAGAGGCTGCGATGGAGCCGGTGCCCGAGTGCCAGTCCCCGCTGTTCCTGCACGTGGACGCCGACGACCGCGAGAATGTGCGGCTGTATTTCAGCGCCCCGCCGGAGGCTCCCACCACCCGCGGGTTCGCCTCGATCCTGGCGACCGGCCTCGACGGCCAGACCGCAGACGCGATTCTGGCGGTGCCCGACGATTTCTACGCAGAATTAGGGCTGGCGAAACTGATCAGCCCGCTGCGGCTGCGCGGCATGTCGGCGATGCTGACCCGGATCAAGCGGCGGCTGCGCGCCTGACGACAGGCCCCGGACGAAAAGCCTTGTCACAGAACGGCATTAGTATCGGGCCGACCGCCCAAGTGCAGTCCCACGCCGTCGAAGAAATTGTTGATCATCGCCATGCCGGAGTCGGTGCAGACGCTTTCCGGATGGAATTGCACCGACTCGATCGGCAGATCGCGGTGCCGCAGGCCCATGATGTAGCCGTCGTCGTCGCTGGTGGACGTGACCTCCAGGCAGGACGGTGTGCTCTGCGCGTCCACCACCAGCGAGTGATAGCGCGTCACCGACACCGGCGCCGAGATCCCCTTGTACATCCCCAGCGAATCGTGAAAAACGTTGCTGCGCTTGCCGTGCATGATGTGCTCGGCCCGTACCACCGTGCCGCCGAAGGCCACCGCGATCGCCTGGTGACCGAGACAGACGCCCAGGATCGGCATCTGCGCACCGAAGGCGTCGACGAGCTCGACGTGCCCGGAATCCTCCGGAGTGCCCGGCCCGGGCCCAAGCACCAGCGCGTCGGGCTTGATCTGGCGCAGGGTGTCGGCGGTGCGCGTCCCGGAGCGGATAACCATGGTCTCGGCGCCCAACTCCCCCAGGTACTGCTCGATGACGTAGACGAAGCTGTCGAAGGCGTCGATGAGGCACACAACGGGCCGTGAGCGGTCCTTGCCGAACTGGCTGATATCGCCGGCATTACGCATAGTCGAGAAGTTCCTCACCCGTGATGGCCCAGAAGGTGGCGCTCATCTTCGTCATCGTCTCGCGCCACTCGCTGGCCGGATCGGAGTCGGCGACGATGCCCGCCGAGGCACGGATGGTGTACGTGCCTGCCCGGAACTGGGTCATCCGGATGGACAGGCCCAACACGCAATCACCGGAGAAGGGCACCAGGCCGAAGGCGCCGGCGTAATACTCCCGGCGGCTCAATTCGAGTTCCTCGATGATCTCCATCGCGCGCACCTTGGGCGCGCCGGTCACCGTGCCCGCCGGGAACGTCGCCTCGATGGTGTCGTACACGTCGAACGGCGGGCGGACGGCAACCTGAACTTCGGACACCATGTGGTACAGGTGCGAATACTCCTCGATGATCATCAATTCCGGGACGTCGAGGGATCCGTACTCGGCCACCCGACCGAGGTCGTTGCGACACAGGTCGACGAGCATGATGTGCTCGGCGCACTCCTTCTCGTCCGAGAGCAGCATCGCCTGGGCCGATTCGAGGGTGGCCCATTCCGTTTTGCGCGCGGTCCCGGCGATGGGACGCATGGCCGCCCGCGCACCTTCCTTGCGCACGAACAGCTCCGGGCTGGCAACGACCATCACACCACCGGAGATCGGCGCGATCGCCATATAGGGCGACGGATTTCTTTCCCGCAGACGCCGGTAGACCTCGACCGGACTCACCGCCGACTGAATCTCGATCCGGTGGCCGATCTGGACCTGGTAAATATCGCCGGCCCGAATGTAGTCCTTGCAGGTTTCGACCTTGGAGACGAATTCACTCTTGGTCATCTCGTCGCCGAAGGTGAACGGCGGCAACGCGTCCCGGTCACGATCAGCGCCCGCCGCGGCGTACGCCGGAATCACCGGCTGGTACTGCCAGTGCGGGCCAGAGATGGACGACACCGTCATGGCGTGCCCGTTGGCCGGCACCCGCATGGTGGAGATGACGAGGCGGTACTCGATGTCGTAACCGGTGTCCGGGTCGGCGGGGATCAGCCGTTGCATCTCCTCGGCGTAGAAGACGCCGTCGTAACCGATGTTGACGAAGAAGCCGTTGAAACCTTCCGGGCTGGCGTCGAATCCGAGGTCATCGAAGATCAGGGCCGGGATGCGCCACACGCTGTCCCGGTTGCGCACCGCTCCGTCGGCGTCCATGACCTCACAGCGCTGCAGCGTCTGCTCGATCGCGATGCGCAGCGCATCCGGCGCGTCAACGGTCACCAGGCCGTCGCGGATACCGATGAACAGCGGGCCGAGGATTCCGATGACGGTCTCGCGGCTGTCCGCTGCCGGACCGCCCTTGGATTCGAGCAGGAAGACGTTGTGCGAGCCGTACTCCTCGACGTTGCGAAGGTAGGTCAGCAGCGGATCGAATTGGTGACCTTCAGGGGAGGTCACGACGCTGGACCTTCGAATTCAGCACGAAGGAATACTAGCAACGGGCGTCGGGCGCTCGCGGAATCGCAGGTGCCAGCTGCCGAGTGCGTGGAGCCGGCAGGTGCCCGACGTACGGCGACAGCATGCCGCGGCGCGCCGGAATAGTCCTGGGCAGAACGGCGGCACTGGCCGCTACGACTGCCGACCCAAGCAACATCCCGCCGATCACGTCGGTGACGGTGTGCGCCCGGACGAACACCGCGAGCACCGCGACGAAGAGGACCCCGAATCCCGCCAGCGCCCAGAGTTTCATTTTGTCGACAAGACCCCGCCCGGTTCCGAGGACGACCGCTACCACGCCGATGAAGACCGCGATGGCGGCCACGTGGCCGGATGGAAATGAGTGCAGGAATCGAAGGACCGGCCCGTAAACGCGGATCTCCACCGGGTCCTGAAGCCCCGCCACCGCCAGTGATGTCCGCCCGACGAGCGCCTTCAACCCCTCCTCCAGCACCACGGTGACCCCTACAGCCGCCACTAGGAGCGCGCCTGGAATCACCGATCGCGTCCGCCGCGCGAACACAACCCCGCACGTCAATACGGCGGTCGCGAAGACCAACGGCTGGCCGATGGCACCGAACACCCACTCCGCCGCCGTTCTGAGCCCGGCGGGACGATGGGCGGCGAGCCACACTTCAGCCGAAGTATCCAGCGCGGTCAGCCAGGGATGGTTGACGAGCAACGCCAGCGCCGCCAGCAGTATCGACAGACCCGCGGACAGCATGCCGAAACCCGCCCGCGCCCATAACAGCAAAGCGGCCCCGGTGAGAACCGTGGCCGCGATCCGCAGGGCGGTTACCGCGATGTCGATGTCGATGCTGGTGATGATTCACGCCTCAGGTCACGTAGTTAGGTCCGGAATGTAGCGATGAGGTTGCGGTTCAACAAAAGATCTTCGCCGATCTATCGGCGGTCTGACCGAACTACCGCTGTGGTGACGCTTTAGACTTCCTGAGACTTCACGTTCTTAAACCGATTCTTAGAGTTACCAGGAGGCGCAGTGCCCACCATCGCCAAGGTCCTCGTCGCCAACCGCGGTGAAATCGCGGTCAGGGTGATCCGGGCGGCCAAGGACGCCGGTCTGGCCAGCGTCGCCGTGTACGCCGAGCCGGATGCCGACGCACCGCACGTCCGGCTCGCCGACGAGGCCTTCGCCCTCGGCGGGCAGACCTCAGCGGAGTCCTACCTGGACTTTGGCAAGATCCTCGACGCCGCCGCCAAGTCCGGCGCCAACGCCATCCATCCGGGCTACGGGTTCCTCAGCGAGAACGCCGACTTCGCCCAGGCTGTCATCGACGCCGGGCTGATCTGGATCGGGCCGAGCCCGCAGGCCATCCGCGACCTCGGTGACAAAGTCACCGCCCGGCACATCGCCGCCCGCGCCAAGGCCCCGCTGGTGCCCGGCACCCCCGATCCGGTCAAGAACGCCGACGAGGTGGTCGCCTTCGCCACGGAGTACGGCGTACCGGTGGCCATCAAGGCCGCCTTCGGCGGCGGCGGCCGCGGCATGAAGGTCGCCCGCACCATCGAAGAGATCCCCGAGCTGTTCGACTCGGCGACCCGCGAGGCCATCGCCGCCTTCGGCCGGGGCGAGTGCTTCGTCGAGCGCTACCTGGACAAGCCGCGCCACGTGGAGGCCCAGGTGATCGCCGACCAGCACGGCAACGTCGTCGTCGCCGGCACCAGGGACTGCTCGCTGCAGCGGCGGTTCCAGAAGCTGGTCGAGGAGGCGCCGGCGCCGTTCCTCACCGACGCCCAGCGCACCGAGATCCACGAGTCGGCCAAGCGGATCTGCAAGGAGGCCGGTTACTACGGCGCCGGGACCGTCGAATACCTCGTCGGCCAGGACGGCCTGATTTCGTTCCTGGAGGTCAACACCCGGCTGCAGGTGGAGCACCCGGTCACCGAGGAGACCTCCGGCCTGGACCTGGTGCGCGAGCAGTTCCGCATCGCCAACGGCGAGAAGCTCGACATCGCGTCCGACCCGGCCCCGCGCGGGCACTCCATCGAATTCCGGATCAACGGCGAAGATGCCGGGCGCGGATTCCTGCCGGCGCCCGGACCGGTCAACCGCTTCGATCCCCCGACCGGCCCCGGCGTGCGGCTGGACTCCGGCGTGGAGAGCGGTTCGGTGATCGGCGGGCAGTTCGACTCCATGCTGGCCAAGCTGATCGTCACCGGCGCTGATCGGGCCCAGGCGATCGAGCGCGCCCGCCGCGCCCTGGACGAATTCCACATCGAGGGCTTAGCCACCGTCATCCCGTTCCATCGGGCCGTCCTGCGCGACCCGGCGTTCGTCGGCGACGAGAACGGGTTCACCGTGCACACCCGCTGGATCGAGACCGAGTGGGACAACATCGTCGAGCCGTTCACCGGCGGCGGTGCCGTCGACGAGGAGGAGGAGCAGCCGCGGCAGACCGTCGTCGTCGAGGTTGGCGGCCGTCGTCTGGAGGTGTCGCTGCCCGGCGACCTGGCGCTTGCCAACGGCGCCGGCGCCGAGCCCGGAGTGATCCGCAAGAAGCCCAAGCCGCGTAAGCGGGGCGCGCAGGCCGGTGCCGCCGCCTCCGGCGACGCCGTCACCGCCCCTATGCAGGGCACCGTGGTCAAGGTGGCCGTCGAGGAGGGGCAGACCGTCGCCGTCGGGGAGCTGGTCGTGGTTCTGGAAGCCATGAAGATGGAGAACCCGGTGACCGCCCACAAGGACGGCGTTATCACCGGTCTGGCCGTGGAAGCCGGTGCCGCGATCACCCAGGGAACGGTGCTCGCCGAGATCAAGTGATGACCGACAGCTGTCCCGACATCAACGCGGGCGCGTGGTACCTAAGGGGCCGCCACGACCTCGCGTGGGATGTCTGCGAGCCGATCACCGGCGAGGTCGTCGCCGAGGTGGCGGTGGACCCGGAAACACACGAACTGGCGGCCCGCGGTGACGCGGCGGCGATCCAGGCGGGCACGGCCGCGGTGCGCCGGTTCCTACTGCAGCTGGTCGCGCAGCCGGGCCAGGGATTTGGCCAGTAGCCGCGACACATGCATCTGTGAGATCCCGACCCGCTCGGCGATCTGGGTCTGCGTCAGCGACTCGAAGAAGCGCAGCAGCAGTACCGTGCGTTCCCGCTCGGGCAGGGCGGCCAGCAGCGGGCGCAGCGCCTCCCGGTTCTCGATCTGATCCAGACTGAGGTCGAGATCGCCCAGGGTGTCGACGATTGCGGGGGCGTCCTCGTCGCCCCCACCGCCGCTGTCGATCGACAGCGTGTTGTAGGAGCTGCCGGCGACCAGGCCTTCGACCACCTCTTGCCGGTCCATCCCCAGTTCGGCGGCCAGTTCCGATGCGGTCGGCGCACGGCCGAGTTTCTGGGACAGCTCGGAGGTCGCCGCACCGAGGCGCAGGTGCAATTCCTTGAGCCGCCGGGGCACCTTCACCGACCAGCTGTTGTCCCGGAAGTGGCGGCGTACCTCGCCCATGATCGTCGGCACCGCGAAGGAGACGAAGTCCGAACCGGTGTCGACGTCGTAGCGGATCACCGCGTTGACCAGACCGACGCGGGCCACCTGGACCAGGTCGTCGCGGGCCTCGCCGCGGCCGTCGAACCGGCGGGCGATGTGATCGGCCAGCGGCAGGCAGCGCTCGACGATCCGGTCCCGGTGACGCCGGAACTCCGGCGAGTCCGGCTCCAGCTTCGCCAGTTTGCGGAACATGTCCGGAACGTCGGCGTACTCAGAGTTAGGCCGCGACGACTGCCCGCCGGAGCTGTCCTGGGCCGATCGGAAGGTCACTGCGCAGAGCCCGCCCGCCTCGTGGTGAGGGTGATCCCGAAGACCCGGCCGTCGGGACTCGCTTCGTGACCGTTGTGGAAGGTCTGCAAATCGTCGGTCAGCGAACTGAGCACGTGCCAGCTGAAGCTGCCCTCGGTCACCACGTCATTGGTGTCGCACGTCGTCGACGCCTCCACGACCACCACGTCGTCGCGGGGATCGACGATCACTACCAGGGTGGCGTCCGGCGTGGCGGACCGGATCAACCGGGTGCACGCCTCGTCGACCGCGAGCCTCAGATCGGCCACCGCGTCGAAGTCCAGATCCGAGAAGGTCCCGACCGCACCGACCACGGTGCGCAGTACCGCCAGATTCTCCAACTGTGCCGCGATCCTCAATTCGACAGCGGCTGAGCTACGGCGCTCCCCGCTTCGGCGACCCTCGCCGTCTGTCATCTGGCCTCCCGCCTTGATCTCCCCGATCGACTCGGGGTCCGCAACCATGGTGTCGTAACCGCCTGGTGTG
Source organism: Mycolicibacterium sp. (assembly GCA_032117575.1). GTDB lineage: Bacteria > Actinomycetota > Actinomycetes > Mycobacteriales > Mycobacteriaceae > Mycobacterium. Next base: position 86,403 of record JAULZA010000030.1, read on the forward strand.
GGTAAACCGTCACGGTGACGTGGCCAGGCGCGGATCATCGGGGTGAGGCATACCCATCGGCATGCCGGTTTTAAACATCGCCGCCGTCATTTCAATTGCAGAGTCCGAGGAATGCGACTAAAGCGCAGCGATGTCAGCGGCCCCGGCCTGCGGCGGATGCGACGCGGCAAGAGCTTTTCCTACCACCACCCGGACGGGACGCCGGTGACCGATCCGGAGACCCTCGAACGGGTCAAACAGCTGGCCATCCCTCCGGCGTGGCGCAGAGTCTGGATCTGCCCGCACCCGGCCGGCCACATCCAAGCGGTGGGCACGGACGCCGCCGGCCGCCGGCAATACCTGTATCACCCCACTTGGCAGCGGGAACGCAGTGAGGAGAAGTTCGATCGGGTGCTGCGGATGTCCCCGGCGCTGCCTGCGGCGCGCGCCCGAATCGCCCATGACTTGACCTCCGACGGACTCGGCCGGGACCGGGTGCTGGCCTTGGCGCTCTATCTGCTGGACCGCGGCTATTTCCGGGCCGGAGGTGAGGTCTACTCGAACAAGGACGACGGAGAGAACAACTCCTACGGCATCGCCACCCTGCTGTGCGAGCACGTCCGAATTCGCGGTAGCGGCCGGAAATGCTCGGTGCTGTTCGACTACCCGGCCAAGCACGGCATCCAGCGCATCTGGCAGATCGACGATCCGGCCGTGGTGGCGGCAGTACGCGATCTACTGCGCGCCAGTCCGGAGGGCCGTCTGCTGGTGTGCCGCACCGACGGGGGATGGGCCGAACTGCACGCCGAGGACCTCAACGCCCGGTTCAAGGAACTCCTCGGAGAGGAATACAGCCTCAAGGACGTGCGGACCTGGCACGGCACGGTCCTGGCGGCCGCGGCGTTCTGCGACGCAGATCCGCCCGTCAACAAGACGGTGCGCAAGCGGGTGCAGGCGGCGGTGATGCGCGAGGTGTCCGAGGAGTTGGGCAATACACCGGCGGTGGCCCGCAGTTCGTATGTGGACCCGCGGGTGGTGCAGGCCTACGAAAACGGAATGACAATCGCCGTATCGGCGCGGCGGGCCGCCCGGACCCCGGACCGCGACGCTGCGCAGGAGATTCTCGAGAAGGGCACCGCAGCGATGATCCGCAAAGTGGCCGGGAAGAGCGGGCGAAAGAACTAGTAGCCGCCGACCCGGAGCTGGATCACGCCGGCACCGCCAGCAGTTCGCCGATGGCCGCCAGTACCCGCGCCGGCGAGATGAGCAGCAGTCCCGGATGCGGACGGTCGGCGTGCGGATCGCCGACATCACCAGCCCACAGCGACACGTGCGGACCGCTGCCCCGCGGGCCCCAGCGGGCCGGCGGGGTGGGCCCGAACACCAATACCGACGGGGGTGCCGGTGGCGGTAGCGATGTGCCCGACTCCGGTATCACCGCACCCCAGCAGGCTGCTGTCGGCCACCAGGGCGGCGAGGTCGAGGATGTCGAGTTGTCCTGCCAGCACGGCGGTGTCCGGCAGACCCGCCATCCCGGCCACCTCGCGGGCGATCGGTATTTCAGGCTCCGATCCGGTGACTGCCACGGGGTAGCCCCTGCGGTGCAGCTCGGCGGCCACTTCGGCGAACCGATGCGGCGGAACAGGTTGTCCGGCAATGGTTGCGGGTTGACGTGCAGCCGGCCGTCGTCGCCGACCGGCAGCCGGTATGCGGCCGCCTGTGCCAGAGACAACGCGCGCAGCGGTTCGGGCAGGCGAGCGTCGACGCGGTGGCGCAGGTCCAGCAGCCGGCCCGGGTAGTCGTCGCTGATCGCTGCGACCCAGGGAATCTCGGCCATTCGCAGCAGCAACGCCAACGGCAGCGGTGACTGGTGGCAGGAGGTGAAGATCAACGCCCGTTCGGCGCCCAGGTCAACGATCTGCTTGACCAGCGACACGACGTGGTCGGAGGTCCGCGGCGGCGAGTCGAAGTCCACCCAGGGCGCCTGCCACTCCAGCACCTCGTCCACCCCGGGCAGCAGTTCGCCGGCGGACCGGCCCCGCGGTCCGGCCAGGAACACCACCCGGTCGTGCGCCGCGGCGACGGCACGCACCGCCGGGCCACTGATGAGCACGTCACCGGCGCTGTCCAGCCGCGCTACCAGTGCGGTGCTCCCACTCATCGGCACTCCCGCAACACCAACTCCACGGCCCGCTCCAGGTCGGGTGCCACCACGGCACGCCGACGGGCTTCGGTGATCTCGTCGCGCAGGGTGTGACGGGTGGGCACCAGCACCGCCCGCGCCCGCGCCGACAACGCGGCCTCGACGTCTCCCCCGGTGTCGCCGATCAGCACACAGCGGCTGGCCGCCACGCCGAGCGCCTCGGCGGCGGCAATCACCATGCCGGGCTGGGGCTTTCGGCATCCGCAGCCGTCGTCGACGTCGTGCACGCACACCTGCCAGGTGTCGAACGGGCCAAGCACGGCATCCACCCGGGCGTTGACCGCGGCGAGCTGCTCGTCGCTGATCAGGCCCTTGGCCACACCGGACTGGTTGGTCACCACCGCCAGCAGCAGACCGCGTTCGCGCAGTCTCCGCAGGGCCCGCTGCGCACCGGGCAGCGGCCGGACGCCGTCCGGGTCGCTGAGGTACGGGCCGTCGGCGATGAGGGTGTCGTCGCGGTCCAGCAGCACCGCCAGCGGTGGCTCCGGCCGGGCGGAGCGGAAGGTCCATTCGCCGGTGAACCGGTGGGCGACGGCGACCGGCGGGATCAGGATGCTGGTGATCACCACGCGGACGAACTCGGCGGCCGTGCGCGGCCCGTGCCGGAACCGGGTCGCGGCGAACTCCGCGGTCAAGCCGAACCAGCAGCCGAGGCCGAGCAGCGCCGGGCGCCGTCTGCGGCTCAGCACCCCGAGCAGGGCCAGGGCGGCGGAACCGGTGACGGCGGCGTGGGTGGCGAGCCGGCCCGGCCCCTCGCCGATCGCCGCCCGCCAGCCCGGCCCGTGTTTGCGTCGCATCAGCGCGTTGTCGCGGTTGCCGATCTGCGCGCGCACACTGGCCGCCCAGCTGCCCTTGGCGATCGGGTGGGTGCTGCGGCGCTGGCCGCGCATGATCCGGTGACCGGCCTGAGTGACCCGCAGGGCCAGGTCGGAGTCCTCCCGGTAGGCCCGCGGGAAGCGTTCGTCGAAGCCGCCGGTCTGCACCAGCACGTCGCGGCGGTAGACCATGTCGGCGGTGATCCACTGCGCACCAGCCAGCCCGAGGGTGCGTCGCTCGTCATCGGTGGGCGGCCGGTCCGGCTGCGGAACGACGATCACGCCCTGCGATCCGGCCGCGCCGACACGTTCGGCCGCGCGCAGGTCTTCCATCAATGCGGCCGGCCACCACCGCTGCGGCAACACGTCGTCATCGAGGAACGCCACCCACGGTGTGCCGGCGGCGCGCCAGCCCACATTGCGGGCGGCCGCCGGACCCCGGCCGCCCGACGACAGCACCCGCACCGACAGGTCGGTGTTGCGCTGCAGCGGGCCGGCGGGTGAGCGACGGTCGTCGACGACGATAACCGGAATGTCGCAGTCCGCCAGCGCGGACAGCAAGCGGCCCAACGACTCCCGGCCGATGGTCGGGATGACAATGGTCACCTGGTTGCTCGTCACCAGGGACGCCGCACCACGAACGGGCCGATGGCCAGCAGGTCGATCGGCGAGGAACCGAAGCACTCCAGGGCGTCGCGGGGGGTGTCCACCATCGGCCGACCGGCAGTGTTGAAGCTGGTGTTGACCACGACCGGCACACCGGTGCGCTGCTCGAATCGGCGCAGGGTGGCATGGAGCCGGGGCTGGCTGGTGTCGACGGTCTGGATCCGCGCGGTGCCGTCGACGTGCGTGACGGCCGGAATGCGGTCCCGCCACACCGGATCGACGTCGTGGACGAACAGCATGTACGGACTGGGAATCGGCCCGCCGGAGAATATCTCCGCCGCCCGCTCGGCCAGCACCATCGGGGCGACGGGCCGGAACTGCTCCCGGCCCTTCACCGCGTTGAGCCGCTCCAGGTTGCCGACCTGGCGGGGGTCGGCCAGCAGCGAGCGGCCGCCCAGTGCGCGCGGGCCGAATTCGGCGCGGCCCTGGAACCATCCCACCAGCTGGTTGCCGGCCAGGGCGTCGCCCACCACGGCCGCGAAGTCCTCCGGGCGTTCGTAGCGCACACCCGCCTCGTCGAGGGCGCCGGCGATCTGGCTCTCGGTCCACCCGCGGCCCAGCTTGGCTGTCGCCATCGGCACGATGTGCTCACCGGACTCGGCGGCGATGGCCAGCGCGGCGCCCAGCGCCGTGCCGGAGTCCCCGGCCGCCGGCTGCACCCACACGTTGTCGAACAGACCGGAGTTGTAAATCGCCGAATTGGCAACGCAGTTCAGCGCCACGCCACCGGCCAGGCAGAGGTTGGGACTGTCGGTGTTGTCCCGCAGCCAAGCCGCCAGGCTCAGTAGTACCTCCTCGAGGACGCGCTGCACGCTGGAGGCCAAGTCGGCGTGCTCGGGCCGCAACCCACCGGTGTGGCCTTCGATTCGAGGGGCCGCGAATTCCGCCCAGTCGATCGGTTCGGTGCGGAACCCGCCGTCGCCGGTGGCGTACACCCGCTCGCGAATGCTGTCGGCGAACCGGGGCGTCCCGTAGGACGCCATCGCCATCACCTTGTACTCGTCGCTGGAACGGTGGAATCCGAGGTGTTCGGTCAGGCTCTCGTAGAGCAGGCCTAGCGAGTGCGGCAACTCCTGGGTGGCGAGCACGTCGAGTTTGCCGTCGAGATCCTCCCCGGCCAGCATCGAGGTCAGTTCACCGCGGCCGTCCACCACCAGCACCGCGCTGCGGGAGAACGGCGAGGCTAACGCGGTCGACGCCGCGTGTGCCACGTGGTGGCGGACGAACCTCACCGTGTCGGGATCCAGCCCGGGCAGGGCGGTGGCCAGGAAGCGCGGTGCCCGTTGGGCGTAGAGGGTGCGCAGGTCCTCCCAGTCGCCGTCCAAACCGCCCATTTCGGCGGTCTGGTCGGTCATCAGCCAGGGGTCGTAGGAGTAGCCGACGGCATCGATGTCGGCCGGGGTGAGTCCCACCTCGGCCAGGCACCAGTTCGCTGCGGCGACGGGTAGCTCCCAGGTGGAGAACGGAACCGCCTGCTTGCCGTGTTTGCGCCGGGAAAATCGCTCCTCCTCGGCGGCAGCGACGATCTTCCCGTCGATCACCAGGGCGGCCGCGGGGTCGTGGAAGACGGCGTTGATACCGAGGATGCGCACGCTGACTCCTTTCTGTTCGGGTATCCCTCCGGGAACACGTGGGGCGGCAGCCCAGTGAGGTGCGCGCGGAACCAGGCGACGGTGCGAGCCAGCCCGTCCGGGTAGGACACGGTATCGTCGACGAAACACAATGAGCGCGTTTGGCTTCCGGCACCGGAGACGGTGATGGGAAGCAGGGTTGCGGCACCGGGCGCACTGGTCGACAGATCGTCGACACACACCACATCGACACCCTCGGCGAGTAGGCGTTCGCACAAAGCGAGACCGAGGAATCCCGCTCCTCCGATCACCAGCACACGGCTCAGCTCATGCACGCTGCGGAAGTACCCTTAGGGCGATTACGTAAACGTTGTTTACCTGCACTCAAGAGCGGGTATTGACGCTCGCGATGACCAATCCGCAGACCTCTTTCGTGATCGCCAGCCGCAACCGCTGCGCCGAGCTGACCGCGACCGTGGAGCGTCTGCTCGACACCACGGCCTGCCCGATCATCGTGGTGGACAACGCTTCCGACGACGAATCGCTGATTGCTGTGGGGCGGTTGTCAGCGCGCTCCGGAAGCCGACTACTGCTGGTAGCCCTGGACCGCAATCTGGGTGCGGTGGGGCGCAACGTCGGTGTAGGGCTCTGTGCCACAAAGTATGTGGCGTTCTGCGATGACGACTCCTGGTGGCAGCCCGACGCACCCGGCATCGCCGAGGACGTTTTCGCCCGGTATCCGACGGTCGGTCTGCTGGCCGCCCGCACGGTGGTGATGCCGCAGGGCATCGACGACCCGTTGGTGCGGCTGCTCGCCGGCAGCCCGCTGGGCACCCGCCGGGATCTGCCGGGGCCGTCGGTGCTCGGATTTCTGGCCTGTTCGTCGATCGTCCGCGTGGAGGCGTTCAACGCCGTTGGTGGCTTCAGCCCGGTGCTGCACTTTCGCGGCGAGGAGCAGCTACTGGCCCTGGATATGGCCGCCCACGGGTGGGACCTGTGTTACTGCGCCGAGCTGGTGGCGATGCATCAGCCGTCGCAGAGCAGACCGGCCTCGTCGGCGCAGGACGCCCGCAGTCTGCGCAACGCGGTGCTGACCACCTGGTTGCGCCGGCCGGCCGGCCATTGCGTTCGCAGCGCGGCGGCGCTAGCCCGGTCCGCGGTCCGCGACACCGAACACGCCCGCGCCGCGGCCGAGGCGGCGGCGCGGCTGCCGCGGGTCCTGGTCCAGCGCCGGCGGCTGCCCGAACCGGTTGAACTGGCCGCCCGGCTGCTGGAGCGCGGGCCGGCCACCGCCCCAGCGGTAACGTCAACCTGACTTCAGCCTGACTTTCAGTTCCTGCATCATCTCGGCCGGGGCACACACCAGCCGCTCGTAGATCCGCAGCGTGTCCGCGGCGACGCGGTCCCAGGAGTAGCGGGCGCAGGCGCGGTCCCGGCCGGCCAGCCCGAGGCTGCGGCGCAGGAACGAGTCCCGCAGGATCGATGTCACCGCTTCGGCGCACTCCCGGGGCCGTTGCGGTGTCACCAACCGCCCGGTCACCTCGTGCACGACCGTGTCGAGCATCCCACCGACCGCCGAGGCGACCACCGGAACACCGCAGCCCATCGCCTCCAGCGGCACGATCCCGAACGGTTCGTACCACGGTGTGCAGGCCACCACATCCGCCGAGCGCAGCAGTGCGGGCATGTCCTCGCGAGCCACCGCACCGGTGAACGACACCCGGTTGTCGACGCCCAGCTCAGCGGCCAGCGCGCGCAATCGGGTGACCTCGGGATCGGCGTCGAGCTGGTCGACGGGTGGGCCGCCGACGATCACCAATTCGGCGTCGGCGATGGCCGGCATGGCTTCGATCATCGTGTCGAATCCCTTACGCGGCACCATCCGTCCGACCGAGACGATGCGGTGCAGATCAGTGCGCTCGGCAATCGGTCCCTCAGTGCTGAACCGGTCCAGGTCGACGCCGCAGGGCACCACCGAGATACGGGTACGTGAGCGCCCCATCCGGGTCAGTTCGAAGACCTCGTCGGTGCAGGTCGCGGCGACCCACGAGGCGTTGCGCGCCAGCAGCCGCTCCAGCTTGAGCCGCTCGGGGGGGCTGGTGTCCTGCTGGCCCTGGAAGCGGCGCTTCACCACGCCCAAGGCGTGGAAGGTCTGCACGGTCGGGACACCGCAGGTGCGTGCGGCGAGTTGGGTGGCGATACCGGACATCCAGAAGTGCGCGTGGACGATGTCGGGGCGGTCCAGTGTCCAGTGCTGGGCCAGGCAACTCGCGAAAGCGCCCATGTAGACCAGCAATTGGTCCTTGGGTAGCACCTCGGCCGGACCGGCCGGGATGTGCACCACGGTGTAGCCCTGCGGTGTCTGCACCCGCTCGGGAAGGTCAGGGTCGTCCCTTCTGGTGTACACCGTGACCTCGTGACCCCGGCGGACCAACGCCGCGGAGAGTTCGGCGACGTGGACGTTTTGACCGCCCGCATCGACCCCGCCGAGGGCGGCAAGCGGACTCGCGTGCTCAGACACCATCGCGATCTTCATTTCGTCTCCTCCCCCGCGCCGTTGTATCAGCGACATGTCGCAGCCATGACGTCTTCCCAGTCCGCCAGGAACCGGTCCAGACCGAAGCGGCTCTGCGCGTAGCACCGGGCGACTTTCCCGGCCACTTCGGCAGCGGCCCGGTCGGACAGAAAATGGGCCAGCGCCGCGGCGAGCAAGTCGGGGTCGGCGCTGACTACCCCGGCTTCGGCCGGCACCGCCAGTGGCGTCATCGTCGAAGCCACCGCCACCACCGGCATGCCGAGGAACATCGCCTCGACCAGCGACACGCCCAGTGATGTCCACCGTGCGGTGTGCAGGTAAACGCGACGCTGCGCCACCGCGGGCAACAGCCGAGCGCGCGCAACGTCGCCCATGCCGGTGACACCGCCGTGTCGGTGGCGGCGCTCGTTGAGCGCCTCGGTGCCGATGCCCCAGACGTCGACCGGAGCCGTCTCGCCCAACGTGGCGAGCAGGTCGGTGCCGACCACCCGGCCGCGGCGCAGCGGTTCGTTGATCATTGTCGCGGCGTGGGGGATCTCACCTCTGTACTGCTGCCCCGGGTCGGCGATGCCGTGGTCGATCACCGTCGTCGGGGCCCGGCCGTTGTCCCACATCAAGCGGTTGAAGTCGGTCACGTGGACGACTCGGATGTCGTGACGATCGGCGAGCGGGTGCACGCTGTCGCAGGGGTGCGGCCGCGGCGCATTGTGCTCGACGAAGACCGCCGGGACATCGATGCCGGGCCGCCGGCGCAGCCAGCGCTCGGTCAGCTCGATCTCTTCCGGGCGCTGTAGCACCACAAGATCCACGTCATTGTCGGCTAACCGGTCGACCGGCACCTCGACAGTGTTCGGCCAGTCCCGCCCACAGCGGCCCAACCCGAAGGCGTCGCGCTCCGGGGTCACCGGAAGCAGGTAGCGGTGCCGGCCGGCCACGAAGGACTCCATCCAGGAGCCGTGCACATGCCAGGCCAGTACCGACCGCTCGGCTGATGCGCGGCCGGTTATTGACATGGGCGTTGGCTTACCCGGACCGCCGTTGGCTAAACACGTCGCTGGCAGGGGTGCTGGTAGAGAGGTTTCTGGTAGCGGGCCCTTCGAGTACGGTGCCGTCCGGGGCGAACCGGGAGCCGTGCAGCGGGCAATCCCATGATCTTTCGGCGTCGTTCCACTTCAACACCCCGCCGAGGTGGGTGCAGACCGGCGAGACGCAGCGCTGCACACCGTCGACGGTGCTGCACGCCGACATGTGCCACGGCGGCCCGTGTACTTTGCCGGTGCCCTCCGCCGGCTCGCCGTCGCGGTGCAGGGCCGGGGTGACCCAGCCGGCTGCGAGGTACCAGCCGACCTCAGCGTTGAGTTTCACGGCGGTGCTCAGACCACTGAGTTCGTGCGGGCTCCAGCTGCTGAAGGCGCGGGCCCATTCGCCCGGCTCGCCGCCGAGGATTCGCTTGGCCAGCAGCAGGGCCGCGGCCACGCCGTTGGTCATCCCCCACTTGGCGAAGCCGGTAGCGATGAACAGGTGGTCGCCGCCGGGGACCAGCGGACCGACGTAGGGCAGGCCGTCGACGGGAATGTAGTCCTGGGCCGACCACCGGTGGGTGGGCTCGGCGCCGGGGAAATGGCGTCGTGTCCAGTCGATGATCTCCGCGTACGACTGCCGCGGGCTGTCCTTGCGGCCGACGATGTGGCCGCCGCCGCCGACGATCAACTGCTCGCCCCCGCCAGTCACCGCGTAGCGCAGGGATCGGGTCGGGGAGTCCGCGGAGATCATCATCGGACGGGGTGGCGCGGTGGCCAGAGTGAACGACACGCAGTACGAGCGGCTGGGTTCCAGCCGGGCGAAAAAGCCGCCCCGGTCGAGGATCGGCGTCCCGGTGGCAAGCACGCACTGGTCGGCTTCGGCGATCTCCTCGGTGACCTCACCGTTGCTCTGATCGGTATGCACGGTGAGTCGCACCCGTCCGCCGCCGGCGCTCGCAGCCTGCACCCGCCGGCCGGACACCACCCGGCCACCGCGTTCGTGCAGTTCGGTCATCAGCGCGTCGAGGAACGGCATCGGATCGAACTGGGCCTGACCGGCCAGCCGTACCCCGCCGTGGAAGTCGAACGGCATGTCGAGGTCGTCGATCCAGTCGACCCCCAGTCCGGCGGCGCGGCACGCCTCGTACTCGGCGCGCGCAGTGGGCACCCCGCGCTCGCTCTGGGCGTAGGTGATGGCGTCCTCGTACTGCACGTCCACGCCGCGTTCGGCGCAGTACTGGGTGAGCCACGCCTGCCCCTCGCGATTGCCCTCGACGTACTGGCGGACGATCTCCGGTGACTGCCGCCGGGAGATGGTCGAGAGCCGGGTGCCTTGCAGCAGGCTGATTTTCGCGGTGGTGTTCCCGGTGGTGCAGGCGCCCGGGGTGCGGGCTTCGAGCACCACCACCCGCTTGCCGCCGCGCGCCAGCAGGACCGCGGTCACCAGTCCGGTGAGGCCGGCACCGACCACCAGCACCTCGGCGTTGGGAATGCTGGCGGACTCAGGTGAAACTGGTCCGGTCCGGGGTGCGGCGTAGCCATCGAGCCACAGCGATGTGGAGGGCATTGGGTTCATGGGCTTCCCGGTACCCGCAGGGGCCGGCGCGAAACCGTCGCGGCGGCCTGCGGGCCCAGCGGTATGTTGGCGGTGATGACTCATCCAGGCACCAATTCCGGTTCTGCGGACTCTGTGGAGTCCTTCCCCGACGAGTTCCCCGACGAGTTCCCCGACGAGGTTCCGGTGGCCGATGCTGTCGAGCAGTATCGAACTGCCCTGCCGCCGGTCGACCCGGAAACCGATCAGCTGCCCGAGCGCGGCCCAGCCCCGCTGGAGAGCGACGCGGCGGACTGGCAGGAACAGCGCGCGGTCGTCGAAGATTTCGACGAGGACGACTTCCGGTAGTTCCAGCGAAGGTTTGGCCGCTCCCGCGCCCCGGGTACCCAGACAGGTATGCAGCACACGACGCGAGCCCGCCACCAAGACGCCCGATCCTTCCGGCCGTCGCGATCCTGCGCCTACGAGGGGTGGACGGTCGCGGAGTTGAAGAAGCGGGCACGCCAACTCGGCATCTCCGGCTATTCGGGCCTCAACAAGGAGAAGCTGATCTCGCTGATCCGCGACTACTGAACGCTTCAGCAACCGGGAAGTCGGCCTCATCCGGCGGGCGGATCGGGCGGAACTTGCGGGTGGGCGGTCAACCAGCGCTCCTCGTGGCGAACCACCCGGTGGTGTTCGGCTCGTATCCACGCGGCACCGGCCGCCCCCAGCGCGGTGGCGATACCGGCGGCTAAGGCGGCGCCGGCCATATGGCCCACGGCCAGGAGGTACAGCGCGCCGGCCAGGGCCAGCACAGCGACGGCGACCAGCGCGAGACCGGGAGTGGTGCGAGTGTTCTTCATGGTCTCGCCGGTGAACCGCCGTGACGTTCGGGTGTGGTCGACGGGGTCTTCGGGGGTGTCTGGCATTCCGGTCGCTTACCCGCCGGAGCCCCGGACCAATCGTATGTCCTGCGGCAGCCCGGTCACCGAAAGCTCGCCACCCGCATCGATCGAGATCGACAGCCGCGCGCCCGCCAGCGGGATGTTGTCGACGGTCAGCGGCAGAAAACGCGCGGGCAGGTCGGGCTCCATGCTCAGAACACCCTGCGGCACATCGGGATACATCCTCAGCAGGCTGCGCAGAACCAGTCGGGACGCACCGGCCGCCCACGCCTGGGGTGAGCAGGACGTGGGATATGGGATGGGCGTGGGGAAGTCGGATCGGTCGAAACCACAGAACAATTCGGGCAGCCGGCCGCCGAACAGCGCGGCCGCGTCCATCAGGTCTCCGGCGATCTGCTGCGCCTCGCGGGTGAACCCGTAACGGCACAGGCCGGCTACCGCGATGGCGGTGTCGTGCGGCCAGACCGAGCCGTTGTGGTAGCTCATCGGGTTGTAGGCGGTCATCTCGCTGGACAGGGTGCGCACGCCGAAGCCGGTGCTGAAGGTGGAACCGGCGAGGTGCTCGGCCACCGCGGCTGCTTTGTCCGCGTCGGCGATCCCGGTCCACAGACAGTGCCCCATGTTCGACGCCAGCGAGCCGACTTGTGTTTTGGCCGAATCCAGCGCCAGCGCGAAACCGCGTCGCTCGGGCATCCAGAACACGCTGTTGAAACGCTCCCGCAGCGCATCGGCCCTGGCGTTCCAGTGTGCGCACGCGGCCTCGTCGCCGTCGCCGCGCGCCAGCGCGGCGCGGGCCCGGAAGGCAGCGTAGGTGTAGCCCTGGACCTCACACAGCGCGATCGGCGCGGCGGCCAGGTGACCGTCGGCGTGCGGGACGCCGTCGAAGGAGTCCTTCCAGCCCTGATTGACCAGACCCCGGTCGGTGTGGCGGTGATATTCGACGAAGCCGTCGCCGTCGGCGTCGCCGTAGGTGTCGATCCAGCCCAACGCCCGGTCGGCCGCCGCGATCAGGGCGGGCCGGTGGGCCGCGGGCAGACCGCCCCAGCGGTCCAGTTCGCCGAGCAGCATGACGAACAACGGGGTCGCATCGGCGGTGCCGTAGTACGCCGTGCCGCCACCGAGCGCCAGGGCGGCCTCCCTCCCCAGCCGGACTTCGTGAAGGATGCGGCCCGGTTCCTCCTCGGTGAGCGGGTCGATCTTGGTGCCCTGCTGACGGGCCAGTGAGCGCAGCGTGCACAGCGCGAGGTTGGGGTCCAACGCAAGCGCCATCCACGCGGTCAACAGCGAGTCGCGGCCGAAGAGCGCCATGAACCACGGCGCCCCGGCCGCCACCACCGGGCAGCCCGGCTGGTTAGGGTCCTCGATCCGCAGCGCGCCGATGTCGCGGGCGCCGGCCTGCATCGCTGCGGTCAAGCCGGGGTCGGGGCTGGAGATGCGCGGTGTTCCAGCGCGCCACGCAAGCAGCCGGCGGGCCTGCTCGCCGCGGGCGACGTCGCGCGTTCCGTGACCGTCGCCGCCCTCGACGACGATCTGGACCGACCACTGCGAGCGTCCCGGCACGATCGCCTCGAAGGTGAAGCCGCCGTGGTGGATCCGCGGGTTGCCGGACGCGGTGATCCTGCTGACCTGGCTACCGCCCGGCGCGCCGCCGGAGCTGAACACCAGTGCATGGTCCGCCACTTCGCGACTGATGTTCACCGAGGCCGAAACCCGTTGCTCTTTGACGGCGAACAGATCGGCGAAGTCCACATCGGCCGTCACGGTGACGGTGATGCTGGCCGCCTCCGGACCGAGATTGCGCAGCACGACCTCCTCGCGCATCCCGTCACCGACGGACCGCTTCCGCAGTAGCAGCAAGGTGCTGTCCGCCAGCCGGGGCCGTGGCGGCACCCGGCCGACGAAGGTGGCGCGGTACGGTTCGGCAGCGTCTTCCAGAACCGAAAGACCCTGTGCCGGTTTACCGTCCACCGCCAGCTGCCAGCAGGACAAGATGCGGGTATCGGCGACAAAAAGACCGTGCGGCTTGTTGCGCCGGATGTCGCCGGTATCGGCGGAGACACAGAAGGTGGATCCTTCGACCAGGGTTACGGTCGCCGCTTCGGCGGTGTGCGGCGGGGCGGCATCGGAGGCCCACCCACCGATCTCCGGTTGGGCGGTCATCCGGCCCGAGTCATGGTGTCGCGGTAGAGGTCGAGGTACTCAGCCACCATCCGGCGAGCGGAGAACTTCCCCTTGACCGCCTCCCGGCAGGCCGTCCGATCCAGATCGGCGACCGCTCGCACAGCGGCCACCAGACCGTCATGATCGGCGCCTAAGAACCCGGTCACACCGTCCTCGACGATCTCCGGCGCGGCACCGTGCGGGCAGGCGATCACCGGTGTGCCGCACGCCATCGCCTCGATCATCACCAGGCCGAACGGCTCCGGCCACTGGATCGGGTTGAGCAGGGCCACGGCCGCGCCCATCAGCCGCACCTTCTCATCGAGGGCCGATTCCCCGACAAAGGCGACATCGTCGCCCAGTAGCGGCTCGATCTCGTCGGTGAAGTACGCGTGCTCGGCGGGCTCCCGCGTCTTGGCGGAGATGAGTAACCGGCGCCCCGCGGCGCGCGCGACGTCGATGGCCTGCCCAACCCCCTTGTCCGGAGTCATCCGTCCGAGGAAGAGCAGATAGCCGCCATCCCCGCGGCCCACCGGGTAGTCGTTGGGCTGTACACCGTGGTGAATCACCCGGTCCACCGCCACATCCGGAGCCCGGCGAGCCTGGTCGTGGGAGATCGCAACCACCGGAAGCTGTTTGGCGTAGCGCCGGTACACCGCGGCGAGCTCGCCGCGCAGCGGGCCGTGACAGGTGGTGACCACCCGGCCGAGCCCGCCGGCCAGTGCCCATGCCGGCCCCAGCAGGGTGTGGTCGTGGATGACGTCGCAGCCGGCCAGGTCGTCATAGCCGTCCATGACATGGGCCAGTTCGACATCGCCGCGTCCCACCGCGTCCCACCGTGCGGCGCTCGCGTCGGGCGCGACCACCACCGCGTCATGGCCTTCGGCCCGCAGACCTCTGGCGAGTTCGTGGACCACCAGCTCGGTGCCGCCGTAGGAGCGCGGCGGTACCGTTGCCCAGGGCGGTGCGAGCAGCCCAATAGTCAAGTGTTGGCTCTTCATTCACGATGGGTGTTCCTCACCGGCGGTGAGCCGAAACACCCCCTAGTCGGGCGGCCTCTGATCGGCGGCCGGACCACCGTCCGCGGCCACCACGCCGGCGGCGTCGATCAGTTCCAGGAAGTCGACCCGAATGTCGGCGACGTGTCGATCGCGTTCGGCCAGGAATCGTTGGGTGTGTTCGTGATTGCCGTGAGCGTCGAACGCGTCGCGGTCCCGATACAACTCGTAGAAGATCCTGTCGCCGGAACGGCCCTCCACCGAGTGGCAGGCGAAGAGCAGCGCACCGGGCTCGTGTTCGCGAACGGCCGAAATCAGTTCGCGAGCGCTGTGGTCAAAGAGGTCTTCGTGACCCGGTTTGAGGACGAACCTCACGACAAGACCGAATCTGCCACTCATGGTTTTCTCCTCGTCGTTGCTGATGTCGTTGCTGCTGATGTCGTCGTTGCGGTCACGGTCTCGGTTGCGGTACCGCGTTGAAGAACGCCCGCACGTCTTCGACGAACAACTCCGGCTGCTCGAAGGCGGCGAAATGTCCGCCGCGGGGCATATCGGTCCAGTGGGTGATGGTGTAGCGGCCCTCGCACCAGTTCCGCGGGGCTTTCATGATTTCCTTTGGGAACGCCGCAACCCCGGTGGGAATCTCGACCTTGCCGGGGGTGAGCTTGCCGAAGCTCTCCCAGTACAGCCGCGCCGAGGAGGCGGCGGTGTTGGTCAGCCAGTACAGCGTCACGTCATCGAGCATCTCGTCGCGGCTCAGCGCGTTCTCGGGATGTCCGTCGCAATCGGTCCAGGCCCAGAATTTCTCCACGATCCACGCCAGCTGGCCCACCGGCGAATCCGCCAATCCGTAGCCAAGGGTCTGCGGGCGCGTCGACTGTTGTTTGGAATAGCCCGCATCCCACTTCTCGTAGTGGGCGAAGGCCTCCATTGCCGCCGTTTCGGCCGGCGTCGGGTTGTCCATCGGACCCGGCGGAAGGGCCACCGGCATGTTGAGGTGAATAGCGATGCAGCCCCGCCCGTTCTGACCGATCCGGGTGGTCACCACTGATCCCCAGTCTCCGCCCTGCGCGCCGTACCGGTCGTAGCCGAGCCTGGCCATCAACGTGTCCCATGCCAGCGCAATGCGTTCGATCGTCCAGCCCGCCCGGGTGGGTTTCCCGGAGAATCCGTACCCCGGCAGCGATGGGCAGACGACGTGAAAGTCCTCGGTGAGCGGCCCGATGACTTTGGCGAACTCGACCACCGATCCGGGCCAACCGTGGGTGATCAGCAACGGCAGCGCATCCGGATTGGCGCTGCGCTGGTGAATGAAATGGATGTCCAGTCCCTCGACGTCGGTCACGAACTGGTCGAAGGCGTTCAACCGCGCCTCGCAGGCGCGCCAGTCGTAGCCGCTGGCCCAGTACCGCGCCAGGTCCTGGATATAGGCCAGTGGGACGCCCTGGCTCCAGTCGTCTACGCACTCCGGCTCCGGCCACCGGGTGCGGGCCAGCCGCTCCCGCAGGTCGGCGAGGTCTGCCTCGGGTACCTCGATCCGGAACGGCCGGACGGTCAAATCGCTGTTCGCCATACGGCCGATTATGGCGGTCGCTAGTGTCGTTGACCATGCGCCTGGTGGTCGATCTCAACAGGTGCCAGGGATACGCGCAGTGCGTGCCACTGGCGCCGGAGGTACTCAAACTCGTCGGCGAGGAAGCGCTGGCCTACGATCCCAACCCCGACGATTCCCAGCGGCAGCAGGTGCTCCGCGCGGTGGCCTCCTGCCCGGTGCAGGCGATCGTTCTGGAACTGGATCCGCCGGCCGACCGGGATACCAAGTGAGCAAGAAGAAGTACTCCTTCGAGAAGATCGTCAAGAAGTTCCGCACCGAGGGCCGCATTGTCATCGTCGGCGCCTCGCTGGCCGGGCTGCGTGCGGCGGAAGCGTTGCGCGAGAACGGTTTCGAAGGTTCGCTGACCATCGTCGGCGACGAGCCGCACGAACCCTACGACCGCCCGCCGCTGTCCAAGCAGGTACTCAAGGGCTGGGTGCCCGCCGACCACACCAAGCTGCCCCGGCTACGCCGGGTGGACGCCGACTGGAAGCTGGGCGTCGCCGCGGTGGGGCTGGACCGGATCAATCACCTGGTGAAACTGGGTAACGGCGAGGAGGTCAGCTACGACCGGTTGCTGATCGCCACCGGCACTCGGGCCCGGCCGTGGCCGAACGCGCAAGAGGCGGCGCTGCAGGGCGTGTTCACCGTCCGCACCGTCGAGGACGCAGCCGGATTGCAGGCCGCCTTGGCTGCGCGGCCGCGGCGGGTGCTGATCGTCGGCTCCGGTTTCGTCGGATCGGAGATCGCCTCGGTGTGCCGCGATCTGGATCTGCCGGTCACGGTGACCGAACGCGGCAGCGGTCCACTCAAGGGCGCCCTGGGTGGGGTCATCAGCGAGATCGCCGCCGACATGATGCGTGACGCCGGGGTCGACCTGCGCACCGGCACCTCGGTGGAGGCCTTGACCGGTGACGAATCCGGCCATGTGCGTCGGGCGACGCTGTCGGACGGCACCGTCCTCGACGTCGACGTGGTGATCCCGTCGCTCGGGTCGGTGCGCAACGTGGAGTGGCTCGACGGCGCCGGCCTGGCCACCGGACAATGGGGTGTCGGCTGCGACGCCGGTTGCCGCGCGTACGACATCAACGGCGTGGTGACCGACCACATCTTCGTCGCCGGCGATATCGCACGCGCACCGCATGTGCTCTACGGCTACCAGTACCTGGCCCTGGAGCACTGGGACAACGCCGTGTCGGGCGCGGAAGTGGCCGCCAACAACATGCTCAACCTTGAGGTGGGCCGCCGGCCGCACCTGCCGCTGCCGTCGTTCTGGTCCGGTCAATTCGGGGTCAACATCAAAAGCGTCGGGGTGTGCTCGTTCGGCGACGAGATCGTCTTTACGCAGGGCTCTCCGGAGGACCGCCGGTTCGCCGCCGCCTACGGCAAGAACGGCCGGATCGTCGGCGCGGTCACCTTCAACCACGGCAAGTGGCTGCCGTACTACGCCGAGTTGATCGAGCGTTCGGCGCCGTTCCCGCCGCCCCCGCCCGGTTACGACCAGCCCACTGAATCCGAAGTGATGCCGGCCCGCTTCCCGGACCCGCGCGAGCCCGCCGGTAATCCCGACGTGGTGCTCACCGGACACGACCCGACCGACCGACGCGCCGAGTTCCGGCCCCGCAGCCACTAGCCGACAGCAGGAGAACGATGGATCCCGCACACGCATGGGCCGAGGCAATGAAATTCGCGAACCGGCCCGACCCCTACCCGTTCTACGAGGAGCTGCGCAGGACCCCGGTGGCGAAGGTCTCCGACAAGACTTACGTCGTCACAGGATACCCGGAAGTCCTTGCGCTGGTTCATGATCCGCGGATCAGCGTCGACGTCAGCCGCAGCCCGTCGGGATTCTTCGGCGAGAAACTCGTCCAGCTCGACCCGGCCGAGGCCGCCCAGAACCGCAACTGGAGCATGCTGGTCACCGACCCGCCCGAGCACGACGTCATGCGGCGGCAGTTCATGCGACATTTCGGACCGCCGCACACACCGGACCTGATCCCCAGCATGGAGGGGTTCGTTGTCGACAAGGCCAACGAGCTGCTCGATGCGGCGGCCAAAAGAGCCAAGGACAGCGGCTCGCATCGCATGGACGTCGTCGAGGACTTCTCCTACCCGATCCCGGTGTCGGTGATCTTCCGGGTGATGGGCGCGCCGATCGAGGATGAACCGAAATTCCACGGTTGGGTGACCGATTTCATGCAGGCCGCCGACGTGGGCCCGGAGCGGATGAGCCCGGAGGGCCAGGCCGCAATCGCGAAGGCCAACCAGAGTTCAGCGGAATTGGCCGCCTGGCTCGACGATCTGGTCGAGAAGCTGATCCGCGAGCCCGGTCCGGGCCTGCTGTCGGCGGCGCTCCACGACGACGGTCCGGACGGCCCGGTATCGGCGCGGGTGGCCAAGGCCAACGCCCTGCTGCTGATGATCGCCGGCCACGACACCACCGTGAACACCATCACCAACGCGGTGATGACGCTGCTGCGCAACCCCGGCTCGTGGGACCTGTTGCGCGACAACCGTGACCTGGTTCCCCGCGCTGTCGAAGAGGTGCAACGGCTGCAGGGCGCGGTCCAGTTCGCCGTCAACCGCTGGGCGATGACCGACATCGAGGTTGGGGGCACCCGAATCCCGGCCGGGTCGGCGGTGTTCCTGGTACTCGCCGCTGCCAACCGGGACCCGCGCCGGTTCCCCGAACCGGACCGGTTCGACCCGATGCGCCAG
This sequence comes from Mycolicibacterium sp., assembly GCA_032117575.1. Lineage (GTDB taxonomy): Bacteria > Actinomycetota > Actinomycetes > Mycobacteriales > Mycobacteriaceae > Mycobacterium. Next base: position 105,107 of record JAULZA010000030.1, read on the forward strand.
GACAACGAACACCTCGGGTTCGGCAGCGGCATCCACACCTGCTTCGGCGGCCCCCTGGCCCGGCTGGAGATCAACCTGGCCCTGGAGGTCTTCCTGCGCCGGGTCAAGTCTCCCCGCCTTGTCGTCGACCCGCCGCCCTACCGGCACAACCAGGTGTTCCGCGGGCCGCGGCACCTGTGGGTGGACTTCGCGGAGATTACCGACTGACAGCGGGGTAACGCACCTGGCAGGCTTGTGCAGGTGAGCTCCCTGGACCGGTTCGCCCCCGCGACGCGGCGCTGGTTCGGGGGCACCTTCGCCGAGCCGACGCCCGCCCAGGAGCAGGCCTGGGAATCGATCGCCGACGGCGACCACACCTTGGTCATCGCCCCCACCGGTTCGGGCAAGACCCTGGCGGCGTTCCTCTGGGCCATCGACCGGCTGGCGCACCAGCAGGAACCGGGAATCAGGACCGGCGGCACCCGGGTGCTCTACGTCTCCCCTCTCAAGGCGCTGGCCATCGACGTCGAGCGCAACCTGCGGACGCCGCTGGCCGGCATCGCCCGGGTCGCCGAACGCGACAACCTACCGGCCGCGCCGATCACCGTGGGTGTGCGCTCCGGCGACACCACACCAGCGCAGCGCCGTGAGCTGATCACCCGGCCCCCCGATGTACTCATCACCACTCCGGAGTCGCTGTTTTTGATGCTGACCTCGGCGGCCCGCGAGACCCTGTCCGGGGTACAGACGGTCATCGTCGACGAGGTGCACGCCGTTGCGGGCACCAAACGCGGCGCGCACCTGGCGCTTTCGCTGGAGCGATTGGACGCGCTGCTGGAAACACCGGCGCAGCGGATCGGGCTGTCGGCGACGGTGCGGCCCGCCGAGGAGGTGGCCCGTTTCCTCACCGGAGGTAGGCAAGCCCGCATCGTCAGCCCCCCGGCAGCCAAGACCTTCGACCTCGCCGTGCAGGTTCCCGTGCCCGATATGACGAACCTGGAGAACAACACCATCTGGCCCGACGTCGAGGCCCGCATCGTCGACCTGATCGAGACACACACCTCCACGATCGTCTTCGCCAACTCCCGGCGACTGGCCGAGCGGATCACCGCTCGCATCAACGAGATTCACGCCGAGCGGTCCGGTGCCGAGCAGCAGTTGGCGCGTGCCCACCATGGTTCGGTGTCCAAGGAACAGCGCGCCGCGGTCGAGGACGATCTGAAGACCGGACGGTTGCGGGCGGTGGTGGCCACCTCCAGCCTGGAACTGGGCATCGACATGGGCGCGGTGGACCTGGTGATCCAGGTCGAGGCCCCACCGTCGGTGGCTTCTGGTCTGCAGCGGGTCGGCCGAGCCGGCCACCAGGTCGGCGAAGTCTCCCAGGGCGTGCTGCTGCCCAAGCACCGCACCGACCTGATCGGCTGTGCGGTCAGCGTGCAGCGGATGCGCGACGGCGCCATCGAATCCATGCGGGTGCCGGCCAACCCGCTGGATGTGCTGGCCCAGCACACCGTGGCGGCCTGCGCCCTGGAGCCACTGGGCGTCGAGGAATGGTTCGACACCGTGCGCCGCAGCGCGCCGTTCACCACTCTGCCGCGCAGCGCCTTCGAGGCCACCATGGACCTGCTGAGCGGCAAGTACCCGTCGACCGACTTCGCCGAACTGCGACCCCGGCTGGTCTACGACCGCGACACCGGCATCCTCACCGGGCGGCCGGGCGCGCAACGGCTGGCCGTCACCTCCGGGGGCGCCATCCCGGACCGCGGACTGTTCACGGTGTATCTGGCGACTGACAGCGAAAAGCCCTCGCGGGTCGGTGAACTCGACGAAGAGATGGTGTACGAGTCCCGGCCCGGCGATGTCATCGCCCTGGGCGCCACCAGCTGGCGGATCACCGAGATCACCCATGACCGGGTGCTGGTGGTGCCCGCGCCGGGCCAGCCGGCGAAGCTGCCGTTCTGGCGGGGCGACGCCGCGGGCCGCCCCGCCGAACTCGGCGCCGCGATCGGTCGGTTCACCGGCGAGCTGGCCGGGCTTGACCGGGCAGCATTCGACACCCGTTGTGCCGGAATCGGTCTGGACGCATTCGCCGCCGACAACCTGTGGCGGCTACTGTCCGATCAGCGGGAGGCCACCAACGCCGTGCCCAGCGACACCACGCTGGTGGTGGAGCGGTTCCGCGACGAACTCGGTGACTGGCGGGTGATACTGCACTCGCCGTACGGTCTCAAGGTGCACGGCCCGCTGGCACTGGCCGTGAGCCGCCGACTACTGGAGCGCTACGGGATCGACGAGAAACCCACCGCCAGCGATGACGGCATCGTGGTGCGGCTGCCCGACACCGATGACACCCCGCCCGGGGCGGAAATCTTCGTCTTCGACGCCGACGAGGTCGAACCGCTGGTGACCAACGAGGTGGGCGGTTCGGCGCTGTTCGCCTCCCGGTTCCGGGAGTGCGCGGCCCGCGCGCTGCTGCTGCCGCGGCGCAGCCCGGGCAAGCGTTCGCCGCTGTGGCACCAGCGCCAGCGCGCTGCCCAATTGCTCGATGTGGCAAAGAAATACCCCGACTTCCCGATCGTGCTGGAAGCCGTACGGGAGTGTCTGCAGGATGTCTACGACGTGCCCGCCCTGACCGACCTGATGGACCGCATCGCTGCGCGCCGGGTCCGGCTGCTCGAGGTCGAAACTCCCACCCCGTCGCCGTTCGCCGCCTCGCTGCTGTTCGGTTACGTCGGGGCGTTCATGTACGAGGGTGACAGCCCGCTGGCCGAACGGCGCGCGGCGGCGCTGTCGCTGGACACCGCCCTGCTGGCCGAACTGCTCGGCCGGGTGGAACTGCGGGAACTACTCGACGCCGAGGTGATCGCCGCGACCGAGCGCCAATTGCAGCATCTCGCCGAGGACCGGCGCGCCCGCGACGCCGAGGGGGTGGCCGACCTGCTGAGGCTGCTCGGGCCGCTGACCGAAGCCGAAATCGCCGAGCGCTCAACGGCGTCCGACATCGGGGCGTGGTTGGAGGGTCTACGCGCCGCCAAACGAGTGCTGCAGGTCTCCTACGCCGAGCGCACCTGGTGGGTGGCGGTCGAGGACATCGGCCGGTTGCGCGACGCGGTCGGCGTCGCGGTCCCGGTGGGGGTGCCGGCGGACTTCACCGAGTCGGTGGCCGATCCGCTGGGCGAACTGCTGGGCCGCTACGCGCGCGCCCGCGGCCCGTTCAGCACCGCCGCGGCGGCCGGCCGGTTCGGCCTCGGCGTTCGGGTAGCCGCCGACGTACTGGGTCGAATGGCGTTGGACAGCAGGCTGGTTCGGGGCGAGTTCAGCGACGCGAACGGCCAGGACGCCCAGTGGTGCGACGCCGAGGTGCTGCGGATTCTGCGGCGCCGCTCGCTGGCCGCCCTGCGCGCCCAGGTGGAACCGGTGAGCGCGTGCGCCTACGCCCGGTTCTTGCCGGCCTGGCAGCAGATCGGCGCCGGCCACACCGGCAACTCCGGGATCGACGGCCTGGCCGCCGTCATCGAGCAGCTCGCCGGCGCCCCGTTGCCGGCCTCGGCGGTGGAGCCGCTGATCTTCGCCCCGCGCGTGCGCGGCTACTCACCGGCGATGCTCGACGAACTGCTGAGCACCGGGGAGGTGTTGTGGTCCGGGGCCGGGGCCATCTCCGGCAGCGACGGCTGGGTGGTGTTCCACCCGGCGGACACCGCACCGCTGACCCTGACGCCACCCGCCGAACTGGACCTCACCGATACCCACCGCGCGATCCTCGACATCCTTGGCGGCCCGGGTGAGTCCCGCGGCGCGTTCTTCTTCCGGCAGTTCGCCCCCGAGGTCGGCGAGGAAGCCGCCAAAGCCGCCCTGTGGGAACTGGTCTGGGCCGGCTGGGTCAGCGGCGACACCTTCGCCCCGGTGCGGGCGCTGCTGACCGGGGGGCGCCGGCCCGGAACCCGCCGTCCGGCGACGGCGGCGCACCGGCATCGCCGGGCGCCGCGGCTGAGCCGGTACTCGGTGGCCCACGCCCAGACCCGGCCTGCCGACCCCGCGGTGGCCGGGCGTTGGGCTGCCCTGCCGGCTGCGGACCCGGACTCCACCCTGCGCGCCCACTTCACCGCCGAGCTCCTGATGAACCGCTACGGCGTGCTCACCCGCAACGCCGTCACCGCGCTGGCCGGCGCCCAGGGCGTTCCCGGCGGCTTCGCCACTCTCTACAAGGTGCTCACGGCGCTGGAAGAAGCCGGGCGCTGCCAGCGCGGCTATTTCGTCGAATCACTGGGCGGCGCGCAATTCGCGTTGGCGTCCACGGTGGACCGGCTGCGCGGCTACGCCGACGCCGTCGACGCCGGGCGCCAAGAGTTCGACACCTTGGTGCTGGCCGCCGCCGACCCCGCCAACCCGTACGGCGCCACGCTGCCCTGGCCCACCCGCGCGGGCGCCGAGACCGGCCACCGGCCGGGCCGCAAAGCGGGAGCGCTGGTGGTCCTGGTCGACGGCGCACTGGTCTGGTACCTCGAACGCGGCGGACGCTCCCTGCTGGACTTCGGCGCCGCACCGGGGTCGGAAGCCAGAGCCGCGGCCGGCGGAGCGCTGGCCGATTTGGTCCGCGCCGGGACGTTGCCGGGCATCCTGGTGGAGAAAGTCGACGGGGTGCCAGTCTTGCAGGCGGCGGTACTGCAGGCCGCGGGAACCGACACGGTGGCCGCCCTGCTGGCCGCCGGTTTCACCCGCACCCCACGCGGGATGAGGATGCGTTAGATGCGGATCGCACTGTTCGTCACCTGCCTGGCCGACGCGCTGTTCCCCGCCGCAGCCATCGCCACGGTGCGACTGCTGGAGCGGCTCGGCCACCAGGTGGTGTTCCCCGACCGGCAGACCTGCTGCGGCCAGATGCACGTCAACACCGGGTATCAGCGCGAGGCCGTCACCCTGGTGCGCCACCACGTCGAGGTGTTCGAAGCCGCCGGGTGCGACGCCATCGTGGCGCCGTCCGGATCGTGCGTGGGCTCGGTGCGCCACCAGCACCCGATGGTGGCCCGACGGGCCGGCGACGAGGCGCTGGCCGTCCGGGCCGAAGCCGTCGCAGCCCGCACCTACGAGCTCTGTGAGCTGCTCGTCGACGTGCTCGGTGTCACCGATGTCGGCGCGCACTACCCGCACACCGTGACTTACCACCCGACCTGCCATTCGCTGCGGATGGTGCGGGTGGGCGATAAGCCACTGCAGTTGCTGCGTCAGGTGAGCGGCCTGACCCTTGTCGAGCTGCCGATGGCCGAGACCTGTTGCGGTTTCGGCGGAACGTTCGCGATCAAGAACGCCGACACCTCCGCGGCCATGCTGGACGACAAGATGGCCGCCATCGCGCAGACCGGCGCGCAGGTGTGTACCGCCGGTGACGCTTCGTGTCTGATGCACATCGGCGGTGGTCTGAGCCGGGCAGGCTCGCCGGTGCGCACCGTCCACCTCGCCGAAATCCTGGCCTCGACGTGAGGACGATATGAGCAATCTGCGCGGCGAACAGTCATTTCCGAAGGCGGCCCGCACCGCGCTGGCCGACACCCAGATGCGCCACAATGTCGGCCATGCCACCCGCTCGATCCGCGCCAAACGTGCTGCGGCCGTGGCCGAATGCCCGGACTGGGAGCAGCTGCGGCTGGCCGGCAGCGCACTCAAACAGGATGTGCTGGCCCGATTGCCCGAATTGCTGGAGCAGTTGGAGCGCAAGGTCACCGAGCGCGGCGGGACGGTGCACTGGGCGCGTGACGCCGGGGAGGCCAACCGCATCGTCACCGACCTCATCCGCGGCACCGGGGCCGACGAGGTAGTCAAGGTCAAGTCGATGGCCACCCAGGAGATCGGCCTCAACGAGCACCTGGAAGCCCAGGGCATCACGGCCATCGAGACCGATCTGGCCGAGTTGATCGTCCAACTCGGCGACGACTGGCCCAGCCACATCCTGGTGCCCGCCATCCACCGAAACCGCGCGGAGATCCGGGACATCTTCACCCGCCGGATGCCCGATGCCGGGGAGCTGACCGACGACCCGCACGTGCTGGCCATGGCGGCCCGCCGCTACCTGCGCACCAAGTTCCTGTCGGCGCGGGTCGCGGTGAGCGGAGCCAACTTCGGCGTCGCCGAAACCGGGACGCTGGCGGTGGTGGAGTCCGAAGGCAACGGCCGGATGTGCCTGACCCTGCCGCAAACGCTGATCACGGTGATGGGCATCGAGAAGGTGATTCCCACCTTCGCCGATCTTGAGGTGTTCATGCAGCTGCTGCCGCGCTCGTCCACCGCCGAACGGATGAACCCGTACACCTCGATGTGGACCGGGGTGTATCCGGGCGACGGGCCGCAGGACTTCCACCTGGTGCTGCTGGACAACGGCCGGACCCGGGTGCTGGCCGACCCGGTCGGCCGGGCGGCGCTGCACTGCATCCGCTGCAGCGCCTGCCTCAACGTGTGCCCGGTTTACGAACGCACCGGCGGCCATGCCTACGGGTCGGTGTATCCCGGCCCGATCGGGGCGATCTTGAGCCCGCAGCTGACCGGCATCTCGGGGCACGACGACCCCAATGCCTCACTGCCGTATGCCTCCTCGCTGTGCGGGGCGTGTTTCGACGCCTGCCCGGTACGCATCGATATCCCGTCGATTCTGGTACATCTGCGGGCGGAGATCGTCGATGCCGACCGGGGCGGAATGCCGAGTGTTCAGGACGTGGCGATGAAGGCCGCGGAGTGGGTGATGGAGTCACCGCGGCGTTTCTCGTTGGCCGAAAAAGCCGTTCCGGCAGTGCGATTGCTGCCGACGTTCCCGCCGTGGACCCGCAGCCGCGACCTGCCCGAGCCACCCGCGGAGAGCTTCCGGAAGTGGTGGTCGCAGCGATGACCGAAACCGCCCGGGACATCGTGATGGGCCGCATTCGCGCGGCCCTCGCGGCCGCGCCGCCTGAGCGTGTCGAGGTCCCCCGCGACTACGACCGGCAGCCGTTGCAGGGGCCGGCCGATGTGGCGCGCTTCGCCGAGACCGTCGCCGACTACCAGGCCCGGGTGCTGCGCATCGGTGCCGACGAGATCGCCGGCACCATCGCCGCCCTGCTGCCGGTCGGGGCCACCGTGGCGGTGCCCGGCGATATCCCGCCGGACTGGGTGGCGGGCCTGGCCACGGTGCCGGACGATCCCCCGCTGAGCAACGCCGCCCTGGATGCGACGACCGCGGTAGTCACCGGATGCGCCGTAGGTATCGCGGCCACCGGCACGATCGTTCTGGACGGCGGCGCGGCGCAGGGCCGGCGCGCCCTGACGCTGATCCCCGACCACCACATCTGTGTGGTGTTCGCCGGGCAGATCGTGGACACCGTGCCGCAGGGATTCGCCGCGCTGAACCCGTTGCGGCCGTTGACCTTCGTCTCTGGACCTAGCGCGACCAGTGATATCGAACTGGAACGGGTGGAAGGCGTCCACGGGCCCCGGACCCTCGATGTGCTGATCGTGGAGCCCTAACCGCCGATGCCCGAGGGCGACACAGTTTTTCGCACCGCCGCGGCCCTGCGGGAGGCTTTGGTCGGCCAGACGCTGACCCGTTGCGATGTCCGGGTGCCGCGTTACGCCGCCGTCGATTTGAGCGGCCACGCGGTGGACGAGGTACTCAGCCGGGGCAAGCACCTGTTCATCCGGGTCGGACCGGCCAGCATCCATTCGCATCTGAAAATGGATGGCAGCTGGCGTGTTTACCCGAAAACCGACCGGGCTGCGCGCGGTGTGCCCGCCTACAAGATCCGCATCGTTGTGGAAGCGGGCGGCGTCGCCGCGGCCGGGATCGACCTGGGGGTGCTGGAAGTTCTCGACCGCGCGCAGGATCAAGACGCCGTCGCTCACCTCGGCCCGGACCTGCTCGGCCCGGACTGGGACCCCGCCACGGCCGCCGCCAACCTGGTGGCCGACCCGGCCCGGCCGATCGCCGCCGCCCTGCTCGATCAGCGGGTGATGGCCGGGGTGGGCAACGTCTACTGCAACGAGTTGTGTTTTCTGTTCGGCCGGCTGCCCACCAGTGCGGTCGGCACCGTCGGCGATCCGCTCCGCCTGGTGTCACGAGCCCGGGACATGCTGTGGGCCAACCGGTTACGCACGTCGCGCACTACCACCGGCAACACCCGGCCGGGTCAGCGGCTGTGGGTGTACGGCCGCGGGGGCGAACCCTGCCGCCGATGCGGAACCCGGATCTCCCGGGCCGGGCAATCCGATCTCGCCCGGGCCGGGCAATCGGAGCCCGAGCGCGTCAGCTACTGGTGTCCGTCGTGTCAGTCTTGACCTCGTCCATCATCTCGGCGATCGATGCCTCGATCTCGTTGACGGTGGACTTGCTCAGCCGCAGCTCGCGGAAGGCGCTGGCGTTGAGCAGCGTGTTCTCCATGGCTTTGCGACCTTGCGGGAAGAGCGCGGCGATGATGACGGCGGTGCCGGCCTCCAGCGCCTCGCCGACCTCGTGCTGCAGTCCGGTCCGCAATTCGTGTTCGGCCACGGCGGCCAGCAGGCCCCCGGTGGCCGCACCGACGACGAGCGCCAGGCCCAGCGGCGGTGCGAAGAGCCCGAACACCGCGCCGAGCCCGGCGCCCACGCCGACGGCGAACCTCCCGTGCTTATTGGCCGCCTCCTGCACTTCGGGTTCGCCGTTGGCGTTCTTGGTGACCAGGGCGGCGGCCCGCATCTCCAACCCGTGTTCGGCGCGGCGTTCCACCTCGTCGAAATCGGTGTGGGCGGTCTCCAGGTCGGTGTACGCCGCGATGAGCACCAGTTGATGGTCGTCGTCCGGCTTGTTTTCGGTCATACACCAGACTATGCGCGCACCGGGGACGCCGGCCTCGGCGCTGGTCAACCCCACCCGCGATGGGCTCCGAGACCACCGGAATCAGAAATCAAGCCTCACCGCCGCCCTGCAGGCCAGCAGGCAACCTCTTTGACAATTCAGGTATCCGCATTGACGGGAATTTTTGAATGTCGAATCAATGTCGAATCCGAACGATCAGAACTCTAGCACTCCGACCGTCAGCGGGCTGAGTTATGGAATGTTTTGTCGGCTCTTCGAGTCCAGTGGCTAATTTCACACCGCGAGGTCTAGCGTCATGTCGTGACTCTGAGTGCGACATCCGGTCTTTCCGGACGTCTGACCACGGTTGAAAACGTTGTCCGGAATGCCGCTGACCGCGTTGAGCAGTGGTTCGGCATGCAATGGCAAAAAACCCGGCCGCCGTTTTACACCTCGGTGGATATGCGTAACTCCGGCCACAAGGTGGCGCCGGTGGACACCAATCTTTTTCCCGGCGGCTTCAACAACCTCCCCATGGAATCCCTGCACGTGGCCATCACCGCTGCCGCAGGGGCGGTCGAGCGCCACTGCGCACAGGGCTGCCGAGTGTTGCTGGTTCCCGAGAACCACACCCGCAACAAGTTCTACCTGAGGAATATCGCCCGGCTGAAGGACATTTTGGAGCGATCGGGACTCGATGTTCGCCTGGGAATCTTGACCCCTGAGATCACCGGACCCACCGAACTGGATGCCGGCGATGGGCAGTTCATCACGGTGGAACGACTACTTCGCGACGGCGATCATGTGAGCTTGCCCGACTTCAGACCATGCACCGTGGTCCTGAACAACGATCTGTCCGCCGGACTGCCCGAGATATTGCAGAATCTGTCGCCCGAACAGAATCTCGTCCCTCCGTTGCATGCCGGCTGGGCTGTCCGCCGGAAGTCGAATCACTGCGCCTCCTATGACCGCGCCGCGGGCGACTTCGCACGATTCATCGATATCGATCCGTGGCTCGTGAATACCTACAGCGCGAGAGTTGCCGGAGTGAACTTTCACAGGCGCGAAGGCGAGCAGCAACTGGCCGATGCCGTGGCCGATGTGCTCGGCCGGGTCCGATCGAAATACGCGGAATACGCAATTACCGAGCAACCTTTTGTCATCGTCAAAGCCGATGCCGGCACCTACGGGATGGGTGTCATGAAAGTGACCGAACCGGCGGACGTCATCGGCCTGAACAGCAGAGCCCGCAACAAAATGAGCGTCATCAAGGACGGCATGCGGGTCAGTGAACTGCTCATCCAAGAAGGGGTGCCCACCATCGAGGAGGTGGACGGCGGGACCGCTGAACGTGTCATCTACCTAATCGATCGTCATGTCGTGGGTGGCTTCTACCGAGTCAACGCCGCTCGAGGTCGTAACGACAATCTGAACGCGTCGGGGATGACGTTCAAACCATTGCCGACGGCAGCCGGTGCGGATACCGAGTCAAATCGGTTCTATACCTACGGGGTGATCAGCCGGTTGGCCGCTCTCGCCGCCGCCAGGGAATTGGACACCGCCGACGCGCACCGTGTGACGCCCTGCGCCGCTGTCACGGTCTGACCGTGCCAAAGAGTCACGGTCTGACCGTGCCAGAGAACAGCGCCGGAGAATTGACGTTCCTGTTCATCGCCGATCCCCTGGACGGATTCAAGACCTACAAGGACACCACCTTCGCCATGATGCGCGAGGCCCAGCGCCGTGGGCACGTCATCTATGCGTGCGGACTGCAGGATCTGGCCGCCAACCCCAACACCGCACTGATCGAAGCCACCGCTCAACGCATCGTCCTTACCGGCAAGAAACATTCCTGGTACGCGAAGCAGGGCACACCCGTGCGTATGGGCCTCAATCGCTTCAGCGGCGTCCTGATGCGCAAAGACCCTCCGTTCGACGTCGAGTTCTTCTACGCGACCCACATGCTGTCGCGGGCGGAAAGTCAGGGCGCGCGGGTCTTCAACCGCGGACAAGCTCTGCGGGATCATCCCGAAAAACTGGCGATCCTCGAGTTCCCTCAGTTCACCGCACCGACGTTGGTTACTCGCAGCATGGAGCGACTGCGGGCTTTCCACGACGAACACGACGATGTGATCTACAAACCGCTCGACGGCATGGGCGGCATGGGCATATTCCGGGCCGGACACGCCGAGCCCAACCTGTCGGTGATCCTGGAAATGCTGACCGACGGCGGAACCCGCAACATCATGGCGCAGAAATACCTTCCCGCCATCGTCGACGGCGACAAGCGCATCCTCATCGTCGACGGAAAGCCGGTGCCGTGGTGTCTGGCACGAATCCCGAAGAGGGGTGAGACACGCGGCAACTTGGCCGCGGGCAGCACGGGCGTGGCACGCGAACTCACCCCGCGCGATCGTGAAATCGCGGAAACACTTGGACCAGTCCTGGCGGCGCGGGGCCTTTTTTTGATTGGTCTCGACGTGATCGGGGAGCATGTCACCGAGATCAACGTCACCAGCCCAACGTGCTTTCAGGAAATCAGCGCGCAGAGCGGAATCGACGTGGCGGCCCTGTTCGTCGACGCGCTCGAACGGCACGTGCGCGATGCCAGTGCCGGCTGGCCGAAACTCGCGGGTGCGACGGGAAGCTCAGTAGCCGTCGAATGACGGTGCCTGTCAACCGCCCGCGGTAGGCCGCGGGCCGCTCGGACGCCACGGCAGATCGGGGCGCTCGGGCAGGGTGCGGGTGATCGCCGGGCCCAGTGAGGGATCATTCCCGTCGGCCATCGGGGTGGAGAGGTCGACGATCTCGCAGAACCCGGTGGCGATGATCGGCCCGTCCGGCGCGCCTTCGCGGAACTGGATCACGCCTTCGATGAAGCCGCCGGCCAGACCGACGCCCTCCTGGTTCGGGTGGCTGGGACCGTAGTACCAGGTGCCCTTCGGGGTGGTCATGACGCCCCACCACGGGTAGCGCTGACCGGTCTCCGGGGAGGTCCACCACTGCGTGGGCTCGGCAGTCATCTCGGGGCCGAAGTAGTTCTCCAGCACTCCGGTCTGGCCGTCGATGAACTGGAACCGGTTCATCTCGGTGTGCGCCTCGGTGAACCCCTCACCGCCGTAGTACTGCCGCCAGCTGAACGCGTCACCGCCTGCCATCCGGGCGTAGCCGTAGAAATAGCGGTACTGGTAGACGTTGCGGAAGTTGCCCCACTGCCGTTCGAACCAGCCGGTGCCCGAAAAGCGAATGGTCCGCCCGGCCACCGTGACCGTGCCGGAGGTCTCCATGTTCGGGGCGATGTAGTACCAGGTCAGTCCGTACATGGTGGCGGGGTTGTGGCCGCGGTTGGGGTCGTAGCCGATGGCCTCCAGGCCCCAGTACGCCGCCGGCAGGTACCCGGGGAACTTCGCCGCCGCGGTGAAGTCCAGTTCGAAGGGCTTGTTACGGCCCTCGTCGACAGTGCTTTTCGCGGCGAAGTGCCACGTCTCGGTCGCGTGGGTGTACTCCATCAGGTGTGAGGTCTGCTCGGAGTCGATCGAGTACTTGAGCCGGAAATCCGGGGAGCCCGGGTCGGTGCCTTCGGAGTGCAGCGGGCCGGGGAAGACCACCAAGGCGGTGTGGAACTCGCCGGTCTCGATGTCGTGGAAGGAGAACAGGCCGTTGATCAGCGGCCGTCCCTCATCGGCCAACCAGCCCTGGCTGAGCGGTACCCAGAACACCGAGACGTCGTGCCCGGTCTCGAGGTCCTTGGCCAGGATGGTGATGTAGTGCCATTCGTTGAAATCGTTGGTCTGGTAGAAGGCGCCACCGTGCAGCGCATGGTCGCGCGGAAGGGTGAAAGGCGCCTGCCCCGAGACGGTTTCGATGCCGGATCCTTTAAACGGGGCCGGGAGCGGATTCACCAATTGATGTACCTCCTGTAATCGGACTGCCCGGGTGTCTCGTAAGCCTGGGTCGCAGGTTGACGGTATCGGCAAACCGTCAGGGCAAAGCCCGACACGTAACAAATCGTGACAAGAAACCATTGGTTGGGTCGACGAACTCCAGTCGCTGGGCGATCAACATCAGCGGTTGCGAAAAGTTTTGCGGTTCGTCGACATCGACGCACGGATACAGCGGATCGTTGTCGATCGGCACGCCCAGCCCTGCCATATGCACCCGCAACTGATGGGTGCGCCCCGTCCTGGGCGTCAGCCGGTAGCTGCCCTCCCCCAGCGGCTCGATCAACGTTTCCGCATTGGGTTCCCCCGGCTCGACAGTGGCCTGCAGGATGCCGCGCCGCTTGACGATCCGGTTGGAAATCACCTGTGGCCCAGCAAGACCCGGCGTCACACTGGAGCGAGCCAGATACGTCTTGGTCACCTCCCCGCGGGCGAACAACGTCTGGTAGGCACCGCGCACCTCACGGCGCACGGTGAACAGCAGCACTCCGGCGGTCAGTCGGTCGAGCCGGTGCGCGGGACTCAGCTCCGGCAGATCGAGTTCGCGGCGCAGCCGCACCAGCGCGGTCTGGGCGACGTGGCGCCCCCGCGGCATGGTGGCTAGGAAGTGCGGTTTGTCGACTACAAGAATGTTGTTGTCGCGGTGCAAGATCGGGATATCGAAGGGCACCTCGACTTCGTCGGGCAGGTCCCGGTAGAGGTACACCACCGCCCCGGCCGGCAGCACGGATTGCGCGTCCAGCAGCACTCCACGAGCGTCGACCACCTCACCGGCGAGAACTTTCGCCCGCGCCTGGGCACCGAACCGGCGGCCCAACTCGTCGCTGACGTTACCGCCCTGCAGGCGAAGCCGCGCAGGCCCTAGCCCGTCGCGAACCGGCAACATCAGCGGCGCACCCGATGAATCAGGGGAGCGGGACCGGCTCGAGGATCTCTGCGCGCGCCTCCGGAGCGGCGGCCCGCAGCGCGTCAGCGGATGCGTCGTCAATCTGGCTCTGGGACAGTACTTCCGCCTCGACGCGAGCCTGGTAGGTGGACACCTCGCGGTCGACGTCCTCGGGAGTCCAACCCAGGATCGGGGCGACGATCTCGGCGACCTCACGCGCGCAGTTCACCCCGCGGTGCGGGTACTCGATGGAGATCCGCATCCGGCGGGTCAGGATGTCCTCCAGATGCAGCGCACCTTCCGCAGCCGCCGCGTAGACCGCCTCCAGCCGCAGATAGATCGGGGCTTCGGCGATCGGCTCCAGCAGGTCCGGGCGGCCGTCGGCCATGCCGAGCACCTCGCCGATCAGCGATCCATAGCGATCCAGCAGATGTCGGACCCGGTAGGGGTGCAGACCGTACTGCTCTCCCACGCTGTCGGTCTGGTTGATCAGGGCGAAGTAGCCGTCGGCGCCCAGCAGCGGAACTTTCTCGGTGATCGACGGCGCCACCCGCGCCGGCACGAACTCCGCCGCGGCATCCACCGCGTCGGCCCCCATCACCCGGTAGGTGGTGTACTTGCCGCCGGCGATGGCCACCAGGCCGGGCGTCGGCGAAGCCACCGCGTGCTCGCGGGACAGCTTGGATGTCTCCTCGCTCTCCCCTGCCAGCAACGGCCGCAGCCCGGCATAGACACCGTCAATGTCCTTGTGGGTCAACGGAGTCAGCAGGACCCTGTTGACATGACCGAGGATGTAGTCGATGTCGGCTTTGGTGGCCGCCGGATGGGCCAGATCGAGGTTCCAGTCGGTGTCGGTGGTCCCGATGATCCAATGCGTGCCCCACGGGATGATGAACAGCACCGACTTCTCGGTGCGCAGGATGATCGCCACTTCGCTGACGATGCGGTCGCGCGGGACCACGATGTGCACACCCTTGGACGCCCGCACCCGGAACCGGCCGCGCTGACGGGACAGGGCCTGGATCTCGTCGGTCCACACCCCGGTCGCGTTGATGACGACATGCCCACGCACATCGGTCAATTGGCCGTTCTCCGAATCACGTACCGTCACGCCGGTCACCCGGTCGCCCTCGGTCAGCAACGACACCACCTGGGTGGAATTGCGAACGACCGCACCGTAGTGCGCCGCGGTGCGAGCCACGGTCATGGTGTGCCGGGCGTCGTCGACGACGGTGTCGTAGTAGCGGATTCCGCCGATCATGGAGTTGCGCTTGAGCCCCGGCGCCAGCCGCAGCGCGGCGGAGCGGGTTAGATGCTTCTGCGCTGGAACCGATTTCGCGCCGCCCAGCTGGTCGTAGAGGAAGATGCCGGCAGCCATGTAGGGCCGCTCCCACACCCGGTGCGTCAGCGGGAACAGGAAGGGCAGCGGTTTGACCAGGTGCGGTGCCAGGGTGCTCAGCGACAGTTCGCGCTCGTGCAGCGCCTCGCGGACGAGTCCGAACTCCAACTGCTCCAGGTACCGCAGCCCGCCGTGGAACATCTTCGAACTGCGGCTGGAGGTGCCCGACGCGAAATCGCGGGCCTCGACCAGCGCCACGCTCAGACCCCGGGTGGCCGCGTCCAGGGCCGCGCCGGCCCCGACGACTCCGCCGCCGATCACCACCACGTCGAACTGCTCGCTACCCAACCGGTCCCAGGCCTCGGCGCGCTGCGCGGGCCCGAGGAAAGTCTGGCCATTGCCCGGGCGAAGGATCGGGTCGTTCACTGCCCCTCCTGGGAAGTTACCGGTGAGTATCCCAAGGCTAGTCGAGATCGTCGTGGGCCATCAGCCTTCGGGCGGCTTCCACGACCGATCCGGACAACGACGGGTACACCGACAGGGTCTGCGCCAGATCGGTCACCGAGATGCGGTTCTGCACAGCCAACGCGATCGGCAGGATCAGCTCGGAGGCGATCGGAGCCACCACCACGCCGCCGATCACCACGCCCGTCGCCGGCCGGCAGAAGATCTTGACGAAACCGCGCCGCAGCAGCGACATCTTGGCCCTGGCGTTGGTGCTCAACGGCAGCATCAGCGTGCGGGCCGGCACCGCTCCACTGTCGATGGCGGTCTGCGGCACCCCGACCGCGGCGATCTCCGGGCGGGTGAAGGTGGCCGAGGCGACGGTGCGCAGCCTGATCGGCGCCACCCCTTCGCCCAGCGCGTGGTACATGGCGATGCGGCCCTGCATGGCCGCCACCGAGGCCAGCGGCAGCAGGCCGGTGCAGTCGCCGGCCGCATAGATGCCGGGGGCGGGCGTCCGCGACACCCGGTCCACCGGGATGTAGCCGCCGGGGTCCAGTTCGACGCCGACCCGGTCCAGCCCCAGCCCGGAGGTGTTGGGCACCGAACCGACCGTCATCAGAGCATGGCTGCCCGCAACGGTGCGGCCGTCGGCGATGGTCACCCGAACACCGGGCCCCTCGGGCGAATCAGTGCGGACCACCGATTTCGCGCGGGCGTTCTTCACCAGCGTCACACCGCGCTCGGCGAACGCCTCTTCGAGGACCGCGGCGGCGTCGCTGTCCTCGTGCGGCAGGATCTGATCGCGGCTGGCCACCACTGTCACCGGCACACCGAGTTCGGTGTAGGCGTTGCAGAATTCGGCGCCCGTCACCCCCGAGCCGACGATCACCAGGTGGTCGGGCAGTTCGGTGAGGTCGTAGAGTTGCCGCCAGTTGAGGATTCGCTCGCCGTCGGGCACGGCGCCCGGCAACACCCGGGGCGTGGCGCCGGTGGCGATGAGCACCACATCAGCCTTGAGCACTCCGGTCTTGCCGTCCGGCGTGCTGACCTTCACCCGGTGGTGGGCCATACCGGGCACGTCGTCGATCAGTTCGGCACGGCCGCCGACGACATTGACCTTCTCTCGCAACAGTTGGGATCCGATGTCGGCCGACTGGGAGCGGGCCAGCGTCTTGACCCGGTTGTTGATCTGCGGCAGCGAGATCTTGGCGTCCTCGATGCCGATGTCGAATCCCAGCCCCGAAGCCCGACGCAGTTCAGTGCGCACTCCGGTGGAGGCGATGAACGTCTTGGACGGCACGCAGTCGTAGAGCACGCACGCCCCGCCGAGCCCGTCGGAGTCCACCACGGTGACCTCGCTGCCCCGTGCGGCGGCCACCAGGGCGGCTTCGTAGCCCGCCGGGCCGCCTCCGATGATGACGATCCGCTTGGGGGTAGGGGGGGTCACCGCCACAAACTAACGCTTACGCTTCTCCTGTGCCTCTCTACGCCGCCTACGGGTCCAACATGGATCCTGAGCAGATGCTGGAGCGGGCCCCGCACTCCCCGATGGCCGGCACCGGTTGGCTGCACGGCTGGCGGCTGACGTTCGCCGGCGAGGACATCGGCTGGGAGGGCGCGCTGGCCACCCTCGTCGAGGACGTCACCTCCAGCGTTTTCGTGGTGCTCTACGACGTCACTCCCGCCGACGAGGCGAATATGGATCGCTGGGAGGGCTCGGAAATGGGCCTGCACAAGAAGATCCGGTGCCGCATCGAACGCGAATCCTCAGACACCACAACCGATCCCGTGCTGGCGTGGCTGTACGTCGTCGACGCCTGGGAGGGCGGGTTACCGTCCGCGCGCTACTTGGGGGTGATGTCCGACGCCGCCGAGGTCGCCGGCGCGCCCGCGGACTACGTCCACGACATCCGCACCCGGCCGGCTCGCAACATCGGTCCGGGACCGGCCGAGTAGGTGAACGCTCCGCGGGTGGCCATGGTCACGGCCCGGGCGCTTCCGCTGATGGGCGGGATCGAGACCCATGTCCACGAGGTCTCCCGCCGGCTTGCCGGCCTGGGCGCCGATGTCACCGTGCTCACCACCGACACCACCGGCGAACTGCCCGCCCACGAGACCGCCTGCGGCTATGCGGTCCGGCGGTGGCCGTCATATCCGCGCTCCCGCGACTACTACTTCTCGCCGGGGCTGATCCGTCACCTCAGCCGGGCCCGCCGGGACTACGACGTCGTCCACGTCCAGGGCATCCACACCCTGGTGGCTCCCGCCGCGCTGGTCGCCGCACGGCGCGCGGGCCTGCCGTCGATCCTGACCTTCCACACCGGGGGCCACTCCTCCGGCCTGCGGGAGGCGCTGCGCCCGTTGCAGTTCAGGGTGCTGGGACCGCTGCTGCGGTCGGCGGCCGCACTGGTGGCGGTGTGTGAGTACGAGCGCCGCACGTTCGCCGGGATTCTGCGGATCCCTCAATCGCGCATTCACCTCATCCGCAACGGCTGCGACCCGTTGCCCATCGACGACTCCGCGCCCCGCCCCGACGGTGATCCGCTGCTGGTGTCGATCGGGCGGTTCGAGGAGTACAAGGGCCATCACCGGCTGCTGAGGGCCCTGCCGGAGATTCTCAAGACCGCACCCGGAGCCCGGCTGGAGCTGATCGGCAGTGGCCCCTTCGAGCCGCAGCTGCGGCAGATGGCAGGCGACCTCGGGGTCGTCGACAAGGTCACGATCCGCGGTTTCGGGCCGCAGGAGCGGGGCGCCTTCGGAAAGGTGGTGTCCTCCGCCGACGCAGTCTGCCTGCTCAGCGCGTACGAGGCGCATCCGGTGGCGGTCATGGAAGCGCTCGGTACCGGTGCGAAAGCACTGGTAGCCGACACCTCCGGGCTCTC
>JAULZA010000031.1:0-5058 GCA_032117575.1 Mycolicibacterium sp.
TCGCCTGGATCTGGCTGCAGCAGGCACTGGCCGCGGACGGGCAGACCGGCGACTTCTTCGACGGTAAGCGGCAGGCTGCGCGGTTCTTCTTCCGGTACGAGTTACCCAAGACCGCCCCGCAGTTGGATCTGCTTGAATCACTGGACCGGACAACGCTGGACATGCGCGAAGGCTGGTTCCGCTGAATCGCACCCCCGCATCGGCCGTAGAAGCCCGGGCTGAAAACGCGTAGGTTGGCCGGCATGCCTACCAGCCCGATCGGGATCCGGATGGGCGCGGGGCTCGCCGCTGCGGCGGTGTCCCTGGGAGTCACCCAGTTGGCCGCCGCGTTCTTCTCCCCCGCCGCCGACGCCCGGACCGCGGTCGGCACATCGGTGATTAACCTGACCCCCGGCCCGGTCAAGGAGTGGGCGATCCAGACCTTCGGGACTGCGGACAAGCTCTTCCTATCGGTGATGGTCGTCGCCGTCGTCGCCGCTGCCTGCGCGGTCGCGGCGATCTGGGAGCGCTCCCGCATTCCGGCGGGCAGCCTGGTCATCGCCGCGGCCGGGGTGGCCGGCTGTCTGGCGGTGCTGGCGCAGCCGGGAGCACGCGCGGTGGATCTGATCCCCACCATCCTGGGTGGCGCCTTCGGCATCGCGACGGTGCGCCTGCTGACCGCCGGCCAACCCGAGCGTTACCCGGACGCCGAACGGCGCCGGTCGCTGATGACTCTCGGTCTGGTGGCCGCCGGTGCGCTCGGTGGCGTGGCCGGACAGGTGCTCACCGGGCAGCGCCGATCCGTCGCCGCGGACCGCGACACCTTCGTGCTGCCGCAAGCCGCCGCCCCTGCACCAGCGGTGCCACCGGAGGTGCAGCCCGCCGCCGAAGGCCTGACGAGTTTCATCACCGACAACGCCGACTTCTACCGGATCGACACCGCGTTGAGCGTCCCCCAGCTGTCCCGCGCCGACTGGAAGCTGCGCATCCACGGTCTGGTGGACCGGGAAATCATTTACACCTTCGACGATCTCAAGGATTTCGAGGCCGTCGAGAAGGCCGTGACGCTGGCGTGCGTGTCCAACCCGGTGGGCGGCGAGCTGATTTCCAACGCGATCTGGACCGGCTACCGGGTGCGGGACCTTCTGGCCCGCAGCGGGATTCGTTCCGAGGCCGACATGGTGCTGTCCACCTCCGTGGACGGCTTCACCGCCGGCACACCCGTCGAAGCGCTCACCGATGGACGCGACTCGCTGTTGGCCATCGCAATGAACGGCGCCGCGCTGCCCGTCGAACATGGCTACCCCGCGCGGCTGGTGGTGCCGGGTCTCTATGGGTTCGTCTCGGCCACCAAGTGGGTCGTCGACCTGGAGTTGACCCGCTTCGACCGTGTCGAGGCGTACTGGACCAAGCTCGGATGGTCGGCCAAGGCCCCGATCAAGACCCAGTCCCGGATCGACGTTCCCCGCACCGGGGCGCGCTTGGACGCCGGCCCGGTGACCATCGGCGGGGTGGCCTGGGCGCAAAGCCGAGGCGTCAAGGCAGTCGAGGTCCGCATCGACGACGGCCCCTGGCAGCCCGCGACTTTGGGTGCCGCGTACTCCAATGACACCTGGCGGCTGTGGACCTACGACTGGCAGGCCACGGCCGGCTCGCACACCATCACCGCCCGCGCCATCGACAACACCGGAGCAGTGCAGACCGAGCAGCCGGCCCCGCCGGCGCCGGACGGCGCCACCGGGTGGCCACGGGTTTCAGTTCAGGTGAAGTGATCGGAACCAAGTTGGTCCGGCACGGTCACCTTCACCAGGGTGCCGCCGCCGGGATGCGGACTGAAATCCATTGACCCGCCGACCGCCTCAACGGCGACCACCAAAGACGCCAGTCCGATGTGACCTTCGCTGACCCGGCGCGCGAGGATCGCGGGATCGAATCCCACGCCGTCGTCGCTGACCTGCAGTACCGTTCCGCCCGGTCGACGATGCAGCTTGACTTCCAGGCTCGTCGCCCGAGAGTGTTTGTGCGCGTTGGACAGTAACTCCCGCGCCGCCCGATGGATCAGCGCCTGCGCATCGGGGCGACCCACGTCCTCCAAATCAGCCTGAACGGGTGTCCCCCAGCGCTGCTGAAACCGCTGCGTCAGATCCCGCACAGCGGCCGTCAGTCCGAGTTGGGAGAGCACCTGGGGATGCAGGGTTGCGACGGTCGTCCGCAGCGCGGTCACCGTCTCGCGCAGTGCCGCGTCAAGACGGTCGAATCCCTCCGGAGAAGGGTTGTCCCGCAACTCATCCAGATCCAGCCGGGCGGCGAGCAGGTTCTGCAGCGGGCCGTCGTGCAAATGTTCGGAGAGTTCCCGGTTGTTGCGCTCGTCGGCGCGCATCGACTCCGCGATCAGTCGGCGCCGCACGTCGAGCAGGCCCAGCACCCGGGCGCGGCGGCGGGCGAGGGTGAATGACAGCGCCGTGATGGCGGCGGTGAACCAGAGCAGGCAACCGACCTGGACGTAGACCAGGGCGGGGATGGTTCCGCCCATCTCCTGGTCCTGGGTGGCGTAGGCGGCCCAGGCCAGCAGGTATCCGAATGAGGCGCTCAGACCCAACAGTCCGGTGATGACCGGGCTATCCAGGAAGGCGACCGAGATGGGCAACAGAAAAAAGATCGGATACAGCGAGATGGTCGCCGGCCCGGAGGCGATACACAGCACCAGCACGATCGCGACGTCGGTGAACGTCGAGGCCCACCCGAACCACCAGCGGGCCGGATTTTTGATCAAGAAGATCAGCCAGGCCACCGCACCAACCGCGTAGGCGATCAGCACCGCGGTGAACACTGCATCGTTGCGGTGCTCGACCTTGGTGTAGTGGACCAGCAGGGCGATCAGCGCGATCAGGATCAGTCGCAGGATCGACCGGATGCGCAGTGGCTCGATGGTCAGGAAATCCAGGACGCGCCCGCCGAGACGCCGCACCGGCTAGTCCAGCAGTCCGCGCCGCATCGCCTCGGCCACCGCGGCCGCACGATCGCCGACACCGAGTTTCTCGTACAACCGCTGAACGTGGGTCTTGACCGTCGACGGGGCCAGGAACAATCGTTTGGCGATCGCCGGAATGCTGGCGCCCTCGGCGATCATGCCGAGGACCTCCCGCTCACGGCCGCTCAAGACGGGACCTGTGGGCTCGGCGCGGCGCCGGATTTCGGCGGCCAATCCCGATGCGAGGTCGGCGGCCACAACATCGCGTCCCTGCGCGCAGTCCAGCACCGCGTTGACGATCTCGGTGCGCGACGACTCCTTGGGCAGAAAGCCGGCCGCGCCCTGCTGCAGCGCGTGGTAGACGATCGCCGGATCATTGTTCGCCGACACCAGCAGCACCCGGGTCGGCAATTCCTCGCGCAGCACCGCGGCGGCGACTTGGGCTCCGTCCATACCGGGCATCTGGTGGTCCAGCAGCGCTACTTGGGGGCGGTGCTCAGCGATCGCAGCCAGTGCCGCCGGCCCGTCCTCGGCCTCGGCTAGGACATCCACCAGGCCACTGCCGGTCAGCGCCCGCACCAAACCGTCGCGAAACAACGGGTGATCGTCGGCGACAACTGCTGTCACCTTGTGGTTGTTGAAGGTCTCTCGCACGCAGATATCTTTTCAGGCCAGCACGATCGACGGGATGGTTCCCCGCGGCGCGTTGGAGGCCAGACCGGAGAAGTAGGCACCCGACCACATCCACAGGCCGGCCTGCAGCAGCAGCGCAGTGGATGCCAGGTCGGCATCACGGTCGCCGTAGGACTTCATGCTGGCCAGCGTGGCCGCCTTGCCGATCATCAGGTAGGCCGAACTCAGGTCGACCAGAGCGGCGTAGGAAGACGGTGAGAACCCGCCCGACGGGGTGATGATCTTCCAGACGAATCGTCCTGCGCCGGTGGTGCTTTCCAGCACCGCGGTCCACAACTTCATCTCCGCCCAGCGCAGCGTCGGCGGGTGCTCCAAGTCAACCAGGGCGCTGTCGTAACGGTTGGCGATCTCAAGATCGACAAGGGAGGAGTTGCAGTCCAAAAATCCCCTGCAGGCCAACGTATCCCGCATGGAGGGCACCCCGGGGGGCGGGTTGTCCAGGAGGTATTCCAGGTAGCCCTTGTTGTACCCGTAGAGGCTGAGCAACACCGGAACCGACGAGTGCGCGGCGGGTGTGGAAAGCCAGGACACCCTGCTGATATCGGCCAGTCCGCCGGCGAACGCGCCGAACATCCGTAAGCCGAGGGCCGAGATCACCCCGCCCGGGGGCTTTGCGGCGCTGACGGGTTCGGCCGGTTCGGGACGCAGGTCGTCCCGCAGCCAGATTCCGCCGAAGTAGCCCGACACCGCGAGGTTGCCCATCTCAACCCGCTCCTGCTCCCGGGTGAGCTTGACCGATGCCAAGGTGTCGAGGCTCCCGGTTGCCAGGTCGCCGAAGAAGAAGCGGGGAGAATCCGACGGGTCACCGCCGGCGGCGACATATGCGGTGGCGGCATCGGTGATGGCCGGCTCCGACACGACGAACGCGCGATCCTCGGTAACCGGCATCGGGGGCAGATCGACCGACACCTCAGGGGCTACTGATCGGCGGGGACGCACTGCGGAGGAGGCCGAAGCCGCGGCCGTAGCAGGACGCGCCGCCGGCGTGGCGCGGCGGGATTGTGGTGTCGAACGCTTCCGTTCCGACTGCGCGGATTCCGATTGCCGTGAGCCAGTGGCCGACTCGGTGTCCGGTGCTGCCGACGCCACTCCATGTCCGCAGAAGACCGCCGCGCCCAGACCGAGGCCGAGCGCCAACCCCCACCGCATACCCACGCCCAAAAGCGTAGCTTTACGGCTCCGTCAGGATCCAGTCGAGACCAGCGACGGAGTGCCCACACCAATGGTGATCCGTGGCGATGCCGCCGGGTCCAGCCAGGTCAGCACCGACTTCATCTCCTCCCGGCCGATACCGACGCAGCCCCAGGTCGGATTGCCATCGGTGACGTGCAGGAAGATTCCGGACACTTTGCCGGGGATCCGCCGGGGGTTCACCGCGATGTTGACCGCGTAGTCGTAGACCGGCCCGGAGTCGT
>JAULZA010000032.1:0-23352 GCA_032117575.1 Mycolicibacterium sp.
AGCGCCGACCTGGTGCTGGTGCCGGCCACCGGCGTGGAGCCCACCCTGGGTCTGCCGGATTCCGGTGACGTGCCGACGGTGATCGCCCCGGATCTCTCGAACCTGCCGCGGGGCGAGACCGCGATGACCCCGGAAACCGGCGAGGAGTTCACCAAGCGCTAGCCGGCCGAGCGTCAGCGCAGCGTGAATATGGTTCTGTGCCAGGGTTTTTCGGCAGTGCCGGTGATGTCACTCATGACGTGCTTGATGGTGAGGTACTCCTCGAAGGAGTAGTCCGACATGTCTTTGCCGAAGCCGGAGGCACCCAGACCGCCGTGCGGCATTTCGCTGATGATCGGGATGTGGTCGTTGATCCACACGCAGCCGGCACTGATCTCCCGCGACGCCCGCTGGGCGCGGTAGACGTCGCGGGTCCACGCCGAGGCGGCCAGTCCGTACTCGGTGTCGTTCGCCTGGCGCAGAGCGTCGTCATCGCCGTCGTGGCGGCGCGCGGTGAGCACCGGGCCGAATATCTCGGCCCGGTAGGCCTCGGAGTCCTCCGTGACATCGGCGAGCAGGGTGGGTAGATAGAAAGCGCCCGGCAGGTCCGGCGTCTTGCCGCCGGCGACTACCCGCGCGCCCTGTGCGGGAGCCCGGTCGACGATGCCGGCCACCTTGGCCCGGTGGGCCAGCGAGATCAGCGGGCCCAGATCGGTGTCGGGGTCGCGCGGGTCCCCGACGACGATCTTGCCCATCAGCTCGGCCACCCCGGCGACGAAGTCGTCGTAGAGGTTCGCCGCGACGATGGCCCTGGTAGCCGCGGTGCAGTCCTGGCCGGAGTTGATCAGGGCGCCGGCCACCGCGCCGTGCACGGCGGCGTCGAGGTCGGCGTCGTCGAACACCACGAACGGCGCCTTGCCGCCAAGTTCGAGCTGAGTGCGATGGCCGTGCAGGGCCGCGGCTGCCATCACTTTTCGCCCGACCCCGGTGGAACCGGTGAAGGTGACCACGTCGACGCGCGCGTGCCCGGCCAGCGCCTGCCCCACGTCGGCACCGCCGCCGGTGACGACGTTGAGCACCCCGTCGGGCAGACCGGCCTCCTTGGCCAGGCGGGCCAGCGTCAGAGTGGTCAGCGGGGTGATCTCAGCCGGCTTGATCACCACCGAGCAGCCAGCGGCCAGCGCCGGGATGACCTTCCACACCGCCATCTGCAGCGGATAGTTCCACGGGGCGATGGTGGCGACCACGCCGACGGCCTCACGCCGGATCGAGGAGGTGTGGTCGGCGGAGTACTCGGCGGTGGCCTTGCCCTCCAGATGCCGGGCGGCCCCGGCGAAGAACGCGATGTTGTCGATGCTGCCGGGGACGTCGAATTCGGTCGCCAGGCGCACCGGCTTGCCGGTCTGGCTGACCTCTTCGGCGATCACCTGCTCGGCATTGGCCTCGAGCAGTTCGGCGAGAGTGAAGAGCACGGCGGAGCGTTCCGCGGGGGTGGCGCCGGACCAGCCCGGCAGCGCCGCCCTGGCCGACGCGACCGCGACATCGACGTCGACGGGGGTGGCCAGGGCGAGTTCAGCGACCACGTCGCCGGTGGCCGGATTGATGACCTGATGGGGGCTGCCTGCGGTGGTGACCGGCGCGCCGTTGATCCAGCTGCTTGAAATCACTCCGTAGATGCTACGTAATTCGTAGAAAAAATTGCCTAAAACAACTGATTCCGTGCAGAATATAGGGCATGCGTGACTTACGGGCCGTCGGCCCCGGACCGGCGGCACCGATCCATCTCGACGAGATGTCCAAGGCCATCATCGAAAAACTGCAGCATGACGGCCGCCGTTCCTACGCCGGTATCGGTAAGGCCGTGGGCCTCTCCGAAGCCGCAGTCCGGCAACGGGTGCAGCGGCTCATCGACACCGGCGTGATGCAGATCGTCGCGGTCACCGACCCTATGCAGCTCGGCTTCTCCCGGCAGGCGCTGATCGGCATCCGCTGTCAGGGCGACGTCACCAAGGTGGCCGAACGGCTGGCCGCTCTGGATTCGGTGGATTACGTGGTGCTGACGGCCGGCACCTACGACGCCATCGCCGAAGTGGTGTGCGCCGACGACTCTGAACTTCTGGACCTGCTCAACACCGAGATTCGGGCGGTGCCCGGAGTGACGGCCACAGAGACTCTTGTCTATTTGAAACTCGTTAAGCAGCAATATAACTGGGGTACACGATGACGCTCTCCGCAGAGCATAAACTGACCGCCGAGCTCGGCGCTAAGGCCGACCGCCACCTTTGGGGCCATTTCGCCCGGCACGGCAATGGCCTGACGCCGCCGATCATGACGCGCGGGCAGGGCGTGTACGTCTGGGACAGTTACGGCAAGCGTTACTTCGACGGACTCTCCGGCCTTTTCACGGTGCAGGTCGGCCACGGCCGCAAGGAACTTGCCGAAGCCGCCGCCAAGCAGGCCGAGACCCTGGAGTTCTTCCCGCTGTGGTCCTACGCCACCCCGCCGGCGATCGAACTGGCCGAGCGGCTGGCCCAGTACGCACCCGGCGACCTGAACCGGGTGTTCTTCACCACCGGCGGCGGTGAGGCCGTCGAGAGCGCGTGGAAGCTGGCCAAGCAGTACTTCAAACTGACCGGCAAGCCCGGAAAGTACAAGGTGATCTCGCGGGCCATCGCCTATCACGGAACCCCGCAGGGTGCGCTGGCCATCACCGGTCTGCCTGATTTCAAAAAGCCGTTCGAGCCACTGACCCCCGGCGGCTTCCGGGTACCCAACACCAACTTCTACCGAGCGCCGGAGCCCTATCACAGCGACATCAAGGCGTGGGGCCGCTACTGCGCCGACCGCATCGCCGAGGCCATCGAGTTCGAGGGACCCGACACGGTGTGCGCCGTCTTTCTTGAGCCGGTGCAGAACGCCGGCGGCTGCTTTCCGCCGCCGCCAGGATATTTCGAGCGCGTGCGGGAGATCTGCGACTCCTACGACGTGCTGCTGGTCTCCGACGAGACCATCTGCGCCTTCGGCCGGATCGGATCGATTTTCGCCTGCAGCGACTTCGACTTCGTGCCCGACATCATCACCTGCGCCAAAGGCATGAGCTCCGGCTACTCCCCGATCGGTGCGATGATCGCCACCGACCGGCTGTTCGAGCCGTTCAACGACGGCAAGACCACCTTCGGGCACGGCTACACCTTCGGCGGACACCCGGTCTCCGCGGCCGTCGCGCTGGCCAACCTCGATATCTTCGAACGCGAGGGCATCACCGAACACGTCAAGACCAACGCGCCGATCTTCCGAAAGACCCTCGAGCAGCTGCTGGAGCTTCCGATCGTGGGTGACGTGCGCGGTGAAGGCTTCTTCTACGGCATCGAACTTGTCAAGGACAAGGAGACCCGCGAGACCTTCGACAACGACGAGAGCGAGCGTCTGCTCCGCGGCTTCCTGTCGGCGGCGCTGTTCGAGGCGGGGCTGTATTGCCGTGCCGACGACCGCGGCGACCCGGTGGTCCAGCTCGCCCCGCCGCTGATCAGCGGCCCGGACGAGTTCGACGAGATTTACGAGGTGCTGCACCGGGTGCTCGGCGAGGCCTGCCGGCTGCTGTGACCCGGCCAGCTGTCGATCCGGTCCGATGGCAGCCACCACCGGTACGGCCATTGCCTGATTTCGGGCCGGCTGAACTAACCGTCGTACCACTGCCCGGCCACGCCCCCGAGGACGTCGTCGTCGACGCCGACGGCGCCTTGTGGACGGGGCTGGAGGACGGCCGCGTCGTACGCATCGACCCGGGCATCGACTCGGCCGATTCCGCGCGGGTGGTCGGCCGGGTCAACGGCCGGCCGCTCGGGCTGACCGTGGCGCGCGACGGCCGGCTGCTGATCTGCGTTAGCCCGGGTGGAGTGCTGGCGATGGACCGCAAGACCGGGAGCACCCGGGTCCTGGTGGAAACGGCCGACCAACGCACGCTGAACTTCTGCAGCAATGTCGTCGAATTACCCGACGGCACAGTGTATTTCACTGAGTCCACGGCGAAGTTCACCGTCGCTCACTTCGAAGGCGCCTTCCTTGAGGCCCGAGGCGACGGTGCGCTGTTCCGGCGGGATGTCGACGGGACCGTCACCATGGTCGCGAACAACCTGTACTTCGCCAACGGCCTGACTCTAACCCTCGACGGTTCGGCTCTGGTGTTCGCCGAGACCCAGGCCCGACGACTGTCCAAGTACTGGCTCACCGGGCCGAAAGTCGGAACGGTGACCGTCCTGGCCGAATATCTGCCCGCAATGCCGGACAACATCTCGACGGGATCGGGTGGCCTGATCTGGGTCGCCATGGTGACCCCGCACAACGCGACGGCCGATGCCTTGGCGACACGGGCGCCGCTGCTGCGCAGATTGATCTGGGCGCTGCCGGACCGGTTTCGGCCCCAGGCCAAGCCGGAGGTCTACGCGGTGGCATTCCATCCCGACTCCGGTGCGGCCGTCGCCGGAGTCCGGATGACGTGTGCCGATTTCGGGGAGGTGACCGGCCTGGTGGAACATCAGGGCAGGTTGTGGCTCAGTAGCATCGGCTTTCCGGCGGTCGCGCACTGCGCGGTGCCACGCTGAGCGTCGCACCAACAACCACACCCGTCACAGCGCGGCTCCCCGGTTTCGGGGGGATCGTCGCCTAATCTGCAGTGCCATGGCGACGTTCACACGGGCGCGGCGCGCTGCTGCGATGGTGACGGCGCTGTACCTCGCCTGCGCACCGGCTTTGGCCGGGGCCGACCCCGCCCCGGCGCAGGATCCCAACAGCTGCCCCTACAAGGTGTCGACCCCGCCGGCGGTGGACTCCTCGGAGGTGCCCAAGGCCGGGGATCCGCCGCAGCCGCTGCCGGTGCCGGCCACCCCGGTGGGCGGCGAAGCGCTCACCGGGTGCGGAGTGATCGTCGCCGCCGGCACGCCCCCGCTGCCCGGCGACGTCTCGGCAGAGGCGTGGCTGGTGGCCGACCTGGACTCCGGCGACGTCATCGCCGCCCGGGACCCGCATGGCAGGCACCGACCGGCCAGCGTCATCAAGGTCCTGACCGCAATGCAGGCCATCAACGAACTCCCGCTGAACCGGATCGTCGACGGCACCCAGGAGGATGCCAACGCCGAAGGCACCAAAGTGGGCGTCAAGGCCGGCGGCCGCTACACCGTCAACGACCTGCTGCACGGCCTGCTGCTGCACTCCGGCAACGACGCCGCAAACGCGCTGGCCGCAGCCATGGGGGGAATGGACACCGCGCTGGGCAAGCTCAACACCCTGGCTGCCAAACTCGGCGCGCGCGACACCCGGGTAGCCACCCCGTCGGGTCTGGACGGCCCGGGCATGAGCACCTCGGCCTACGACATCGGCCTGTTCTACCGCTACGCGTTCAACAACCCGACCTTCGCCGGGATCGCCCGCACCCGCGAGTACCCGTTCCCCGACTTCGCGGGCAATCCGTACCCGGTGGAAAACGACGTCAAGCTGCTCTACAACTACCCCGGCGCGCTCGGCGGCAAGACCGGCTACACCGACGACGCCCGGCAGACGTTCGTCGGCGCGGCCGACCGGGACGGACGCCGTCTGGTCGCGGTCCTGCTGCGCGGCACCCGGGACCCGATCGCCCCCTGGGAGCAGGCCGCCCGGCTGCTGGATTACGGCTTCGCGACCGCGCCCGGCACCAAGATCGGCACCCTGATCGAGCCGGACCCGTCGCTGATTCCGATGAAGCCCGAGACGCCTGCCGCCGATATTCCGCTGCTGTCGGCCGACGCCCTGCCGGTGCGCGTCGGTGTGGCGGTGGTCGGCACGATGATCGTGTTCAGCCTGATCGGAGCGGCTCGCTCGCTGAATCAACGGGGGAATCAACGGGGTACTGCGTAGCGGCCCACGCAGTGGCGAACAGCAGCAGTCGCGCGGTCACATAGGCGAACAGCATCAGGCCCAGCACCGGCCCGAACGTCGCGCCGGCCGGACTGTTCAGCACCATCCGCAGAAAGATCGAGGCCAGCTGCTTGAATAGCTCGAAGCCGATGGCGGCGATCAATCCCGCTCTGGCGCAACGCTTCATCGGCACGGCCTGGCGCGGCAGCCGGGCGATCATCCAGGTGAACAACAGCCAGGACACCCCCACCGATCCCAGCACCGACACCGTCCGCACCGCGCCGGGCAGCGCCAGCGAACCCGAGGTAGCCGCCGCCGTCAGCCCGATCGTCACCAGGCTGGCAAGGAATGCCGACACCAGGGAGAGCAGGTCAGAGAGCTTGGTACCGACGAAGTCGCTGTTGCCGTCCGGCCTTCCCCACAGGTGATCGAGCGCCTCCCGCAGGTTGGACATCCAGCCCAACCCGGCCCATAGTCCGACGGCCAGGCCGATCAGACCGACTGACGCCCGGGAGGCGATGGCCGCATCCATCAGGCCGGTCAGCTGTGATCCCAGATCTCCGGACACCGCGCCCTTGATCCGGGCGTCGATCTCGGCCAGCAGCCGCGGCCGGCTGGCCAGCGTGAAACCGACCGCAGCGAAGCCCACCATCAGCAATGGCCACAGCGCGAAGATGGTGAAGTAAGAGATGCCGGCGGCGTAGAAGTTGCCCCGGGCGTCGGAATAGTGCTCGTGGGCGCGGACCACGTGGTCGAACCAGGGGTAACGCTCACGTAGCCGCCCGAGAGCGCGCATCATCGAGCCTGCAGCAGGCCCAAACGGTCGTACACCCGACTGCGGGTCTTCTCGGCGACGTCGCGTGCACGGCCCGCGCCGGCGGCCAGGATGGCATGCAACTCGGCGGGATCGTCGAGCAGCTCCCCGACCCGCGCACGGATGGGGGTCACATAGTCGATGACGGCGTCGGCGGTGTCAGACTTGAGGTCGCCGTAGCCCCGTCCGGCGTAGCCGTCGACCAGGCTGGCCACCGGTGTGCCGGTGACGGCGGCCTGAATGGTCAGCAAGTTGGACACCCCGGGCTTGTTCTCGATATCGAAGCGGATCTCCCGTTCGCTGTCGGTGACCGCCGAGCGGATCTTCTTGGCCGACACCTTCGGATCGTCGAGCAGGTTGATCAGCCCGGCGTCGGTGGCCGCCGACTTGCTCATCTTCGCGGTCGGTTCGGCCAGGTCGTAGATCTTGGCGGTCTCCTTGGCGATCATCACCTCCGGCACCACAAAGGTCTCTGGAAACCGGGCGTTGAACCGCTGGGCGATGTCGCGGGCCAACTCAAGGTGCTGCCGTTGATCTTCGCCCACCGGCACCAGGTTGGTGTCGTAGAGCAGAACGTCGGCGGCCTGCAGCACCGGGTAGGTGAACAGACCCACCGTCGTGGAGTCCGCCCCCTGCTTCTGCGACTTGTCCTTGAACTGGGTCATCCGGGAGGCCTGACCGAAACCGGTGAAACAGCCCAGCACCCAGGACACTTCGGTGTGCGCGGGAACATGGCTTTGGACGAAGATGGTCGAACGCGCCGGGTCGATGCCCAACGCGAGGTACTGGGCGGCGGTGACGAGGGTGCGCCGGCGCAGCACCGCGGGGTCCTGCGAAACGGTGATGGCATGCAGGTCGACGACGCAGAAGTACGTCTCGTAGTCGTCCTGAAGGCCGACCCACTGTTTGACCGCCCCGAGGGCGTTGCCCAGATGCAGGGAGTCCGAGGTGGGCTGCACACCGGAGAAAACGACACGGGATTGCTGACTCATGGTGGGACAATCCTGTCATGCGGAAAATCCTTGTGGCGCTCACTACTGCCTTCGCGGCGACATCATTACTAGCCGGCTGTCAGGGCGGAACACCGGGCTCCGCCGACAAGCGCCCCCAGGGCGCAGCGGTGGTGGTGGTCTCCGGCGGTGACGCGGTCAGCCCGTTCACCACACCGGACCAGGCCTGCGCCACCGGGTTGGCCGCCGGCAACACCGACACCGCCATCCGCGAGTTTCTGCTGGGCAAGGGCTACACCGTCTACACCTCACCGGCGATGAACGGCCGCGGCCAGGTGGTCGATCAGCAGGGCTTCGGGGCGTTCGGGGTGTGCCCGGTGACGCTGCCGGAGAACATGACGGTCAATTCCACCGGCAGCATCGACACCGCCGGCGAGCACCTGGCCCGGTTCGTCAACTGGCTGAACAAAGAGAAGGGCGTCACCGACGTCGACTTCGTCGTGCACTCGATGGGCGGTTTGTACTCCCGCTCGGCGATCCGGGTGCTGGCCGCCACCGACTCACCCGTCAAGATCCGCTCGCTGACCACCATCGGCACGCCGTGGCAGGGGTCGTATCTGTCTGACTACGCCAACGACCAGATCACGATCGCCGAGTGCAAGGGCGACAAGTTCTGCGAATCGGACATGAAACTGTTCAAAGGCCGGGTGCAGGAAACCATCGCCGGCTCCGGTCGTGAGGTCAACAAGGGCTTCCTGATGGGCGCCAACGGGAAGAGCGGCTGGAACCAGTTCCAGTCCGGGGTGCTCGACAAGATTCCGGTGGTGCTCATCGCCGGCAATAAATTCACCCTGCCCGGCCCGGCCAACCCGGCGGTGTGGCCCAACGACGGCCTGGTGGCCGAGGAAAGCGCGCTGGCGAAGGGTATCGGCGACCCGGTGCTGCCGCACCGCCGCTGTCATGTCTTCGACGACACCCACAGCATCTTCGTCTCCAACCAGGCGGGTCTGGAGTGGAAGACGGCGCTGACCTGGGATCCCCGGGTCTTCGAGGTGGTCCATCAAGCCATCCAGGACGCGCCGAAGGCGATGGAGGCGCCGAACCGGCAGGGCTGCTGAGGCAAGGTTCAGTCGCCGAACTGCACCGTCACCGGGGCGTGGTCAGACCACCGCAGGGCGTAGGCCGTCGGCTTCTCCACCCGGGCCGAGCGAACCCGATCGGCCAGGGGTCGGGTGGCCAGGTGGTAGTCGATGCGCCAGCCGGCGTCGTTGTCGAAGGCCTTCCCGCGCCACGACCACCAGCTGTACGGGCCGGGGCGGTCGGGGTGCAGACGGCGCACCACGTCGACCCAGCCGGACTCCATCAGCTCGGTGAGCCACTGCCGTTCGCTGGGCAGGAACCCGGCCTTCTTGAGGTTGCCTTTCCAATTCTTGATGTCGTGCTCGGTGTGGGCGATGTTCCAGTCCCCGCACACCACGGCGTCGCGCCCATCGGCGGCCAGTTCCGACATCCGGTTGGCCAGTGTCGCCATGAACCGCTCCTTCTCGACTTGGCGCTCGGTGTCGGCCTCGCCGCTGTGCACGTAGAGGCTGCCGACGGTCACACCGGACACGTCCACCTCCAGGTAGCGGCCGTGCTCCTCGAACTCCGCCAGCCCGATCCGCACAGCATCGAACGGCGTCCGGCTGAGCACGGCCACCCCGCTGCGACCCCGCAGGTGCGGTTCGGCTGAGGCCAGCCGCCAGCCGCCGGGAACAGTGGGCGCCAGCACAGGCGCCAGTGCGAGGGCCAGCTGGGAGTCGTCGGCGCGAGTCTCCTGCAGGCACACCACGTCGGCCGGGGTCTGCTCCAGCCAGGCCAGCAGTCCGAGGTTGTCCGCGCAGCGTTGGCGGACCGCAGCCCGGACCCCGTTGACATTGATGGTCGTCACGATCACGGCTGGCAACCTACCGCGCGGTTCTTGCGATACCGCCGGTACCGGCTTAACGTCGAGGCATGAGGAGCCGTGCACCCATCCACATGGGGTCGGGCGAACCGGTGCTGTTGCTGCACCCGTTCATGATGTCGTGCTACGTCTGGCACGACGTCGCCCCGGCGTTGGCCAGGACCGGGCGTATCGAGGTTTTCGCGCCGAGCATGGCCGGGCACAACGGCGGACCGCCCAACCGCTCCTGGTTGCTGGACAGCCGCACAATGGCCGACCATGTCGAGGCGCAGATGGACGAATTGGGCTGGGGCACGGCCCATATCGTCGGAAATTCACTGGGCGGCTGGGTGGCCTTCGAACTTGAGCGGCGCGGCCGCGCCCGGACGCTGACGGCGATCGCCCCGGCTGGGGGCTGGCACCGATGGGCGCCGGTCAAATACGAGATCGTAGGAAAGTTCATCGCCGGCGCGCCGGTCTGGCTGCTCGCGCTGATCTTCGGGCCCAGGGCCGCGCGGCTGCCTTTTGCCAAGCAACTGGCCAGCGTGCCGTGCAGTGCGACTCCCGCCGGGCTGTCCGACACCGATCTGCAGGAGATCATCGACGACGTCACGCACTGCCCCGCCTACTACCAGTTGCTGATCAGGGCACTGCTACTACCCGGCCTGATGGAACTTGCCGACACCGACATCCCCACCCACCTGGTGGTCTGCGAGCGAGACCGGGTGCTCCCGCACCCCCGATTCACCAAGCATTTCTTGCGGCACATCCCGGATATCAGCAAAGTGACGAGCCTCGACAACGTCGGCCATATCCCGATGTTCGAGCAGCCTCAGCTGATCGCCGACCTGATCATCGCCTGGGTCGATGAACACAGCCCGCGGCTGCGTCAGGTACCACCAGCGGGCTGACCGATGACCCCCGATATCTTGTACGTGTGACTCGGTCGGGTAAGGCAACAGCGACGCGGCAGAAGATCATCGACGCCGCCGTCGACCTGTTCGTCGATCAAGGCTTCGACACGACCGGGCTGACCGACATCACCACGGCGGCAGGGGTTACCACCGGGGCGTTCTACTACAACTTCGTGTCGAAGACGGCCCTGGCCAAGGCGATCATCGAACAGGGCTGGCCGAAGGCGGTACAGACATTTCCCCGCTCCGACGGTGACACACCTGCGGGGTTGAAGGCCATCATCACAATGACGTTCGAGCTGAGCGGCCTGATGAAGCGGGACCGGTCGGTGTGGATCTCCAACCATCTCAACCAGGCGTTCGGACAGCTCAGCGAGGAGGGCCGCCGCGGCTTCCAGCAACGGGCGACGACGTTCGTCGCCCGGGTGGCGAGCGCTCTGGCGCCCGGCGACATCCGCGACGACGTCTCGCCGGAGGAGGTGGGCAACCTGGTCTGGATGTCAGTCCACGGCTGCCACCTGCTGTCCGACGCACTCGGCGACGACGTCTTCGCCCGACTGGTCACCGCCTGGCGGTCGATCTTTTGCTTTGCCGTGCCGCCCGAGTCAAGCGTCGAGTACGAAGACTTCCTAATCCGAACCGTGGAGCATCAGAAACACCTCAACGGCGCCGCTGCTAATCCGCTGCCAGCGACTTCTTGAGGTTGTCGGCCAGGGTGACCAGGAACTGCTCGCTGGTCTGCCAGGGCTGATCTGGTCCGATCAACAGCGCCAGATCCTTGGTCATCTCGCCACCCTCGACGGTTTGGATGACGACCTCTTCGAGAGTCTCGGCGAACTCGATCACCTCAGGGGTGTTGTCCAGCTTGCCGCGGTGCATGAGGCCGCGGGTCCAGGCGAAGATCGACGCGATCGGGTTGGTGGAGGTGGGCTTGCCCTGTTGGTGCTGCCGGTAGTGCCGGGTGACGGTGCCGTGGGCGGCCTCGGCTTCCATGGTCAGGCCATCCGGGGTCAACAGCACCGAGGTCATCAGGCCCAGCGAGCCGTAGCCCTGGGCGACGATGTCGGACTCCACGTCGCCGTCGTAGTTCTTGCACGCCCAGACGTAGCCGCCCTCCCATTTCAGGCAGGAAGCCACCATGTCATCGATGAGGCGGTGCTCGTAAGTCAGGCCGCGCTTGTCGAACTCCGCCTTGTAGTCCTCGTCGAAGATGCGCTGGAACTCGTCTTTGAACATGCCGTCGTAGGCCTTGAGAATGGTGTTCTTGGTCGACAGATACACCGGGTAGTTCTGCTGGAGCGCATAGCTGAACGACGACCGCGCGAAATCCTGAATAGACTTTTTGAAGTTGTACATGCCCATCACCACGCCGCCGTCCTCGGGGATGCGCACCACCTCGTGCACCATCGGCTCGCTGCCGTCCTCCGGGGTGAAGGTCAGGGTGACGGTGCCGGGGCGGTCGACCTTGAAGTTGGTGGCCCGGTACTGGTCGCCGAAGGCGTGCCGGCCGATGATGATCGGTTTGGTCCAACCGGGCACCAGACGCGGGATGTTCGAGATGACGATGGGGGCGCGGAAGATGGTGCCGCCGAGGATGTTGCGGATGGTGCCGTTGGGCGACAGCCACATCTTTTTGAGGTTGAACTCCTTGACGCGGGCCTCGTCGGGAGTGATGGTGGCGCATTTGATGCCGACGTGATGCTTGAGGATGGCGTTGGCCGAGTCGATGGTGACCTGGTCGTCGGTGGCATCGCGATGCTCGATGCCCAGGTCGTAGTACTCGAGGTTCACGTCGAGGTACGGCAGGATCAGGGTGTCTTTGATCAGCTTCCAGATGATCCGCGTCATCTCGTCACCGTCGAGATCGACGACAGTGCCCTCAACCTTGATCTTGCGCACGCTCGACATGTAAGTCGCCCATCCTCCTCGGCCCCGCGAGCAGACGCCCGCGGGCCCAACATTACAAGGGCGGTAACAAGTCCGCGCCGGTCCGTGCGGTGCTTCCGCTCACTTCCGTCATGAGAAGGCGGGCTGGCCAGCGGCGGCAAATATGCGATACGCTTCGAGTCGGTCATGAGTGCCAGCGCGAAGCTCCGGCTTGCTGGCCGGCAACCCTCCAACCGCGGTGGGGTGCCCCGGGTGATGACCAGGTTGAGCAGCCACCACGCGGCTGCACGGCAAGCGCGGGTCCGCCATGACGGGCCCCCCGAGTAGACAGGGAAACCTGATGCGGAGCCCTCAAATGTGTCGCTGTTGCTGATCCCGCCCCGCGCCGCGTTCATTTCCCGACGCGCCGCACCGTCGAACCAGCCCACAGCGACCCCAAGGAGCACGACCCATGACCGCCCCCGATTCCTGGTCGTTCGAGACCAAGCAGATCCACGCCGGGCAGACCCCGGACGCCGCCACCCACGCGCGGGCACTGCCGATCTACCAGACCACCTCCTACACCTTCGACAGCACCGATCACGCTGCCGCCCTGTTCGGCCTTGCTGAACCGGGCAACATCTACACCCGGATCATGAATCCGACCACCGACGTGGTCGAACAGCGCATCGCCGCGCTGGAAGGCGGTGTCGCCGCCCTGCTGCTGTCCTCCGGGCAGGCCGCCGAGACGTTTGTGATCCTCAACCTCGCCGGTGCCGGTGATCACGTGGTGTCCAGTCCGCGGCTGTACGGCGGCACCTACAACCTGTTGCACTACACGCTGCCCAAACTGGGCATCGAGACCACGTTCGTCGACGACCCCGACGATCTGGACTCCTGGCGGGCGGCGGTGCGGCCGAACACCAAGGCGTTCTTCGCCGAGACGATCTCCAACCCGCAGATCGACATCCTGGACATCCCCGGGGTATCGGAGGTGGCGCACGACAACGGTGTGCCGCTGATCGTCGACAACACCATCGCCACGCCCTACCTGATCCAGCCCATCGCCCTGGGCGCCGACATCGTCGTGCACTCGGCGACCAAGTACCTCGGCGGGCACGGTACGGCGATCGCCGGGGTGATCGTCGACGGTGGGAAGTTCGACTGGCGCGTTGAAAAATCTGGGCAAGCGCGGTTCCCCGGCTTCACCACACCGGACCCGAGCTACCACGGCGTGGTGTTTGCCGACCTGGGTGCGCCGGCGTTCGCGCTGAAGGCCAGGGTGCAGCTGCTGCGCGATCTCGGTTCCGCACCCGCCCCATTCAACGCGTTCCTGATTGCGCAAGGCCTGGAGACGCTGAGCCTGCGCATGGAACGCCACGTCGCCAACGCTCAGAAGGTGGCCGAGTTCCTGGCCGGTCAGCCCGACGTGGTGGCGGTCAACTACGCCGGCCTGCCCTCGTCACCCTGGTATGAGCGCGGCACGAAGCTGGCCCCTAAGGGAACCGGCGCGGTGCTGTCCTTCGAACTGGCCGGCGAGGGTCCGGCGGGCGTCGCGAAAGGAAAAGCGTTCGTCGACGCACTGGAGTTGCACAGCCATGTGGCAAACATCGGCGACGTGCGCTCGCTGGTCATCCACCCAGCCTCCACCACCCATCAGCAGCTGTCCGCCGATGAGCAACTGGCCACCGGTGTCACCCCCGGACTGGTGCGGCTGGCCGTGGGCTTGGAGGGCATCGAGGACATCCTGGCCGACCTCGAGCGGGGGTTCACCGCCGCCAGATCGGTCGAGAAATCCATCGCCGTGGCGGCCCGTTGACAGAGCCGGATATGACTATTTCAGATGAGCGCTTACGCGAAGAACAATCAGCGTGGGCCGAGCGCGTCGAGACCCTCCCCGCCGAGGGAGCCATCGGTGTCGTCGACATCGGTCCGTTGACGCTGGAAAGCGGAGCGGTGATCGAGGATGTTTCGATCGCCGTGCAGCGCTGGGGTGAGCTCTCGCCCAACCGCGACAACGTGGTGGTGGTGCTGCATGCACTCACCGGCGATTCGCACATCACCGGCCCGGCCGGCCCGGGTCATCCCACGCCCGGATGGTGGGACGGCATCGCCGGGCCCGGGGCGCCGATCGACACCAACCGCTGGTGTGCGGTGTCGACCAACGTGCTCGGCGGCTGCCGGGGATCCACCGGGCCAAGCTCGCTGGCCCGCGACGGCCGGCCCTGGGGTTCCCGATTCCCGATCATCACGGTCCGCGACCAGGTAAACGCCGACGTCGCCGCGCTGGCGGCGCTGGGCGTCACCGAGGTGGCCGCGGTGGTCGGCGGTTCGATGGGCGGAGCGCGGGCACTGGAGTGGATGGTCGGCTGCCCCGATCAGGTGCGGGCAGCGCTCATTCTGGCGGTCGGGGCCCGTGCCACCGCCGACCAGATCGGCACCCAGAGCACCCAGATCGCGGCGATCAAGGCCGATTCGAACTGGCAGGGCGGCGACTACTACGGGACCGGACGCTCCCCCGATACCGGACTGCAACTGGCCCGCCAGTTCGCTCACCTCACCTATCGCGGCGAGACCGAACTGGACACCCGGTTCGGCAACGACGGCCAGCTCACCGGAGAAGTCCGGGAGAACCCGCTGACCGGCGGGCGCTACGCGGTGCAGAGCTACCTGGAACACCAGGGCGCCAAGCTGATCCGGCGGTTCGACGCCGGAAGCTACGTCACCCTCACTGAGACGCTGTCCAACCACGACGTGGGCCGCGGCCGAGGCGGAGTCGCCGCGGCGCTGCAGGCCTGCCCGGTGCCGGTGGTGGTCGGCGGCATCACTTCCGACCGGCTCTACCCGCTGCGACTGCAACAGGAACTGGCCGATCTGCTGCCGGGCTGCGCCGGCCTGAACGTGGTCGACTCGATCTACGGCCACGACGGCTTCCTCATCGAGACCGAAGCCGTCGGCCAACTCGTCCGCGAGACCCTGGCGCTGGCCGACGGTCGGCGGTGAATTCGCCGGACGCGGCTGACGCGGGCCGCCACGAACGGTCCCTATCCTTCGGTTCGCAGGCGGCCGCCTACGAACGGGGCCGGCCGTCGTATCCGCCGGACGCCGTCGACTGGCTGCTGTCCCCCAGCGCCGGCAGCCCGGTGCGCGATGTGCTCGATCTCGGCGCGGGCACCGGCAAACTCACCACCCGCCTGGTCGAACGCGGACTGCACGTGGTGGCCGTCGATCCCATCGCGGAGATGCTCGACGTATTACGCGCCACGCTGCCCGACACCCCCGCTCTGCTCGGCACTGCCGAGCAGATTCCGTTGCCGGACAACAGCCTTGACGCTGTGCTGGTGGCGCAGGCGTGGCACTGGTTCGACCCGCAACGGGCCGTCGCCGAGGTGGTGCGGGTGCTGCGGCCCGGTGGCCGGCTCGGGCTGCTCTGGAACGTCCGCGACACGCGACTGGGCTGGGTCAAGGAATTCGGGCGCATCGTCGGGCTGGAACACGATTGGATGGACGCGACCGTGGAACTGCCGGCGCCGTTCACCGATGTTGCGAGCCACCGGGTGGAGTGGACCAACTACATGACCCCGCAGGCGCTGATCGACTACGTGGCCTCACGCAGCTACTGCATCACCTCGCCAACGGAGGTACGTGCCCGCACCCTCGACGACGTCCGCACACTGCTGGCCACCCACCCCGCGTTGGCGAACTCCGCGGGAATCGCACTGCCCTACGTCACGGTGGGCGTGCGGGCGATGTTGTCCGCCAGCTGAATTGGCGCTTGGCCGCCGCTCAGCTTGTTCCGAGTGGGTCGATGGTCCACGCGGTGTAGATCATGACGGCGCTGATCGTGGTCATGGTGGCGAAGTCCAGGCTCTTGGTACGCACTACCAGCAATCCGGCCCGGTCCTCGGGTAACACCAGCCGAAGGGCCGCGGCCACCCCCACGGCCACTCCGATCAGGAACGACCCGCGACGCCAGAAGCCGGCAGCCACGAGCAGCAGCGCGACCAGGAAGATGGCGGCTACGGTCACGATCGGCCACTGGGCGCGCAGAATCCGCTGAGCCCGCTCGCGAACGTGCGCAGGTAT
Source organism: Mycolicibacterium sp. (assembly GCA_032117575.1). Lineage (GTDB taxonomy): Bacteria > Actinomycetota > Actinomycetes > Mycobacteriales > Mycobacteriaceae > Mycobacterium. The sequence continues at coordinate 16,423 of JAULZA010000032.1, forward strand.
TTTCACGCCCCTGCTTCGGCCCGTTCGACCACGTTGGTCAGCAGAAAGGCCCGCGTCAGCGGTCCGACCCCGCCCGGGTTCGGCGACACCTGACCGGCTACCTCCCAGACGTCAGGGGCCACATCCCCGGTGAGCACGCCGTCCACCCGGCTGACCCCGACGTCGACCACAGCCGCACCCGGGCGCACCATGTCGGCCGTCAGCATGTGCGGCACCCCGACCGCCGCGACAATGATGTCGGCCTGCCGGGTCAACGCCGGCAGATCACGGGTTCCGGTGTGGCACAACGTCACCGTGGCGTTCTCACTGCGACGGGTCAGCAGCAGGCCCAGCGGCCGGCCGACGGTGACCCCGCGGCCGAGCACCACCACGTGCGCCCCATCGATGGCAACGTCGAAGCGGCGCAGCAGGGCCACGATGCCGCGCGGGGTACACGGCAGCGGCGCAGGCTCATTGAGTACCAGCCGGCCGAGATTGATCGGGTGCAGACCGTCAGCGTCCTTGCCGGGGTCGATCCGTTCCAGCGCCGCGTTCTCATCGAGATGCCGCGGCAGCGGCAGCTGCACGATGTAGCCGGTGCAGTCCGGGTTGGCGTTGAGCTCGTCGATGGTGTCGTCGAGCTGAGCCTGGCTGGCGTCGGCCGGAAGATCGCGCCGGATCGAGGTGATGCCCACCTTGGCGCAGTCGGAGTGCTTGCCGCGGACATACGCGTGCGACCCGGGATCGTTGCCGACCAGCACCGTGCCCAGGCCGGGGGTACGGCCGGCCGCAGTGAGCGCGGCCACCCGCTGTGCGAGGTCGACGAAGATCTCGTCGCGGGTCAGCTGGCCGTCCAACGTCTCTGCGCGCACGGCTACATTCTGCATATGGGCGCTGCTCGGGATGTGTTCAGCCCGGCTGAACTGGGTCCGGCCACGCTGCGCAATCGGATTGTGAAAGCGGCGACCTTCGAGGCCCGCACCCCGGGGGCGCTGGTCAGCGATGATCTGATCGACTTCCACCGGGCGATGGCCGCCGGCGGGGTGGGCATGAGCACAGTGGCCTACTGCGCGGTGAGCCGCGGCGGCCGCACCGACGGTTCCGCGCTGTGGATGCGGCCCGAGGCGGTGCCGGGGTTGCGTCGGCTGGCTGAGGCGGTGCACGCCGAGGGCGCCGCGGTCAGCGCCCAAATCGGTCACGCCGGTCCGGTCGCTAACGCCCGGTCCAACAAGGCCGTCGCGCTGGCGCCGGGGCGGTTCTTCAACCCGTTGTCGATGCGGTTCGCCCGGCAGGCCACCCGCTCCGACATCGACGACGTGGTCACCGCGCACGCGGTGGCGGTGCGCCACGCCATCGACGCCGGGTTCGACGCCGTCGAGATCCACCTCGGACACAACTATCTGGCCAGCTCTTTCCTATCGCCGCTGCTCAACCGTCGCACCGACGAATTCGGGGGGGCGCTGGCCAACCGCGCCCGGGTGGCCCGCGGGATCCTGCGGGCGGTCCGCCGGGAAGTCGAGCGCAACGGCCGCGCGACCATTGCCGTGACCGCCAAGCTGAATATGTCCGACGGCGTGCGGGGCGGCATCGGCATCGAGGAGGCGCTGCAGACCGCCCGCTGGTTGCAGGACGACGGCTGCCTGGATGCGCTGGAGCTCACCGCCGGCAGCTCGCTGGTCAATCCGATGTACCTGTTCCGCGGCGACGCACCGGTCAAGGAGTTCTCCGCGGCCTTCAAAGCCCCGCTGCGCTGGGGCATGCGGATGACGGGCACCAAGTTCCTCCGCGAGTACCCCTACCGGGACGCCTTCCTGCTGCGCGACGCCGAGCAGTTCCGCCGTGAACTCACCATGCCGCTGATCCTGCTCGGCGGGATCACCGATCGGGACGCGATGGACCGGGCCATGGCGGCGGGGTTCGATTTCGTGGCGATGGGCCGCGCCCTGCTGGCCGAACCCGATCTGATCAACCGCATTCAGGCCGACGGGCAATCGAAGTCGGTGCGATCGCTGTGCGACCACTGCAACAAGTGCATGCCGACGATCTACTCGCGCACGCACTGCGTGGTCACCGGCGGGCCGACGCCGTAGTCGCCTAGAGTTGCTGCCGATGAGCAGCCCATCTGTCGACTCCCGGCCCGCTCTGACCGTTCGGTTCAACGGGGCCCCGCGGAGCTTTGCCGCCGGACACGACGTCGTGATCGGCCGGGATCTGCGTGCCGACATCCGCATCGCGCACCCGTTGGTGTCACGGGCGCACGTCGTCCTGCGGTTCGACCACACCGCGACGGGCGGCCGGTGGATTGCGGTGGACAACGGCTCGCTCAACGGCATGTACGTCCATGGCCGGCGGGTGCCCGAGGTCGACATCGCCGACGGCACCACCATCAATCTGGGCAGCCCCGAGGGCCCGCCGGTGAGCTTCGACGTCGGCCGCCACCAGGGTTCAGCCGGGCGACCGCCGCAGTCCTCCACGCAGATCCCGACCGTGATGATCCCGGCGCGGCAGCCGATGTACCCGCCGCCGTCGCGGCCCCAGCCGACCTACCCGCCGGGCTACCCGCCGCCACCGCCCTCGGGACCGTACCGGCCTCCCAGCCAGCCCCTGGCGCCGAGCCAACCGCTCCCGCCGCCGCCCCCGCCCCCGACGGCGCCGTCGCCGCCGCCGTCTCCAGATGCCGCCCCCACCCAGATAGGACCGTCCGGGCGGCCGTCAGGCGGCGGTTCCGCGAGCACGTCCAACCTGGCGACATCGATGCTCAAGATCCTGCGGCCGGGGTCGTCGACGACGGGGTCCACGCCCGGTGCGTCGAAGATCGGCCGTGCCAGCGACAACGACATCGTCATCCCCGACGTCCTGGCGTCCCGTCACCACGCCACCCTGATCCCGACGCCGGGTGGGCCGGAGATCGTCGACAACCGGTCCATCAACGGCACGTTCGTCAACGGCAGCCGGGTGGACCGGGCGCTGCTCACCGACGGCGACGTCGTCACCATCGGCAACGTCGACCTGGTGTTCGCCGACGGAACGCTGGTCCGCCGCACCGAGACAGCGGCGGCCACCGGCACCGGCGGGCTCGACGTCCGAGCCGTGACGTGGACCATCGAGGGCAACAAGACGCTGCTGGACAACATCTCGTTGACCGCCCGGCCCGGCACGCTGACCGCGGTGATCGGGCCGTCCGGTGCGGGCAAGTCCACCCTGGCTAAACTGATCGCCGGCTACACCCACCCGACCAGCGGCACGGTGAGCTTCGAAGGCCACAACGTCCACGCCGATTACGCCTCGCTGCGCTCCCGGATCGGGATGGTGCCGCAGGACGACGTGGTGCACGGTCAGCTGACGGTGAACCAGGCGCTGATGTACGCCGCGGAGCTGCGGCTGCCCCCGGACACCACCAAGGAGGACCGCGAGCAGGTGGTCGCCCAGGTGCTCAGCGAGCTGGAGATGACCCAGCACGCCGAAACCCGGGTGGACAAGCTCTCCGGCGGTCAGCGTAAGCGCGCCTCGGTGGCCCTGGAGCTGCTGACCGGCCCGTCGCTGCTGATTCTCGACGAGCCGACCTCCGGCCTGGACCCGGCGCTGGACCGCCAGGTGATGACGATGTTGCGCCAGCTGGCCGACGCCGGACGCGTAGTGCTGGTGGTCACCCACTCGCTGACCTACCTCGACGTGTGCGATCAGGTGCTGCTGCTGGCGCCGGGCGGCAAGACGGCGTTCTGCGGTCCGCCCAGCGAGATCGGCGCGGCGATGGGGACCACCAACTGGGCTGACATCTTCAGCACGGTGGCGGGCGACCCGCAGGCCGCCAACGACAGATACCTGGCCCGCATCGGGCCGCAGCCACCGCCACCGCCCACCGAGGAGCCCTCCGACCTCGGCGCGCCCGTGCACACCAGCCTGCGCCGCCAGTTCTCCACGATCGTGCGGCGCCAGGCCAGGCTGATCATCTCCGATCGGGCCTATTTTGTGTTCCTGGCGGTGCTGCCGTTCATCATGGGTGTGCTGTCGCTGGCGGTGCCCGGCGACGTCGGCTTCGGCAAGCCCGATCCGATGGGCGGCTCCCCCAACGAACCCGGTCAGATCCTGGTGTTCCTCAACGTCGGCGCGGTGTTCATGGGGACCGCACTGACCATCCGCGACCTGATCGGCGAACGGCCGATCTTCCGGCGCGAACAGGCGGTGGGCCTGTCGACCACGGCCTACCTGCTGGCCAAGGTCTGCGTCTACACCCTTTTCGCCGTGCTGCAGTCCGCGATCATGGTGTCGATCGTGGTGTGGGGCAAGGGCGGTCCCACCGAAGGTGCTGTGGCGCTGGGCAATCCGTCCGTGGAGTTGTTCGCCACGATCGCGGCCACCTGCGTGGCGTCGGCCAACCTGGGCCTGTTGCTCTCAGCGGTGGCGAAGTCCAACGAGCAGATCATGCCGCTGCTGGTGGTGGCGATCATGAGCCAGCTGGTGTTCTCCGGCGGCATGGTCCCGGTGACCAACCGCATTGTGCTGGATCAGATGTCCTGGTTCACGCCGGCGCGGTGGGGCTTCGCTGCATCGGCCTCCACCGTCGACTTGATCAACCAGGTGCCGGGACCGCTGACGCCGAAGGACCACTGGTGGAAGCACCAGTCGTCGAGTTGGTGGTTCGACATGGCGATGCTGCTCGGCCTCAGCGTGCTCTACCTGGGCTTCGTGCGCTGGAAGATCCGGCTGCGGTAGAGACCGACGGCGCCGGGCTCCACTCAACCGCTAAGGCCGGGTGCCGCCCGGCGGCGGGCCCGGCACCCACGCCACTGTCCCTTCCTCTTGGCGGCACTGCTGGGGCGTAGGTACCCGGGTTCCGGGGCGATGAGCGCCGAAATGACGTCCGCTACATTTGTCGGCATGGATTCGGGTCGGCTGGGTCGGCGCTGGCTCCTGGCGTGCGCGGGAGCAGCACTGCTGGCCAATTTTTTCGGCGGCTTCAGCCTTGTCGTGACCGGTTTTTTCGTGGTCATCTGCCTGATCGGCGCAATCCTGATCGGCTCCGGGGTGGATCCGGTCGGCGTGGGTTTCCCGCCGGACGGTGTGGCTGTGGATGACTTCACGACAGGTGGCTTCACCGAGCCTGTCGATGTGGTGGCGCCACCCGACCAGGTGGCCGACGTGGTGGCCGACGAGGACGCCGAACCCTACCCGGGCGAGGACGACAGCGAGTCAGCCGTAGTAGACGCAACGGCGGAATCCGAACCGTCTCCGGCGTAGTCCGCGAAGCCACTAGCGTGGCGGTGTGCCGATCGAACACTCCGCTCGTGTGCTGGTGAAGAACGTCCGCATCTTCGACGGCATCTCGGGCCGACTGTCCGACGGCCATGTGCTGGTCGAGGGCAGCACCATTGCGGCGGTGGAGACGTCCCCGATCGCCGAAGTCTCCGAGGCGACGCTGATCGACGGTGCCGGACGGGTGCTGATGCCGGGCATGAGTGACGCCCACGTGCATCTGGTGGGCATGGCGAACACCATGCCGGATTTGATGACGGCCACCCAGACCCAACTGGCCGCCGCGACGCTGGCCCGGGCCAAAGACACTCTGCTGCGCGGCTTCACCACCGTCCGCGACATGGCCGGTGACACCGTGGGAATCAAACACGTCATCGACGCCGAGCCCGCGCTGGGCCCGCGGATCTACCCCAGCCAGGCAGCGATCTCGCAGACCGCCGGTCACGGCGACTTCGGATTCCCCTTCGAACCGCCGACAGCGTTGGGCGGCAACGAATCTCGGGCCGAACAGATCGGCTTCATGCGGGTCGCCGACGGAGTGGAGCGGGTGCTGGCCGCCGTCCGCGAGCAACTCCGGTTCGGGGCGTCGCAGATCAAACTGATGGCCGGCGGCGGGGTGGCGTCGCTCTACGACCCGCTCTACACGCTGCAGTTCACACCGGCTGAACTACAGGCCGCGGTGCAGGCCGCCGCTGACTACGGCACCTACGTCGCCACGCACGTCTACAACGTGGCCGGCATCCATCGCGCGGTCGAGGCCGGTGTGAAGTCGATCGAACACGGCCACCTCGCTGACGAACCCACCATCGCGATGCTCGCCGAACGCGAGGTGTGGCTGTCGATGCAACCGCTCGGCGAGCATGACCACAGCTTCCCCGACCCTGACCGGTCGGAGAAGAACCGGCAGGTCTGCGAAGGCACCGGGCGGGTGTACGAGTGGGCCCGCAAGCACGGGGTGAAGGTCGCGTGGGGCACCGATCTGCTGTTCGAGCCGGAGTACAACGCCCGGCAGGGCGAGATCATGACCCGCCTCGGCGAGTGGTTCACCACTGTCGAGGCGCTGAAGATGGTCACCTCGGGCAACGCGGAGCTGTTCCGCCTGGCCGGTGAACGCGATCCCTACCGCTGCGCCCGGCTGGGTGAGATCACCGTCGGGGCGTGGGCGGACATGCTGCTGATCGACGGCGATCCCACGACCAACCTGAGCCTGCTCGCCGACCCGGCCAACATCGCGGTCATCGTCAAGGACGGTGTGGTGGTGAAGAACACGCTGCTTGAGGGTTAGGCCTGCCGTGTTCCGGATTCTGTTCTACTCACCGCGCATCGCCCCCAACACCGGCAACGCCATCCGGATGGTGGCGGCCACGGGCTGCGAACTGCACCTGGTCGAACCGCTGGGGTTCGACCTGTCCGAACCCAAGCTGCGCCGCGCCGGCCTGGACTACCACGACCTGGCCTCGGTCACCGTGCACCGCTGCCTGGAGGACGCGTGGGCGGCTCTGGACGGTGCGCGGGTTTTCGCCTTCACCGCGCACGCCGAACGGTCGTTCGCCGGAATCGCCTACGTCCCAGGTGATGTGCTGATGTTCGGCCCGGAGCCCACCGGCCTGGACGAGGCCACTTTGGCCGATCCGCGCATCACCGGGCAGGTGCGCATCCCGATGCTGGCGGGCCGCCGCTCACTGAACTTGTCCAATG
>JAULZA010000033.1:0-18477 GCA_032117575.1 Mycolicibacterium sp.
TGAATTTCGGGGACGGCACCTTCACCCCCGGCGGTGAGCCCGGTGCGGTCGGTTATCTGGTCGGTGAACCGCACCGCGGCATCACCTATATGTTCACCATGATGAACGAGGCCCGCCTCGGTGTCGGGATGGGCGCGGTCGCGTTGGGCTACACCGGATTCCTCAAATCGCTGGAGTACGCCCGCCAGCGCCCGCAGGGCCGTCCCATCACGTCCAAAGACCCGACCACGGCTCAGGTCCGGATCATCGAGCACGCCGATGTCAAGCGGATGTTGCTGGCGCAGAAGGCCTACGCCGAAGGCGGCATGGCGTTGCTTCTCTACTGCGCCAAGCTGGTCGACGTCCAGCGCAGCGCCGAACCGGGGACCGACCCCGATCAGGACACCGCCACCATGCTGCTCGACATCCTGACCCCGGTCGCCAAGAGTTGGCCGTCGCAATGGTGTCTGGAGGCCAACAGCCTGGCGATCCAGGTCCTCGGCGGCTACGGCTACAGCCGGGAGTACGACGTCGAGCAGCATTACCGCGACAACCGGCTCAACCCGATTCACGAGGGCACGCATGGGATCCAGAGCCTGGACCTGCTGGGCCGCAAGGTGGCCCACCGCAACGGCGCCAATCTCGCCGCCCTGGGCGAGGAGGTGGCGCGCACGACCGCCGCCGCCGCCGAACGCGGTGGCGAACTCGCGGCGATGGCTACTCAACTCGACGCGTCCTGGCGGCGCCTGGTGGCCGTCACCGCTGCGATGTTCGGCTCCGGCGATGTCGAGGCCGCACTGGCCAACAGCGTGGTGTACCTGGAGGCGTTCGGGCACATCGTCGTCGCCTGGATCTGGCTGGAGCAGGCACTGGCCGCGGACGGGCCGACCGGCGACTTCTTCGACGGTAAGCGTCAGGCTGCGCGGTTCTTCTTCCGGTACGAGTTACCCAAGACCGCCCCGCAGTTGGATCTGCTTGAATCACTGGACCGGACAACGCTGGACATGCGCGAAGGCTGGTTCCGGTGAGGGCGGGTCAGAACTCGGCGGTCAGGCCGACAGCGCCCAGGTCGAGGATTCGACCCATGCTTCGGCGTCGCTGAAGAACCCGGCCTCGTAGGCGACGGCCACGCAGTCGAAGACGGTCTCCACGGCGTCGTCTTCAACGACCATCACGATGCGGTAGCGGGGATCGAACCGGTTGGGATTGCCGAAGGCCCTGATCTCAGCAGCGTCGCGTAGACCCCGATGGACTTCGCTGACGGTGACGGAGACGACTCCGCGGTTCGGTGTCGCGGCAATGAGCATCCGGTCGGTCATCTGCTCGGCGATGATCGTGATGGTCTTCATGGTGTTTACTCCTTTGCGCTGGGAAGCTGATGATGCTCAGCCTGCCGCGCTCCCCGGGCCGGGAGTGTCCATCGAAAGGCCTGTTCGCCGACGGATTGCTTTGTCCCCCGATTGGAATTACTTCCGGCGTTCGTCTCGATCCGGTCAAAGGTTCGGTTAACCTGCCGCGGTGGGTCAGGGTCCACCGACTGGCCGACGCTGTGTTCATCCCGCGGGTCAGCAATCTGGGGGACGTATAGGGGTCACCAGACGAGGAACAGTCGACCTAGGCGGTCCATCTGACAAACGGACGAAACCGCCCCAACTGAATAGCCTCAGAGCACCTTTCCCACACCCGAAGGAGAACGATCATGATGTCAGCCCCTCTTGCTCGCCGGATGGCCCTTGCGACCGGCGCAAGCGCCCTGGTCGGTATGGGCATGTTGACGGCGTGCGGCACTAAGGAAAAGCCGGCGGAGAACCCCGCGCCGTCGAGTCCATCCGCTACAGCTCCGGCATCGCCGAGTGAGAAGTCCGTCTCCGGCGGGGTCGCCCCCGGGCCGCAATCAGGCTCAGGGCCGGAGAACTCCTTCAGCCCCTCCGTCACCGCGCGCCCGGCCCCGACCGCTCTACCCGGCAATGTCGTCACCGGCGGCTGAGCGGTGAGAATGCGGCGAACCATGGCGGTGATGGCGGTCATCTCGGCCGCCATCACCACCGCTGCGGTAGTTCTCGGCCATCAAGACCGTACGACGTCGTCGGGGCGAATCGACGGTCCGTATGCGGCGCTGCTGTCCGCCTCCTCGGATCTCGGACCCGCCCTGCGGGACAGCGTCCAGGTCACGGCGGCATTGCACAACGATTCCCGCCCGCAATCGTTGATTGACTGGGCAGATGCGCACGGCTTGACCGTGGGCTGGCGCACTGGCGACTCGTGGGCGACCCTCGAGGGCCGTGCCGACTCGATCGCCGGCGCTTTCGGAGTCGATGTGAACAACTACCGGGGTAGCCGGGGCCAGGTGTTCTACGCCTCACCGCAGCAGCCCTCGGTGCCCGAGAACCTCGGCGGTGAGGTCTCCGAACTCGGCCGCATCCTCGGCTACACCCCCTACCGGGAAGCCGACCGTTGGCAGTTGCCCCTGGAGGTGCCGGGCCAGGGCCTGACACCGCAAACCTTGTTGCGGACCTACAACATTGCACCGCTGCGGGAAAGCGGCCACACCGGCAAGGACGTCACCGTGATCGTCTTCGCGTTCGACGGTTTCGACCAGGCCGATCTGGATGCGTTTGCCGACATGTTCAGCCTCCCCCGGTTCACCCCCGACGTGGTGGGAGGCCAACCGCCGGCCAGACGGGGTGAGGCGACGATGGATCTGCAGGCCATTCACGCCATCGCTCCCGACGCAAAGAAGGTCCTGGTCAACGCGCGCCCCACCGTCGAGGGCGACGGCGCTTACACCAAGATCGCGGCAATGATGGAAGACGCCGACCGCAGATACCCCGGAGCAGTGTGGAGTCTGTCCATCGGTTGGGGCTGCGACAAGCTGATCACCGCCGCCGACCTTAAGCCGGTGCGTGCCGCACTGGCCGCCGCGCAGCGCCGCGGAACCACCGCTTTTGACGCCAGTGGAGACCTCGCGGGTCTGGAATGCAAAGGCGGCCAGGAGTGGTCGGCCCCGCCGCATCCCGACAACATCGGATTGGACGCGGTGGCCTCAATGCCGGAGATGACCAACGTCGGCGGCACCACGCTGTCCACCGACAAGGACGGGGGCTGGCTCGATGAGCAGGCATGGTTTGACGCCCCGCTGTCCCAAGGCACCGCAGGAGGGGTATCGGCCCTGTTCGGCCGGCCAGCCTGGCAGGCGGGGGTGAAATCCGAACGCGGTGCGGGTCAGCGGCTTACCCCTGACATCTCAGCGGTCGCCGACCCGTTCACCGGGGTGAAGATCGTTTTCGACGGCCAGGTGATCGTGGGCGGGGGGACATCGCTATCCGCGCCACTGTGGGCAGGCATGGCGGCGGTGATCAACCAGTATCTGACCCAACGCGGAGGCACACCGCTCGGCGACATCAACCCGTTGCTGTACCGGGCGGCGGAAGGCGCCCAACTGCCGGCATTCCAGGACATCATCCGGGGCGGCAACGCCGTGGACGACGCCGGACCCGGCTATGACCTGGTTACCGGACTGGGTACACCCAACGTCGACAACCTGGCCCGGGTCATGCTGGTGACGCAGGGATTGCTGCCGTGACCGCGGGCCAATCCGGCTCCGCGGACATCGTCACAGTCGCGCTGTGCCCGCGGTGCCATACCGACGTGCCGGAGGGGAACTTCTGTGGTGTCTGCGGATCGTCGCTCGCTGCCCAACCCGGGGATGGACCGCAGTGGTTGCGCCCCAATACCTTCGGGGCCGCACCGTCGGAGAAGGTCATGGTCCCGCACTTCGCTAGTTCCATGTTTCCGCACCTGCCCGATCGCTCTCGCAGACCGTTCCGGCTGACCCTGGTGGTCGCGGCGGTAGCGCTGGCGGCGTCGGTCGCAGCGAAGTTACCCGCCGCCGGGATCACCGTCGCCGCACTCGGCCTGCCCCTGCTCTTCGTGCTGTATCTGCGCGCCTCTCAGATCGACCGTGACATCCCGCGCGTGTCGCTGGCGCTGTCGGCGGTGGCCGGTGCGGTCCTCGGTTCGGGTTGGGTGCTGCTGACCGGCGGATTGGTGGCTCGGACCTACAACGTGTCACTGGGTGTCGGCGTCGCACTGCACCACCTACTGGGTCAGGGCGTGGCAATCCCGGCTATCGGAATGCTCCTGATGCTCGTGCCCGCTGTCGCGGTCAGGCTGACCCGACCCGGAACGCGAGAGTCGTTGGACGGGTTCACCATCGGCGCGCTGGGAGCCTTGGTATTCACCGCCGCCGCCACGCTGACCCGGCTCGCCCCCCAGTTCACCACCGGCCTGTTCGCCCACGCTCGACCGGTAGAGGGGCTGATCGTCGAGGTCGTCATGGGTGGGGTGACCATCCCGGTAACCGCCGCCGCAGCCGGCGGGTTGGCCGGGATCCTGCTCTGGTTCAAGCCCTCAAGCGAACACGAGCGGAAGTTGCGCACGGTTTTGGCACTGCTGGCCGCGCTGGTGATGATCGTTCACACCGCAGTCGGTGTCGTCGACATCGTCGGCCTTCCGGAAATGGTCATGCTCGCGATCCATCTCGCGGCGACCGTACTGGCGCTATTGGCACTGCGACTGGCTCTGCAGTTCGCGCTTCTGCACGAGACCCATGACCCCATCCGAGCGGATCAGCCACTGTTGTGCATCCACTGCGAAATGGTGGTGCCCGACATGGCGTTCTGCCCGGCCTGCGGGGCCGCCACCCGTGCCTCGACGCGAACCTCGCGGCGGGAACGCCGCGGTGCGTCTCGGCCGCAACCGGTCGCCGGCGATACCGACGGGCCGGGTGCCACCGCCGCCGACGGACTGCCGCTCGAAAATTATCCGGGGTATGCGCTGCCGGCCGGCACCTACCGTGCGCACGGGTTGCGGCGGCCCCGGTTCGGCTGGCTAGTCGGCCGTTGGGGCACTGCGATCACCGCGGTCGCGGTGGTTCTCGGCGCGGTGGCTCTGGTGCAGACCCCAGAGATCGCCCACTACATGTGCCCGCCGGAGTGCGGACGGCCCCCCTCGGGCACACCGGTGACCGGGTTGCCGAAGTTCACCGGCCCGGGATTCTCGGTGTCCTACCCCAGTGCGGAGTCGGCGTACGAAATCACGACCTACGACAACGGCGTTGTCGCAAAGTACGTCGGGGGTGACACCGGCGTCATGCAGCTGTTCTCCGAGCCCGCCAGTGGCCGCTCGGCACAAGAGGTCGTCCAGGCGCTTCTGAAAAACCGCTACCCGGACGCTCGGGTCGCCTACGTGATCCCCAATGCCAAGGTCGGGTACGAGCCCGGCTACGGGGTGTTCGCCGATGACTGGCCGCAGAATCCGACGGCGACCTTCACCCGGCAGCGGCTCATGGTGACTGCCGCGGTCAAGAACGACCTCGCGCTGATCGCGTTTGCGTCGGGCCCCTATCGCACCTTCGGCCCCCAATCCGGCCCGGGCCTGCCATCCGGTGCCAACCTTGAACTCGCCGCCGATCTGGGCAAGTACGTCAACAGCTTCCAGTGGGTCCAGTGACCCTGCCCTCACGCCGCCGATTCCTCACCACCACCGCACTCGAAGTGCTGTGGCAGTTGCGCTATGACCTGCTCGCTGTCGTGGCAGTGGCGGCCGCCATGGTTGTAATCTCGGCGGTCGTTCCACTCGACGGCATCGCTGCAGTCGTTCCCCTGCTGGGAGTCGTCGTCTCGGTCTTCATCGGCTTCCGAAACAGCAACGCCTTCAACCGGTGGTGGGAAGCCAGGACGCTATGGGGCAGTCTCGTCGGCAACTGCCAGGCGATCAGCAATGCCCTTGTCGCGGTCGAAGATGGTTCCGCCCCGATGGCCACCACACTCGACCGGATGCGCCGTCGGCAGGTCCGGCACGCCTGGCGGTTGGCCTACGAGCTGCGGGGCGTACCCGTACCGCAGGCAGTGGATGAGCTGACCCCGGAGGATCCCCCCGATGCCTCCGCGACGAACCTGTTGACCCTGCAGGCGGCCGACACTCGTGATCTTGTGATCGCCGATCATCTCGATCGGCAGGGCCGCTCAGTGCTGACAAACCTCAACAGTGCGCAGACAGCGGCCGCCGGCGGCCTGGTCCGGCTTCGCGGTCAACCCATCCCGTCGTACTACGCCGGTTTCGTCCGCGGTCTGGCGTGGCTGTTCGGGATAGCGGTCTGTACCCGCGTCGATGCCGGTGGACACCACAGTGCCCAGGGCATCGTTGCCGGTGCCGCCATCATGGCACTGTTCGTCGTCGCAGAACGGATGGGGCATCTGGCCGAAGGAGCGCTGGGCAACACAGCGTTCGCCTTGCCGATGAACACCTACTGCGCCGGCATCACCGCCGATCTCCTAGGCCCCGACCACCCACTCGCAGTCGCAACCGAAAGAAAGTGAGCCCACCGCGCTGAACCGACGAAACTTCCTGACCGGCAGCCTGGCGGTCGGAGCCGGGGCCGCCCTCGCGGCGTGCGCAACCGGCGGAGCGCCCGAGCTGAAGACTCAACCCACTACGGTCAACCCGAAACTGGGTGATGCCATCAAGGCGGCCGAGGCGGCCCGGCCGCGCACCGGCCGGACGGTGACCGCCACGCTGACACCGAGGCCGGTGACGGTCGACCTCGGCGGGCGGGTGGTCAGCACCCTGGGCTATGCCGACACCGTTCCCGGACCGCTGATCCGCGCCAACGTCGGAGACGAACTCAAGGTCACCCTGACCAACAAGCTGTCGAAACCGACCTCCATGCACTGGCACGGCATCGCGCTGCGCAACGACATGGACGGCGCCGAGCCGGCCACGCCAAATGTCGATGTGGGACAGTCGTTCACCTATACGTTCACCGTGCCCGATGCCGGGACGTACTGGGCACACCCGCATGTAGGTGTGGAATTGGACACCGGGCTATATCTGCCGTTGATCGTCGATGATCCCAAGGCACGCGGTGACTATGACGCCGAGTGGATCGTGATGCTCGACGACTGGACCGACGGGGTCGGCAAGTCACCGCAGCAGATACTCGACGATCTGGAGAAGGGGGGCATGGGCGCTATGGGTTCCATGGGTTCCATGGGCGGAGAGGGTGCCGGCGGCAGCGCCCTGTTGGGCGGCGATCCAGGTGACGTGACCTACCCCTACTACGTCATCAACGGCCGAATCCCGGAGGCACCCAGCACTTTCCGCGCCAAACCGGGCCAACGAATCCGGCTGCGCTTCATCAACGCCGGGTCAGATACCGCCTTCCGGGTGGCACTGGCCGGTCATCGCATGACAGTGACCCATACCGACGGCTTCCCGATCGTGCCCACCGACGTCGACGCACTCCTGATCGGAATGGGCGAACGTTACGACGTGATTGTCACCGCCGACGACGGGATTTTTCCCCTCGTCGCACTCGCTGAAGGCAAGGGAGCCATGGCGCGCGCCCTGCTGTCGACCGGGGTCGGCACCGCACCACCGGCCGACTTCCAGCCACCGGAACTCACCGGCAAGATTGGAACCGTCGAGATGTTCGCAGCGCCGGACGAGGCGCAATTGGCCTTCACCAAACCTGATACCGAGATGGTGGCCAACCTGACGGCCGCCGACACCGGCTACCAATGGGGCATCAACGGACCGTATCCGGACAACAGGCCGCTGACCGTATGGCAGGGACAACAGGCGACGATGTCCTTCGCCAACAAGACCCGGATGTGGCATCCGATGCACCTGCACGGCCACACCTTCGCGATGCTCAACCCGGACGGAACCCTCGGCGCCCGAAAGGACACCGTGGTCGTGATCCCTAACCAGACGGTGCGGGTCGCCATTCTTGCCGACAACCCCGGTTACTGGCCGCTGCACTGCCACAACACCTATCACGCCGAGGCGGGAATGCTGACGACCTTCGATTACCTCATCTGAGCGGCAAATTCAGCTCGGCCGACAGTGCCGCGCCGACCCGTTTCGCGATCGGAGCCGCCGCCAGAGCAACCATCAAACCGATTGCACACCAGTACAGTCCGAGGATCGGCGCTGCCACCCACCCCGTGGAATCCTTCACGCTGAACCACAGCACCACCACGATCACCACCGCGCCGGCGCCCGGCAGCACCAGCCCGCTGAGTCGGGACGTGCCGCCATGCACCGGGAGGAACCGGGGTGCACCGGCGAACCAGATGGCAGCGATCTCGACAAACAGGTAGCACGTCATCAAGCAGACCGAACCGGCGACGGCGAACACGAAGTAGCCGTCGATTCCCCTATTACCGGTGGTGCCCGGCGGCCATCCGGTCGCGGCGCACAGCGCGTTGACCGCCAGGCTCACCGCGACCACCAACCAGATGGCCCTGCGGGGGCTGTTGGTCACCGGGTCGATGTGGGCCAACAACCTGGGCCCCAGTCTGTCCCGGCTGAACGCGAACACCATCCGGCCAGAGATGACGGCGGTGGCCATGTGGCAACCGAACGCGCCGACCAACCCGGTGAGAATCACCAGCAGGCTGAACCACTCGCCGATGTAGGTGTCACCGAGATCACCGAGGGTGTTTGCCGAGCGCTCAAAGGCGGCCAGTCCCTGTTTGTCGGTGCCGAAACCGATTGTCTGGGCGAACATCACGACAACGAACAGCACACCGGTCAGTACCAGGGTGCCGGTAATGGCCCGCGGGATACTGCGTTTGGGATCGGTGGTCTCCTCCCCCATCGAAGCGCACGCCTCAAAACCGGCCCAGCACAGGAAGGCCGCCACCACCCCGCCGAGGATCTCCGACATCGACACCCCCGAGGCCGAGAAGGTGCTCCAGTCCACCCCGGTTGGTTTGGCACCGCCGCGCCCGAGGATCACCGCCGCAAGCACCACCATCGCGACGATGCCGACACCTTCGATGCCGAGCAGAATCTTGGCCAGCAGGCGGGCGTCGCGGCCGGTCAACATCACCGAGAACACCGCGGCCACCGCGACGGGAACCAACCACGGCAACTGGAACGGATTGGGCGATCCCTTCTGCACCTCGGCGAGCAGCGAATTGGTGAAAGCCGCGGTCAGCGCCAGGGTGGCGATCGAGAAGCCAAGGTAGGCGCCGAGCATGGCAAAGCCGGCGAAGAAGCCGGCCCTCGGACCGACTGTCGCACCGACCAGTGCGTAGGCCGAACCGGCGTGGCTGAAGTAGCGGGTCAATCGGACGAAGCTGTAGCCCACCAGGGAAATCCCGACCAGCCCGATCACGAAGACCAGTGGGATTGACTTGCCCACCGTGCCGACCAAACCCTGGCCATTGCCGGCCATCGCCAGAGTCGGGCCGACGGTGGCCACCGACAGCGCCAGGGCCGCCCACAGTGGCAGCGTGCGCTGTGGTGTGCGAGACGGCAGCGGAGAAGGCCCGGTGTCGGTCGCCGCGCTCTCGGCTGTCGGCATGGGCGACCTTCCTCAGGGATGACAGACAACGACCGGAAGCATAGAACCGCGTAAGTTAGCCGGCATGACAACCAGCCCGCTCGGACCCAGGATTGGCGCCGGCCTCGCGGCTGCCGCGGTGTCTCTGGGCGTTACCCAACTGGCGGCCAGTGTCTTCTCCCCCGCCGCCGACGCCCGAACCGCGGTCGGCACATCGGTGATCAACCTCACCCCGGGCCCGGTGAAGGAGTGGGCGATCCAGACCTTCGGGACCGCGGACAAACTCTTCCTGACGGTCATGGTGGTGGTCGTCGTCCTCGCCCTCTGCGCGACGGCCGCCGCCTGGGAGCGCTCCCGCGTCCCGGTCGGCAGCCTGGTCATCGCTGCCGCCGGCGCGGCGGGCTGCCTGGCTGTGCTTGCCCAACCGGGTGCCCGCGCAGTCGATGTCATCCCAACCCTGCTCGGCACGGTCTGCGGGATCGCAGTGCTGCGGCTACTCACCAGGGATCGGCTGCCCGAGCAGGCCGCCGACACTGAACGGCGCCGTTCCCTGCTGACCCTCGGCCTGCTCGCGGCGGGGGCGCTCAGCGGGGTGGCGGGCCAGATCCTGGGGCGCCAGCGCCGATCCGTCGCCGGGGACCGGCAGGCCTTCGCCTTGCCGAAAGCAGCCGCCCCGGCGGCGCCAGTGCCACCCGACGTGCAGCCGGCGGCGGAGGGGTTGCCAAGCTTCATCACAAATAACGCGGACTTTTATCGGATCGACACGGCTCTAAGCGTGCCCCAGCTGTCCCGCACCGACTGGCGGCTGCGCATCCACGGCATGGTGGATCGGGAGATCACCTACACCTTCGAGGATCTCGCGGAATTCGAGCCCATCGAGAAGGCGGTGACGCTGGCATGCGTCTCGAATCCGGTTGGTGGCGAGCTGATTTCCAACGCGATGTGGACCGGCTACCGGGTGCGAGACCTGCTGGCCCGTGCCGGTGTTCAGCCCGAGGCCGACATGGTGCTATCCACGTCGGTGGACGGATTCAACGTCGGGACTCCCGTCGAAGCGCTCACCGATGATCGTGAAGCGATGCTGGCAATCGGGATGAACGGTGTGCCCCTGCCGGTTGAACACGGCTACCCCGCACGGCTGGTGGTGCCGGGTCTGTACGGGTTCGTCTCAGCGACCAAATGGGTGGTTGATCTGGAGTTGACCCGTTTCGACCGGGCGCAGGCGTACTGGACCAAATTGGGCTGGTCGGCCCAGGCACCGATCAAGACCCAGTCCCGGATTGACGTTCCGCGGAACGGAACACGACTCGCGGCAGGCGGGGTGACCGTCGGCGGGGTGGCCTGGGCGCAACATCGCGGCATCAAAGCCGTGGAGGTGCGCATCGACGACGGCCCCTGGCAGCCTGCGACATTGGGTGCGGCCTACTCCAAGGACACCTGGCGGCTGTGGACCTACGAATGGCAAGCCACCCCCGGCTCGCACACCATCATCGCCCGCGCCACCGACAACACCGGAGCGGTGCAGATCGAGCAGGCGGCCCCGCCGGCGCCGGACGGGGCCACCGGGTGGCCGACGGTTTCAGTCCAGGTGAAGTGATCGGCGCCGTTCGGGCGTTCCCGTCCCGCTAGTCAAGGTCGTCGGGCACCGTCACCGCCACCACGGTGCCCCCACCGGGTCGCTCACTGAAATCCATCGAACCGCCCGCCGACTCGACGGCGACGACCAGGGAAGCCAGGCCGATGTGCCCTTCGCTGACCCGGCGCGACAGGATCGCGGGATCGAATCCCACGCCGTCGTCGCTGACCTGCAGTGCAGTCCCGCCCGGTCGACGATGCAGCTTGACGTCAAGACAAGTCGCGCGAGAGTGCTTGTGCGCGTTGGACAAAAGTTCTCGGGCCGCACGGTGGATCAGTGCCTGTGATTCGAGGCGCCCCACCTCCTCCAGGTCAACCCGGACCGGCGTTCCCCACCGCTGCTCGTATCGCTGCGCGAGATCACGCACCGCCGCCGTCAAGCCCAACTGGGCAAGCACTTGGGGATGCAAGGTCGCGACGGTATTCCGCAGACCGGTAACGGTCTCCCGCAGCGCCGCGTCGAGGCGGTCGAAACCTTCGGCAGAGGGCTTGTCCCGCAACTCATCCAGATCCAGCCGGGCGGCTAGCAGATTCTGCAGCGGGCCGTCGTGCAGTTGCTCGGACAGTTCCCGGTTGTTGCGCTCGTCAGCGCGCATCGTCTCAGCGATCAGCCGCCGACGTACATCGAGCAGCCCGAGCACCCGGGCACGACGGCGGGCAAGGGTGAACGACAGCGCGGTCGTGGCCGCGGTCAACCACAGCAGGCAGCCGACCTGCACATAGACTACCGCGGGAATGGTCATGCCCATCTTCTGCTCTTGGGTGGCGTAGAACGCCCAGGCCAGCAAGTAGCCGAACGAAGAACTCAGGCCCAACACGCCGGTCAGAAGCGGGCTGTCCAGGAATGCCACCGAGATGGGCAGCAGGAAGAAAATCGGGAACAGTGAAATCGTTGCCGGACCAGAGGCTATGCACAGCGCGATGACGACGGCGACGTCGGCGAAGGTCGACACCCACGGGTACCACGGTCGCGATGGGCGGATGAGGATGAAAATCAACCACAGCACCGACCCGACCGCGTAAGCCGCCAGCACCGCCTTGAACACCGCTTCGTTGCGGTGCTCGACGTGGGTGTTCTCGACCAGCAGGGCGATCAACACGATGAGCACTAGGCGAAGCGTCGAGCGGATGCGCAGTGGCTCGCTGGTGAGGAAATCCAGGATGCGGCTGACGAGTCGAATCACGGGCAGGAAGAGTTCCGCTGACTAGTCGAGTAGCCCGCGCCGCATCGCCTCGGCCACCGCCGCCGCCCGATCACCCACGCCGAGTTTTTCGTAGAGTCGCTGAACATGGGTCTTGATCGTTGAAGGGGCCAGGAACAGTTGCTTGGCGATCGCCGGGATGCTGGCGCCATCGGCGATCATGCCGAGTACCTCCCGCTCGCGGGCACTAAGGACCGGGCCACTGGGCTCGGCGCGGCGGCGGATCTCCGCCGCCAGCCCCGCCGCCATTTGCGCCGGCACCACATCGCGGCCCTGTGCGCAGTCCAGCACCGCATTGACGATCTCGCTACGCGATGACTCCTTGGGCAGGTAGCCAGCCGCTCCTTGCTGGAGTGCGTGGTAGACGATTGCCGAATCGTTGTTGGCCGATACCAGCAGCACCCGGGTGGGCAGTTCGTCGCGCAGTACCGCGGCGGCTACCTGGGCACCGTCCATGCCGGGCATCTGATGGTCCAGCAGAGCAACCTGCGGGCGGTGTTTAGTGATCGCGGCCAGCGCCGAGGGCCCGTCATCGGCCTCGGCGACCACTTCAACCAGGCCACTTCCGGTCAGCGCCCGCACCAGTCCGTCGCGGAATAGCGGGTGGTCATCAGCGACCACCACGGTGACCTTCTGATTGTTGAAGGTTTCGCGCATCGGCGTATCTTTCCATATTCCGACTTCCCGCCGGTTGAACAACGACACACTCGGCTGTGTCCTCTGATCGGTGGACGGCCGGTTCATCCACACCTGGGACCGGTCGGTTGACGGGCAGGGCTGGGCAAGCGGGCGAAAGTTGACTGGAGCCACAAGGGTGGCCTCGTGAAACGAACCGCAGGAGGAACCATGAACCGCAACCGCACCGTCCGGGCAATCCTGGCCGCACCGATCCTCGCGGCGGGAGTGTTGGCGACCACGCTGACCGGCGCCAGTCCTGCAGTCGCCCAGCCGACGTCGGGATCCGCCTGCACGAGCATGGCGATGCCGGCCACCCAGAGCGAACCCGGAACCGCGAACTCGCTGACCCGCGCCGGACAGGTCGGCGCCGCCAACGCCCCGGCCCAGACACCGGATGCCCCGATGGACTGCACCGCGGCAAGCCACGGCTGAGAAGTCGTGTGACGCCGTCGCGTCGTTCCCGGGGGACAAGATTGGCCCTACCGCAGGGCCGGCTTGTCCCCCGGCGGCGATCGCCGCCCAAATCGACCTGCGGGGTGCGTTGGAGAGTGAATACCGTTGTCCCTGAGCGATATTGCCCGGCCTGCTCGTCACGCCGGTCCTGGTTTTCGGTATCGGTGTAGCCATCCAAAGCGGCAACACCTGCACTGTGGTGACCTTCGACGACATCGTGCATCGCCGGTCATGGGCAGTGATCAACCACCCCGCCTTCGCGCTGCCGGAGCTGAGCCTCGGTGCGGCCGTGCAATCCCGGGAGCCTGGGCGTACACCGACACGCTCGGGGATATCGCCAAGGGTGTCACCGGCCAGGTCGCAGTACAGCTTGCGCTGTTCCTCACTCTGCTGGCCGGTGGCGGAGTGGTGATGGGCGTCGGCTTCTCCGTCGGCCCGGGGCCCAAAAACAAGGCCCTGCGCGGCTGAGGTTCCCCCGATCGGAGGACGACCGGTTCAGCCGGTGATTCCCCCGTTGGGCCGACGGATCCGGGCGGTGTTATCACGCATCGTTGGGGTGTCCCGATCAAAGGAGCACCTGATGACCACCACCCACGGCGCCTACTTCATCGCCACCGAGGCAGACACCTTCGAACCGACAACGCTGGCCGGCGGCCACTGGGGTGAGTCCCTGATCAGCGGACCGGCCGTCGCCGGTCTGGCCGCCCGCGCCCTGGAGAACGATTTCGGCCAGCCCGGCTTTCTCCCGGCGCGTCTGACCATCGACCTGCTCAAGCCGGCCCGCCAGGTTCCCACCCGCACCCAGACCCGCGTCATCCGCGACGGCCGCCGGGTCCGCTACGCCGAGTGCGACGTCATCCAGGGCGACTGGATCGTCGCCCGGGCGACCGCGGTCTTCTACCGCCAGTCCGAGGCACCTGGCGGACAGGAGTGGGAGCCGCAAACCCAGTTCGTCGGGCCCGAGGGCGATGGGGTGGACGGCATGTTCGTGGGTAGCGGGTCAACCGGGTGGAGCGTCCTGGGCGCCGAGCACCAGAACACCTCGCGCAAGCAGGCCTACTACCGCGGGGCTGACGTCGTCGCCGGTGAGCCGGCCAGCCCGTTCGTCCGGTCAGTCATCGTGGCCGAGGCTGCCACCAACATGGTGATCAACCTCGGCACGCAAGGAATCGGCTACATCAACGGTGATGTGACCGTGAGCCTGTCGCGGCTGCCCAGCAGCGAGTTCATCGGCGTGCGGGGCGAAACCCGTTCCGCCAGTGCCGGTGTCGCAGTCGGCACCGCAACCTTGTTCGACGCGGCCGGCCCCATCGGTACCGCCATGGTGACCGCGCTGGCCAACCCGGCCGCCCAGATCAACTTCACCGGTAGCCCCCGCACCGAGGCCCCGGGCGCGGAACTGTTCAGCGCGAGCAAGGCGTGATCACCGTGATGACCCTCGACGCACCGGCGACCGGCGCGGTCGGCAGTCGCGCACCGTCCTTCGTGGTTCCTGCGCTGAGTGTGGTGGTGCTGACTGTGGCTATCCTGCAGACTGCGGTAGTGCCGGTCATGGCCGTCATCGGTCGGCAACTGCACGCCTCCCCGGTGGCTGTCAGTTGGGTGGTGACGGCTAACCTGCTCGCGGCCGCGGCGGCAACTCCGCTGATCGGGCGGATCGCCGATCTGCACAACAAGAAGACCGTCCTGCTTGTTGTTCTGGCGCTGGTCCTGGCGGGCTCGGCGCTAGCCGCGACCACCGCCTCGCTACCGCTGCTGATCCTCGGCCGGGTGCTGCAGGGCGCGGCGTTCTCGCTGTATCCGGTCGCCGTGTCCATCCTGCGCGACGAGATTCCCGCAGATCGGCTGATTCGGTCGATCGCTATGTTGTCGGCGATGCTGGGTTTCGGTGGCGGAATGGGCCTGGTGGTGACCGGCTTACTGATGACTCCGGGCGCTTCCTATCAGCGCGTGTTCTGGCTGTGCACCGTCTTCACTGCGGTGGTCAGCGTGATCGCGGCCGTGGTGGTGCCCAGTCGGCCCCGGCGGGGGGAAGCCCAGATTGATTGGATCGGCGGCATCAGCCTGGCGATCGGGTTGTCAGCGCTGTTGCTGACTGTCACCCAGGGCCGCGGGTGGGGCGTGCTATCGCCGGTGACCCTGGGCACCGCGGCGTTGGGTGTCGGCATCCTGACCGGCTGGTGGATGTGGAGTCGCCGCTGCGCGAACCCGCTTGTCTCGACGGCGATGTTGAGCCGGCGGCCGATCCTGAGGACGAATGCCGCAACGCTGTTGGTCGGGATGGCGCTGTACTTCTCATTCCTGGGCCTGACCGATTTCGTCGAGACGTCGAGGGAAGCCGGCTACGGGTTCGGTGCCACCGTGCTGAATGCCAGTGTGCAGTTCCTGCTGCCGGGTGCGCTGGCGGCGGCGGCGACCGCGCTGGTCAGTGGCAGGCTCATCGAACGCTTCGGTGCCCGGGCCGTGGTTCGTGCCGGGGCGTCAGCCGGGTTTGCCGGCTTCGCCATGCTCGTCATCTGGCATTCAGCCGCATGGCAAGTCGTGGTCGCCGGCCTGCTGACGAATGCCTACATCAGCTTGGCCTACGGCGCGCTGCCGGTCCTGATCGTCCAGGACGTCGAGGAGCACGAGACCGGAATCGCAACCAGCCTCAACGCCATCGCCCGGAAGGTCGGATCGGGCATCGCGGCGGCGATCGTGGGTGCACTGCTGATAACGCGAGCCGGCGGCATCCCGCCGGAATGGGCATTCACCGCCATCTTCTCTCTCGGTGCGGCAACCGCGGTGGGAACTGTTTTGCTTATCGGCGGCGGTGATAGCGGTACGAAAGGACACCAGTGAGCAACCGGGTATGGCTGATTACCGGGGCCTCCCGCGGACTTGGCCGGCAGTGGGCGATCGGGGCTCTTGAGCGGGGCGAGCGGGTCGCTGCGACCGCGCGCGACGTCTCCGTACTGGCGGATCTGCGCGACACCTACGGCGAGGCCCTCGAACCGATCCGACTCGACGTCACCGATAGGGAGGCCTGCTTCGCCGCGGTACGCGCCGCCCACGACAGGTTCGGACGTCTCGACGTCGTCGTCAACAACGCCGGCTACGGACAGTACGGCTACGTCGAGGAACTCTCCGAAGCCGAAGCGCGTACCCAGATGGACACCAATTTCTTTGGTGCACTGTGGATCACCCAGGCCGCGCTACCTTATCTTCGGGCCCAGGGCAGCGGGCACATTCTTCAGGTGTCATCCATCGGCGGTGTCCTGGCTTTCCCGAACCTGAGCGTCTATCACGCCTCGAAGTGGGCGCTGGAGGGAATGTCCCAGGCGCTGGCCGGGGAGGTTGAGCCGTTCGGCATCCGGGTGACACTGGTGGAGCCCGGCGGCTTCGACACCGACTGGATCGGTGCCGCGCCGCAGGCCGCACCCCTGGCCGCTTACGATGCCCAGCGCGCCCGGTTCGAATCAGCACGCACTGAGCGCCGGATGGACCTTGGGGAGCCAGAAGCAACCAGGGCGGCGATTCACGCAATCGTCGATGCCGCCGACCCGCCGCGGCGGGTATTCCTGGGTCGCAACGCCTTACAGTGGGTCAAGGCCGAATACGCCGACAGACTGGCGGAATGGGAACGCTGGCAGCCGGTTTCGGTTGCTGCGCACGGCACGGCTTAGGCCGAGGACACCACGATCGCCGGGATGGTGCCCCGCGGCGCGTTCGATGCCAATCCGGAGAAGTAGGCACCCGACCACATCCACAGCCCGGCCTGCAAGAGCATGGCGGTCGATGCCAGGTAGGCGTCGCGGTCGCCGTAGGACTTCATGCTGGCCAGCGTGGCTGCTTTGCCGACCATTAGGTACGCCGAGCTGAGGTCGACCAGTGCGGAGTATGAGTTCGGCGAGAAACCGCCCGGCGGCGTAATGATCTGCCACACGAAACGCCCTGCGCCGGTTGTTATTTCGAGTACCGAGGCCCATACCTTCATATCCACCCAGCGCAGCGTCGGCGGGTGTTCGAGGTCGATCAGAGCGCTGTCGTAGCGGTTAGCGATCTCCAGATCGACGAGCGAGGAGTTGCAGTCCAGAAATCCGTTGCAGGTCAGGGTATCCCGCATTGAGGGCACGCCGGGGGGCGGGTTATCCAGCAGATACTCCAGGTAACCCTTGTTGTATCCATAGAGGCTGAGTAGCACCGGGACCGAAGCTTGTGCAGCGGGCGCCGAAAGCCACGGCACCCTGCTGATGTCGGTCAGTCCGGCCACGAAAGCGCCGAACGTCCGCAAGCCGAGGGCCGAGATCACCCCGCCGGGGGGCGCGGCGCCGACGCGTTGGGCTGACTCGACTGGTTCGTCACGCAGGTTGTCCCGTAGCCAGATTCCGCCGAAGTAGCCCGACACCGCGAGGTTGCCCATTTCAACCCGCTCCTCATTCCTGGTCAGCGGGACAGACGCCAGGGTCTCCAGGGTTCCGGTTGCCAGGTCGCCGAAGAAGAAGCGGGGAGAATCCGACGGGTCACCGCCGGCCGCGACGTATGCGGTGGCGGCATCGGTGATGGCCGGCTCCGACACAACGAACGCGCGGTCCTCGGTAACCGGCATCGGGGGCAGAACGATCGACACCTCAGGGGCTACCGGGGGGGCTACGGATCGGCGGGGGGTCGCCGAAGCCCGGGGGGTCGCAGAAGCCTGAGCGGTCGCCGAAGGCTCAGCCTCCGCAGCAGCATTGGCGGCCGCCGGAGCAGGCCGTACCGCCGGCGTGGCGCGGCGGGATTGGGGTACCGAGCGCTTCCGTTCCGATTGCGTGGATTCCGATTGCCTTGAACCAGTGGCGGATTCGGTGTCCGGTGCCGCCGAGGCCACTCCGTGTCCACAGAAGACCGCCGCACCCAGACCCAGGCCGAGCGCCAACCCCCAACGCATACCCACGCCCAAAAGGGTAGCTTTACGGCCCCGTCAGGACCTAGTCGTGACCAGCGAGGGGCTGCCGACACCAATCGTGATTCGCGGCGATGCCGCCGGGTCCAGCCAGGTCAGCACCGACTTCATCTCCTCCCGGCCAATACCGACGCAGCCCCAGGTCGGATTGCCATCGGTGACGTGCAGGAAGATTCCGGACACTTTGCCGGGGATCCGCCGGGGGTTCACCGCGATGTTGACCGCGTAGTCGTAGACCGGCCCGGAGTCGT
>JAULZA010000034.1:0-72740 GCA_032117575.1 Mycolicibacterium sp.
TAAGTCCGATTATCCGTTGCAGGACAGGCACTTTCGCGTATCAACACCCAGCTACACCGATATTCCGCGAAAAATCCGGGCTAGGGCTGTGAATCAGCGGCGGTTGAGAATGTCCCTGATGCGATCACAAACATAAACTCGGCCGTACTGTTGACCGGTACTTTCGCGGAGAACCCCTAATTTTACAAGCGTCTCAATCGCATTGCTAGCGGGCGGATAAGTCACATTATGCAGTTCCGCGGCGAAAGACTTTGTGATGACGGGGTAGCCAAGTAGGCTCTCCGCGATATTGTTGACGACACCTCTCGCCCTGATGTCCGAGAGTTTCTGCCTCACTTCGGCTTGATACTCCAACGACTCTTCAACTCGCGTGACTCCATCTTCGGCCTGGTAGCGAACGGCCTCACAGAAAAACGCCACCCAAGCGTCGAAATCTCCAGTCTTGCTGACTGCCAACAGCAGATCTTTGTACTCTTCCTTCCGGGGCTCCAACCAGGGCGATATATTTAGCACTGGGTATGTCATCGCCCCCGCCGAGACAAGCTGCAATGCGATTATGAGACGGCCGAGTCGCCCATTCCCATCCGAAAACGGGTGGAGTGTCTCGAATTGGTAATGCGCCAGGGCGATCTTTACAAGTAGCGGCAGATCGTCATCAAGATGAATCCATTTTTCCCATTCCGACATTCCCATGATGAGCTCATCGCCGGCCGGCGGGGGCACGAACCGCGATGCCTCAATACCCAGGCCGCGCTCCCCGATGTAAACAGTCGTTTCACGCAATCGGCCACTGTCGAAGCTTTGTCCACGGGTACCCCTCACGAGAATGCCCTGAAGGGGTGCGATCACATTGAGACAAATCGGCTTTTCTTTGATCGTCCGCAGAGCCGTCTCCGCCGCGCGTACGTAATTGAGCACTTCACGCACTTCTGCCCGGCGGTTCGCTTCATCCACATAATCGGCTTCGAGAATTTCATCGAGTGTGGCGTAAGTGCCTTCGAGGGCCGAGGTGCTCTGGGCTTCTCGTCGGAGCGCAGGCCGTACAAGCAGTTTCGGATCTGGCAGTCGTTTCACAGCGAAGTCCAGTCGACCTACCGACATACTGGCCTCATTGGCGATCTTGTGGGTCGCCATGGATAGTGTGACGTCGGTGGGGAGTGGGTGAGGAACGAAAGCCCAGTGGCGGTAGTCGCGGCGAAGGTAGGCATCGTGCCCGCTTACTGGGACCAGCCGACCCGCCGGCGAGCTCCGAAAGTCCTCGACCTGCATTTTTATACCTTTCGGCACCAAGCTATGAACTGAACCACTGGATTCATAGGACGGCTTCACCGACCATGATTTATAGCTTATCGCGATAAGCTATAATTTTGTCCATGTGATTCATAGCTTCTCGACGCGCATCGCCCGCTTCCGATCCCGGGCTAGGAACCACGCTGCCGACATCGCCACCCCCTGGGCCTCCCGGCAAGCAAACAGCTGACAATTCGCCGGGAAACTTCGCTGACGTGCACGGGGTGCGAGTGGAGCCGCCTAGGAGAATCGAACCCCTGACCTATTCATTACGAGTGAATCGCTCTACCGACTGAGCTAAGGCGGCGTGGCTTCGGGCCGAGCAAGGAGTCTACTCCCCGATACGTAGCGCCTGCCCGACGGTGGCGACCATAGCGTCCACGGCGAACTTCGGCTTGACGTTGGTGGCCAGCGCTTCGCGGCAGGCCAGCACCGCCTCGATACAGCGCAGCAACCGGTCCGGGGAGGCGTGGTCAGCCAGCGCGGCGACCCGCTCGGCCATGTCGGGGTGGCTGGGTGTCACCGAACCTGCCCCGCCGGCCACCATCAGGGCGTCCCGGAAGTAGGTGGCCAGGTCGATCAGCGACCGATCCAGCGCGTCGCGGGAGGCACGGGTCAGCCGGGACTTCTGCCGTAGTTCCAGGTCTTTGAGGGCGCCTGCCGACCCGCGCAGCGCACCGGCGGCGCCCTTTCCGGTTCCGCCGGCGCCCAGCGCGATCCGCAGTTCCTCGGTTTCGGTCTCGTTGCGGTCCACGGTCAATGCGCGGGCTTCGGCGTCGGCGGCGGCCACTAGCTCCTCGACGGCGGCGTACGCCCGGGCCGGTGTCGCGGCGTCGCGGGCCAGGCCGAGCGCACGGGCCCGTCGCGCCCGGGCTTCCGGATCTTGGGCCAGCCGGCGGGCCCGGCCGACGTGGCCGCCGCTGACCGCGGCCGCCCAGTGCGCCTCTTCCTCGCCCAGCCCGTCACGCTCGATCAGAACCCCGGCGATGGCGTCGGTGGACGGGGTCACCAGCGCCACGTGCCGGCAGCGCGACCGCAGCGTAATGGCGATGTCCTCAGGGTCCACCGACGGCGCGCAGAGCAGGAACACGGTCGCCGGCGGTGGTTCCTCCACCACCTTCAGCAGCGCGTTGCCGGCACCCTCGGTGAGCCGGTCGGCGTCCTCGATCACCACCACCTGCCAGCGGCCGGTGGTGGGACGGCGCGATGCGGTCGCCACGATGGTCCGCATCTCTTTGACACCGATCGTCAGACCCTCGGGAACGATGCGGCGGACGTCGCCGTGGGTGCCGGCCATGGTGGTAGTGCAGGCTCGGCACTCACCGCAGCCGGGATTCCCGTCGGAGGTGCATTGCAGCGCCGCGGCGAAACAGAGGGCGGCCACCGACCGTCCGGATCCGGGCGGCCCGGTGATGAGCCAGGCGTGCGTCATCGCGCCACCGCTTCCGGCGGGATGGTGACCGGAATCACCGCGGGCAGCCCGGGCCGCGGCGGTCAACTCCGATTCCACCGCACTTTGGCCGACGAGCCGCGCGAACACCCCTGACATCGTGTGCCAACCCTAGTCCGCCCCGGCGACACAGCAGGTCCGCGGGGCTTCGGACGCGTCGGATCGATATCCGTCGACCGCTACGGTGGATCGGTGAGCACCCCGACGGGCATCCGCGGGCGGATTTCTGAATTCGTCCGCTGGATCACCCGTACGCCGTGGCTGCTGTACTTCCTGGGTCTGGTGCAGGCAGACATCATCGGCGCGCTTCTGGTGCTGGGCTTCCTGCGCTTCGGCCTGCCGCCGGACCAACGCGTCAAGCTGCAGGACCTGCCCACCGAGAACCTGCTGATCGTCGTGGGATATGTGGTGGTCGCGTTCGCGGTCGGCGCGACGATCAGCTTCTTCCTGCTGGTCCCGGTGTTCCGCTGGCAACGCCAGGACACCCTGTTGATCGAAGACGATCCGGCACTGACCGAACAGGCCCGGCTGCGGGCGCTGCAGATGCCCGCCTACCGGGCAGCGATCAGTATCACCCTGTGGCTGCTCGGTGTGGTGGTCTTCGTCGCCGCCAGTTGGCCAGTGGCCCGGCACCTGACACCGAAACTGGCGATTGCGATCATGCTCGGCGGCACCGCCACCGCGATCATCGGCTACCTGCAGTCCGAGCGGGTGCTGCGGCCGGTCGCGGTGGCCGCCCTGCGCAGCGGCGTCCCGGCACACTTCCATCGCCCCGGTGTGATGCTGCGGCTGGTGCTGGCCTGGGTGTTATCCACCGGTGTCCCGCTGCTGATGATCGTGATGTCCGTGGTCGCGACCAAGTTGTCATTTCTGGACACCTCGGCCGACAGCATGCTCATCCCGATCCTGCTGATGGCCATCGCCGCGCTGGTGATCGGCCTGACGGGCACGGTGCTGTCGGCCATGGCGATCTCCGATCCGCTGCGCCAGCTGCATTGGGCGCTCGGCGAGGTGCAGCGCGGCAACTACAACGCCCACATGCAGATCTACGACGCCACCGAACTCGGCCTGCTGCAGGCCGGTTTCAACGACATGGTCCGCGAGCTCAGCGAGCGCCAGCGGATGCGCGACCTGTTCGGACGCTACGTCGGCGAAGACGTCGCCCGCCGGGCCCTGGAACGCGGAACCGAACTCGGCGGCGTCGAATGCGATGTCGCGGTCTTGTTCGTCGACCTCGTCGGGTCCACCGAATTGGCCTCCACCCGGCCGCCGGCTGAGGTCGTCGGCGTGCTCAACGACTTCTTCCGTGTGGTGGTTGAGACGATCCAGCGGCACGGCGGTTTCGTCAATAAGTTCCAGGGCGACGCCTGCTTGTGCATCTTCGGCGCCCCGATCGAGCACCCCGATGCCGCGGGCGCAGCGCTGGCCGCTTCCCGTGAACTGCACGACGAACTGGTGTCGGTGCTCGACCAGGTCGAGTTCGGCATCGGCGTCGCCGCGGGCCGCGCCATCGCCGGGCACATCGGCGCCCAGCACCGCTTCGAGTACACGGTGATCGGCGATCCGGTCAACGAGGCCGCCCGGCTCACCGAGTTGGCCAAGCTCGAACCTGGGCATGTGCTGGCGTCGGCCATCACGGTCAGTGGGGCGCTCGACGCCGAGGCGCTGTGCTGGAACGTCGGGGAGATCGTCGAACTGCGGGGCCGCACGGCCCCCACCCAGCTGGCCCGCCCGGTCAACCCCGCGGTGCCCGACGAGCCGGCCCGGGTGGGCGACGCGGGGGTGGCGGCACGGGACCTGGCGGTGTAACGGCCCGTCAGGCCTTCTTCGCGGGAGCCTTCTTGCGGACGGCCTTCTTGGCCGGCGCCTTTCGGGCGGCGGCCTTCTTGACGGTGCGGGTGACCGGTCCGCGGGCCCGACGGTCGGCGAGCAGTTCGGCAGCCCGCTCGTCGGTGATGCTCAGCACGTCGTCGCCCTTGCGCAGGCTGGCGTTGGTCTCACCGTCGGTGACGTACGGCCCGAACCGACCGTCCTTGATCACCATCGGCTTGCCGGATGCCGGGTCGTTGCCCAGTTCGCGCAGCGGCGGCGCGGCCGCGCCGGTGCGGCCGCGGCGCTTGGGTTCGGCGTAGATCTTCAGCGCCTCGTCGAGGGTGACGGTGAAGATCTGGTCCTCGGTCGCCAGCGAACGGGAGTCGGTGCCACGCTTGAGGTACGGGCCGTATCGGCCGTTCTGGGCGGTGATCTCCTCGCCGTTCTGCGTATCCACGCCGACCACCCGCGGCAGTGACAGCAGCTTGAGGGCGTCGTCGAGAGTGACGGTCTGCAGGTCCATGCTGCGGAACAGTGAACCCGTGCGCGGCTTGGGCCCGGTCGGCTTCTTGCCCTTCTTCGCGGTGACGCCCGAATCGTCGTCGGGCGGCGGCGGCAGCACCTCGGTGACATAGGGCCCGTACCGGCCGTCGCGCGCCACGATCTCGTGCCCGCTCACCGGGTCGACGCCGAGCACACGACCTTCCTGCGGTGTGGCGAAAAGGGTTTCGGCCAGCTCCAGGGTCAGCTCGTCGGGGGTAATCTCGTCGCTGAGGTTCGCCCGCTGCGGCGTCGGCTCACCGTCCTCGCCGAGGATCATTCGCTCCAGATAAGGGCCGTTCTTCCCGACCCGCACATAGACCGGGCGACCCTGCTCGTCGTCGAACAACGCGATCGAGTTGACCTCGCGGGCATCGATCCCCTCGAGGTTGACGCCCACCAGTTTCTTCAAGCCGCCGGCCCGGGCGATCGAATGCGGAACGCCGTGCTCGCCACCGAAGTAGAAATTGTTCAGCCAGTTGGT
Organism: Mycolicibacterium sp.; assembly: GCA_032117575.1. Taxonomy (GTDB): domain Bacteria; phylum Actinomycetota; class Actinomycetes; order Mycobacteriales; family Mycobacteriaceae; genus Mycobacterium. The sequence goes on from JAULZA010000034.1 coordinate 5,577, forward strand.
GCGGTGCTCGTGGCCGGACGCGATCTGGTCGAGCTCGTCCTCCATGGCGGCGGTGAAGTCGTAGTCCACCAGCCGGCTGAAGTGCTGCTCCAGCAGACCTGTCACCGCGAAGGCCACCCAGGACGGCACCAGGGCGCTGCCCTTTTTGTGCACGTATCCGCGGTCTTGGATGGTCTTGATGATCGACGAATACGTCGAGGGCCGGCCGATTCCGAGCTCTTCGAGAGCCTTGACCAACGACGCCTCGGTGTAACGGGCCGGCGGGTTGGTGGCGTGGCCGTCGGCGGTCAGCCGGGTGGCGTCCACCCGCTGGCCCTGACGCAGCTGCGGCAGCCGGCTCTCGGCGTCGTCGGCCTCGCCGCCGGCGAGTTCGTCGACGGTCTCGACGTAGGCCTTCAGGAAGCCGGGGAAGGTGATGGTGCGCCCGCTGGCCGCGAAGGCCGCCTCGCGGCCGTCGGCGGCGCTGGCTGAATCCGATGTCGTCGGCCGAGCGACTCCGGCAATCCGCAGGCTCAGGGTGGTGCCACGGGCGTCGGCCATCTGCGAGGCGACGGTCCGCTGCCAGATCAGCTCGTAGAGCCGGAAGCCGTCGGTGTCGAGTTCGGCGTGCAGCGCGCCCGGGGTGGCGAAGGTGTCGCCGGAGGGCCGGATCGCCTCGTGCGCCTCCTGAGCGTTCTTGACCTTGCGGGTGTACTGCCGCGGCGACGGGTGGACGTACTCGTCGCCGTAGAGCTGACGGGCCTGGTTGCGTGCGGCGTTGATCGCCGACTCCGACAGCGTCGTGGAGTCGGTTCGCATGTAGGTGATGTAGCCGTTCTCGTACAGCTTCTGGGCCACGCTCATGGTGCGTTCGGAGGTGAACCGCAGTTTGCGTCCGGCCTCCTGCTGCAGCGTCGAGGTCATGAACGGCGCGTACGGACGACGGGTGTAGGGCTTCTCCTCCACCGACGCGACGGTCAGCGCCGCGCCCTGCAACCCGGCGGCGAGCGCACCGGCGGCGGCCTCGTCGAGCACCTGCACCTCGGCCGGCTTGCGCAGCGCGCCGAGGGAATCGAAGTCGCGGCCGCTGGCCACTCGCTTGCCGTCCACCGCGACGAGGCGGGCGTTGAACCGCGGCGGGGTGGCTTGCGGGTCGGACACGCTGGCGTCCAGTTCGGCCAGGATGTCCCAGTACGCCGCGCTGCGGAACGCCATGCGTTCCCGCTCGCGCTGCACGATGATGCGGGTGGCCACCGACTGCACCCGGCCGGCGGACAGCTTCGGGGCCACCTTTTTCCACAGCACCGGACTGACCTCGTAGCCGTAGAGGCGGTCCAGGATGCGGCGGGTCTCTTGCGCGTCGACGAGATCGGTGTCGAGATCACGCGGATTCTCGGCAGCCGCCCGGATGGCGGGCTCGGTGATCTCGTGGAAGACCATCCGGCGGACCGGGACGCGCGGCTTCAGCGTCTCCAGCAAATGCCAGGCGATGGCCTCGCCCTCCCGGTCACCGTCGGTGGCCAGGTAAAGCTCGTCGACGTCCTTGAGCAGGCTCTTCAGCTCAGTGACGGTGGCCTTCTTGTCGGGGCTGACCACGTAAAGCGGCTCGAAGTCATGGTCGACGTCGACACCCAGCCGTGCCCATTTCTCCGTCTTGTACTTGGCGGGCACGTCGGCCGCACCTTTGGGCAGGTCACGGATGTGGCCGCGGGAGGATTCGACGACGTAGTTGCGGCCGAGGTAGCCGGCGATTTTGCGCGCCTTGGTAGGCGACTCGACGATGACGAGCCGCCGGACATTGCCGTTGCGGATACCGCTCCCGCGGTCGTCGTCAGCCAACTACGCCTACGCTCCACTTCTTATATGGGGCCATTCGAGCCACATTCCCAGATGTGTACCCCATGCAGACCCCCCGGGTACCTGACAATTTCGCACCCTCACACCGGCCGACGCAAACCGGCGCCCTGTGGGCAACGTCTCCATCCCGTCTCAGACACGCGGCCAGGCCGCCTCGGCGTCGGCCCCTTCCGGGGGTTGTCCCACCGTCTCGACCAGTCGCGACAGCCGCCGGCGACCACTGATTCGCAGGGCCGGATGGGCTCCCCGGGTGCCGATCAACGTCGGGGCGATACCGATCCGCATCAACGCCGACGCCAGCGGCGAGTGGGTGTCGGGAGCGTGCGGATCCAGCCCGAGCAGGTACCGGTCGGCTTCCGGGCTGCCGGCCGCCAGCGTCCAGGCCCGAAGCTCCCGCGGACCGGGCAACCAGTCCGTCGGCACGGTCTTCACCGCGCCGCGGGTCCAGTCCGCGGCGATGCCCAGCAGTCGGACGTCGACGGCGGTGCGCACCAGCGGGGTGTTCTCCTCGGTGCTGGTCACCTCAGCCTGCAGTCCGGTAGCGGTCATCATCTCGGCCAGTGCGGCGGCCCGCCAGACGGCGTCGACCACCACCGACAACCGGGCCCCGGTGCCGACGGTCACCACCTGGCCGGCTGCTGCGAGAACTCCGGTCAAGTCGGCGACCGCGGGCGGCACCGACTCGGCGGAGAAGAACGACAGCTGGCTCACGCTTCGACATTAGGCCAGGACATCAGTGGCCGACCGCCGCCGAGCCGCAGTGGACGCGGACCGGCTTCGTCGTAGAAAAGACTTCGGCGTGCAAAAGACAGAGCACCCCCGCTCAGCCCGTGACCGGGCCAGGCGGGGGTGCTGTGTGACTGTTGTCGCTCAGACGGCGCGGACGCCGGTGGCCTGCGGCCCCTTGGGGCTCTGGCCGACCTCGAACTCGACCCGCTGGTTCTCCTCCAGGGTGCGGAAGCCCGAACCCTGAATTTCCGTGTAGTGGACGAACACGTCAGCGGAGCCATCCTCCGGAGCAATGAAGCCGAAGCCCTTCTCCGCGTTGAACCACTTCACAGTTCCCTGTGGCATTTCTTTCCTAACTTATTTCCGGGAGCGATCTACCGATGTTCATGTAGACCGGGCCGGTTGAGACCGCATACCTTCTGGGCTCACACCCTCGCAGGAACAGCGACCGCAACGTCGATCCTGCGATTGTGGAGACACGAACACAGAAGCTGCGACCACCTCCATCCAACCACGTCCGACGCGGTTAGGACAGCTTCGGCAACAATTCGATGTGGAGCGGGAGGTGACCATGGCGAGTTTCGGCGGAGATTTGCTGGAGGCCGTCTGCGGGCCCGACCGCCCGCCGTCGCTGTTGCACGTCGCCGAAATCCCGGCCCGCACAGCGCAATCGGCGGACTGGCCCACCTGGGTGGCACCGGATGTGGTGACCTCACTAGTCAGCCACGGAATCCGCCGCCCGTGGTCGCATCAGGTCACTGCCGCCGACTTGGCCCATGCCGGCCGGCATGTGGTGGTCAGCACAGGGACGGCGTCGGGCAAGTCATTGGCATTCCAGTTGCCCATCCTGGACACGATGGCCCGTGATCCCCGCGCCCGCGCGCTGTACCTGTCGCCGACCAAGGCGCTGGGTCACGATCAGCTTCGGACCGCCCATTCGCTGACATTGCCGGTGCCGGCTCTGCGCGACGTGGCGCCGACTGCCTACGACGGTGACGCCCCGCTGGAGGTCCGCCGGTTCGCCCGGGAACGGTCGCGCTGGTTGTTCTCCAACCCCGACATGGTGCATCTGTCGCTGCTCCGAAACCACGCCCGGTGGGCGGTGTTCCTGCGCGGGTTGCGTTACATCGTCGTCGACGAATGTCACTACTACCGAGGGATTTTCGGCTCTAACGTGGCGATGGTGCTACGCCGCCTGCTGCGACTGTGCGAACGGTACCGCGACGCCGGTTCGCCAGGACCCACGGTGATCTTCGCCAGCGCGACGACGGCCGCGCCCGGCGACACCGCCGCCGATCTGATCGGCTGCCCGGTCGCCGAGGTCACCGACGACGGCTCCCCGCAGGGCGCTCGCACGATCGCGCTGTGGGAGCCGGAGTTGCGCCATGACATGCACGGCGAGAACGGGGCGCCGGTGCGTCGGTCGGCCGGCGCCGATGCGGCGCGGATGATGGCCGACCTGGTGGCGGAGGGCGCGCGCACCCTGACCTTCGTGCGGTCCCGCCGCAGCGCCGAGCTGACGGCACTGGGCGCTCGCGCGCGGCTGGCCGAAACCGCCCCGCAGCTGTGCGACACGGTGGCCTCCTACCGGGCCGGTTACCTCGCGGAAGACCGCCGGGCCCTGGAACGGGCACTCGCCGACGGCGAACTGCGCGGCCTGGCCGCCACCAATGCGCTGGAATTGGGCATCGACATCTCCGGGCTCGACGCGGTGGTGCTGGCCGGCTTCCCCGGAACGGTGGCGTCGTTCTGGCAGCAGGCCGGGCGTTGCGGACGGCGCGGCCAGGGCGCCTTGGTAGTGCTGGTCGCGCGGGACGATCCCCTGGACACCTACCTGGTGCACCACCCGAGCGCGCTGCTCGGCAAGCCGGTCGAGCGGGTGGTGACCGATCCGGCGAACCCGTACGTGATGGGTCCGCAACTGCTCTGCGCGGCCACCGAATTGCCGCTCACCGACGCCGAACTGGAGAACTGGCATGCTGGCGCGGTAGCCCGGGAGTTGGTCGCCGACGGCCTGCTTCGCCACCGCGCCGGGCGGTACTTCCCTGCCGCCGGGCTGGACCCACACCATCAGGTGGACATCCGGGGAGGCGCCGGCGGCCAGATCGCGATCGTGGAATCGGGTACCGGCCGCCTGCTGGGCAGCACCGAGGCCGGTCAGGCGTCAGCCACCGTGCATCCCGGGGCGGTGTACCTGCACCAGGGCGAGACCTACCTGGTGGATTCACTGGATCTCGACGAGCGGATCGCCTTCGTCCACGCCGAGGACCCCGGGTATTCGACCTTCGCCCGCGAGATCACCGACATCACCGTCACCGGGCCGGGTGAGCGGGTGAACTACGGCCCGGTGACGCTCGGACTGGTACCGGTCTGCGTTACCCATCGGGTGATCGGTTACCTGCGGCGGGCGGCATCCGGTGAGGTGATCGATTTCATCGAGCTGGATTCACCGGAGCGGACCCTGCCCACCACTGCCGTCATGTACACGGTGACCCCGGAACTGCTGGCCGCCAGCGGTATTGATCTTCCACGCATTCCCGGGTCATTGCACGCCGCCGAGCACGCCGCCATCGGCCTGCTGCCGCTGGTGGCCAGTTGCGACCGCGGGGACATCGGCGGGTTGTCGACGGCCGTTGGCGAAGACGGGCTGCCGACCGTCTTCGTCTACGACGGCCATCCCGGCGGCGCCGGCTTCGCTGAACGCGGATACCGGCTGGCGAGCACATGGCTACGGGCGACCCTGGATGCGATCCGGGCCTGCGAGTGCCCGAACGGATGCCCGTCGTGTGTTCAATCGCCAAAATGCGGGAACGGCAACGATCCGTTGGACAAGGCGGGGGCCGTACAGGTGCTGCAGGCGGTTCTGGGCCGACTGCCGTGACTGATTTGTGCGGATGGAGGCGACCGCCGACCGACCCCTCGAACGGTCGACAGTCGCGAAGGCGAGTTAGCCACGCGCACATCCACAGTGCGCCCCGCTTCTAGAGGCAAACCTCACCGCGGTACCACCGCGGAGAGCGAGCATCGAACGCTCGGACAACTCGAGCCGTTCGGCAATCCGGACGAACCGGATGTAGCTGAACATACGCTGTTGAGTTCGTCACACGCAACGCCTCTGCGAGCCGACACCGGCGGAGCTACCGGATCGGAGCGGCAGCACCTCCCCTACCTGCGGATTCGCCCGAGCCCGGGCACCAGGCCGGCGGGACGCGCCGTTAAGCTGACACCATGACGCAAGACTGGCTGCTGGTGGAGACATTGGGTGACCAGCCCGTCGTCGTTGCTCAGGGCCGTCATATGAAGAACTTCGTGGCGCTGGCTGTCTTCCTGCGTCGCAACCCGAGCCTGGCCGCGATCCAGACCGCGATCACCGAGACGGTCAGCACCGGCAACTCGTTGGTGAGCATCACCTCGAAAACCAAGCGGGTGATCCGGACCGAGCCGGTGCAGATGTCTGACGGCCGCATGCACGGCGTGCATGTGTGGTGCGGTCCCACCGATGAGGACCCGCCGCAGCGCCCGATGCCCGGCCCTTTCACGTGGGACCTCACCGCGGGCACGGGCACGGCGACGGTGGAATACCTGATCAATGCCGGTATGGATCCCGCGCACGAGTCGCTGACCGGGAGGGCCTTCGCCGAGGACATCCCCAGCCGCAGCCTCAACCCCGATGAGTCCAAAGCGCTGTCGTGGACCATTGACGCCGCCCCGGACCGCACGTACTGCGCCTCGTGGGACTTCACCGACAAGCTCGGCGGCTTCCGCCGGGTGGGCTGGTGTGCGCGCACTCTCATGGAGAAGAACGAGGACGGCTCCGACCACCTGATGGCCCGCGCCATGAATCTGGTCGAAGAGGTCAGCGAGACCCCGCTGAGCGCGGATAACCTCGCCAACCGCATCCTGCAGGGTTTGTCGCAGCCGGGAGTGCATCGGGTGATCGTCGATCTCAAAGACTGGACGCCGCTGAAGTGGATCGACGCCCCGTGCCCCTACTTCAACTGGCGCGGGCGGGTTCAGCTACACCCTGAGGACCGTGAGCGATCCGCCGACCGGATGACCGCTGAGCTGGAGAACGGTGCCACCAGCGCCGTGCTGCGCCTTCCGGGCAACGAGGGCGGCTGGGTGCCGTTGCACGTCACCATCAACAAGGTCGAACTCGACGGCGGGGTCTATGGCGGTCTGGTCACAGTTCGGTTGCCCACCGACGCCGAACTCGCCGAAGTCGGCCTGCTGAACGGCCAGCCGCTCAACCAGTAGGACCGGCTCGGGCCGCGGCGCGGGCCTGCCCGCCCATCCGCAGACCGGTGTCGACGGTGACGATGACCGTGACGTCGAGGTCGGCGACGGCGCAGCCGCGCAACGTCGCCCGCATGGCACGGACAACGCCGTCAGCCTTGTCGCAGGCCGCCTCGGCACCGGCGGGCAGGCGTGCGGCGGCCGCCAGAGCGGCCAGATCCGCCGCTGCCTGGGCACGGTGGCGGGCCAGCACCGCTGCCCCGACCCAGACTCCGCCGAGTGTGACGGCGACGAGCGCGGCGACCAGCACCGCTGCCAAGACCGTCGCGGCGCCCCGCTCGTCAGCCACTTGGTCGTCAGCCGCCCGGTTCGACGGCCGCAACCGCCTGCCCGACGATGACCACACCCGGTAAGAGCGGCGAGCGGGCGGAAACCCGGGCCACCATGTAGTCGCCGTCGCGGCGCAATTCGATAGCCGCGCCGCCCGGCGCCGGCGTCGCCGCCGCTCGCTGGTCTCCTCGGGCAGCCAGCCGCGCGGCCTCCCGCGCGGAGTCGATACACCGCACCTGCATGGTGAGCGCCGCGAGTCCGGCCGCACACAGCAGTAGCACCACCACCAGACTCGCGATGGCCAGCGCCGCTTCGACGGTGCTGAAACCGGCATCGCCTAGACCCGTGTGGTCAAGGCCCGGTTGATGATGTTGGTCAGTGCGCCGACGATCGAGTCTCCGGTGACGACGCTGTAGAGGACGGCGCCGAACGCCGCCGCGGCGATCGTCCCGATGGCGTATTCGACGGTCGACATGCCCGCCTCGTCGGCGACGACAGCGGTCAGCCGTACATTGATCCGGCGGATCGTATTGTGCAGCATTGCTTTTCCCTTCTACGGTGTGAATTTCAACTTCGGTTTCGGTCACAGCAGCCCGGCCCCGAAGATCTTTCCGGCCAGGCCCGCCACGACCGGGACGATGCCCAGGCAGACGAAGGCCGGCAGGAAGCACAGGCCGAGTGGGCCGGCGATGTGGACCCCGGCCCGCTCGGCGGCGGCGGCGGCGAGGTGGGTGGCTTCCTGACGCGACTGCTCGGCCAGATCGGCGGCCCCACCCGCCAGAGCACTGCCGGATGACGCCGACCGCCGGGCCAGACGGGCCAGCGCCGCGCATGCGTCGTCGTCGCTCGGGTGCGCCCGCCAGGCCGAGTCCGGGTCGGCACCCAGGGCAAGCAGATCCGCGGCGCGGCGCAGCAGCGCACACAGCGCCGGCGGGGCGGAGTCGGCGGTGGCCCGCGCCGCGGCGGGCACCGTCATCCCGCCCGACAGGCAGACCGCCAGCACATCCAGCGCCGATGCCGCGGCGAACGGGTCACCTGGCCGATGGCGGCCGCGGGCCTCCCGCCGGCGGTGGGCTGCCGCAACGGCCCGCAACCGCACGCCGGTCGGACGAGCACCGATGATCAACGCGGCTGCCAGTAGCAACGCGGCGGCGCTCATGCCGTGAGCCGATCGATGATGCGGTCGGCCCAGGCCACTCCGACGCAGATGAAGGTGACACCAATGATCAGCAGTGCCCCACCCGGCCCCCCGCCGAGCAGGAAACGCAGCGGTTCGGCTCCGATGAGCTGACCGAACAGCACACCCAGAAGCGGGAGCGCGGCCAGGATGGCGGCGGTGGCTCGTGCGCCGGCCAACGCCGCATGGGTGCGGTCGGCGAACCGTTGCCGGTCCACGATGTCGCGGTGGGCGGTCCGCATCAGAACCGACATCGGCAGGCCGTGTTCGGCCGCCAGGTCCCAGCAGACGGCGATCCGGTTCCAGTACTGCGGCACCGGCGAAGCGCCCGCCGCCGCCCGGATACCATCGACCACATCCGCACCGAGTTGCGCGCGGCTGGCGACGGCGCGCAGCGAGTCACCCACGCCGCCAGCAGATTCCGATGCCGCGGCGGCAAAGGCGGCGATGGGGTGCGCCCCCACCCGCAGCTCACCGGTCAGTAGTTCCAGTGCCGCTGCCATGGCCCGGCCCTCCCGCAGCCGCAACCGGTCGCGTCGCCGCCTGCGGATGCGGGCCGCGACGGCCGCTGCCGAGATCGCGCCGGCGGCCAGGACCGGCGCCGGCACCGCCACCGCGGTCGCGGCCGCAAGCACCGCGAAAGACCCCATCGCGAGTGCCCGCCGGGGACAGCGATGGTGAACCGGTATCGCGATGCGGCGGTGCGGACCGCCCGGTGCCACCAACACGGCGAGAGCCAATAGCACTGCGGCAAAGGACATTCCGCTCATGGGGCGCACCGGTCTTCGATCAGCCGCCGCAGGTCTGTGGCAGCTTCGGCAGGCCCGCCATCGGCCCGCCAGGCCGGCACGGTGAAGCAGTAGCCGGCAGCATCCCGGCGCAGCAGCGCGATCTCGGTGAGCCGGCGACGCCCACCGGAATCCCGGTTGACGTGCACCACCACCCGCACCGCGGCGGCAAGTTGACTGTGTAGCGCCGCGCGGTCGAGTCCGCCGAGTGCGGCGAGCGCCTCCAACCGCGCCGGTACCTCTGCAGGGCTGTTGGCGTGAACGGTGCCGCTGCCGCCGTCATGGCCGGTGTTGAGCGCCGCCAGCAGGTCCACCACCTCGGCTCCCCGGACTTCTCCGACGACGATGCGATCCGGTCGCATGCGCAGGGCCTGGCGAACCAGCTGGCGCAGGGTGATCTCCCCGACGCCTTCGATGTTGGCGCTACGGGCCACCAGCCGAACCAGATGCGGGTGCGGCGGCGCCAGTTCCGGTGCGTCCTCGACGCACACAATTCGTTCGCCCGGGGCTACCGCGCCCAGCGCGGCGGCCAGCACGGTCGTCTTTCCGGCGCCGGTACCGCCGGACACCAGGAAGGCCAACCGCGCGGCGATGATCTCGCGCAGCAGCCGGCCGGCCACCCGGTCGATCGCACCGGCGGCGATCAGTGTGCCCAGGTCGTGGACGGCTGGGCGCAGGACGCGCAGTGAAAGGCAGGTGCCGGCGGCGGCGATCGGCGGCAGCACGGCATGTAGGCGAACAGTGAACCGGCCGTTGCCCACACCGGTCAGCTGACCATCCACCCACGGTTGGGCGTCATCGAGCCGGCGACCGGCGGCCGCGGCGAGGCGCTGCGCGAGCCGCCGGACGGACGCTTCGTCGGGAAAGCGAATATCGCAGCGCTGCAATCCTTTTCCGTCATCGACCCAGACGTCGGCGGGTCCGGTGACGAGGACGTCGGTGGTCCCCTCTGCCCGCAGCATTGGCTCGAGGATCCCGGCGCCGGTCAGTTCGGTTTCGACCGCGTGCAGAGTGCTGAGCACTTCACCGTCGCTGAGGACGCCGCCGGACTCCGCCCTGATCGCGGCGGCCAGCATGGTGGGCCCCAGCGGCGACCCCAGCGGCGCCGACTCCGCCGCGAGTCGCTCGCGCACCCGCTGGATCAGTGGCCCGTTCATGCCGCCCGCCCGGCATCGATGCGCTGCAGGGCATCGAGAACTCTGCGGGCCGCAAGGTTCAGGGGTGAGCGTGGACGAAGTCGCATACCGCCCTGTTCAAGCCGCTGGGCTAGAAGCGGCTCGGGACGCATGGCGGCCAGCAGTGGCACACCCGCGGCGGCGGCCACTTCTCGGGCGCGCAGGCCGCCGGGCGAGGGACCGCGCACCACGAGGCCCAGCGCCGGGTTGACGCTGGCCAGCGCAGTCACGGTCGCCGTGGTGGCCGCGACACCGCGCACATCACAGGTGGTCACGACCACGACCAGGTCGGCGTGCTGCAGTGCGCACTCCGCGGCCGGGCTGAGTTGCCGCGGAATGTCGCAGATCACGGTCACCCCGCCGCGCCGGCCCGCATCGGCGACCGCCGCCACGGCACCGGGGTCGATCTCGTGGAATGAGCGGGTAGCCGACAGCATGCTGACCCCGTCGCGCCGTGGGAGTACATCGCGGACCGCCGTCCAGCTGAGCCGCCCGCCGTGCACTCGCACGTCCGGCCAGCGCAGGCCGGGGAGCGACTCGCCACCCAGCAGGAGATCCAGCCCGCCCCCGCAGTGGTCGACGTCGATGAGCAGCGCTTCACCGGCGGACAAGGCCAGCGCGGCGGAGAGAACCGAGGCGCCGCCGCCGCCGCGGCCCGCGGTGACGCCGATCACCCGACCGCCGCGTTCCGAAGAGCCCGCCTCGACAGCATCGCCAAGATGTCGCATCAGTTCGGTGTCCTGGGACGGCAGGACGCAGACGTGCTGGGCTCCGACATCCACTGCGGCAGTCCATGTCTGCGCCGATGGCGCCTGGGAGCCGACCAGCAGAACCCCGTCGCGGCGCGGCAGCCCCTCGCGGACACACCGGAGGGCACCCGGCTCGTCGAGCACGATCGCGTCGGCACCCAGCCAGCCACGGCGGCTAGGCGTGACCACTCGGGCGGCGCGGGCGCCGACGGCAGCGACGACCCGGTCGGCAGCTGCGGAAAGCTCGGGATCTCCGAGCACCAGAAGAACAATCGGTGTGGCATGCGTCACGCGACACACCGTGTCGCAGAACGATGTCCATGTGCCAGCCGCAGGGGCCGGACGAAGGGCCGGACATGTGGATGGAAGGCGGCCTGGGGATGGGTGCCGGGGGCCTGTCAAAGCCGCGGTGAGCAAACAATGTCCCGGAAAAGGGACGACCCTCGCCAGGGGGGGAGGAGGCGAGGGTCGTCGTGTATCAGCCCCGGGGGGTCGGGCTGATGCACGCTCGGCATAAGCCGAGTGATGCTCACTATACACACGACCCCGGGGCCGCGCGCAAGCACTAAAAACAAACCGAAAGGTACTTATTTTCCTGTGAAATTGCACCTTCAGACACCTGGCCTGAACTGCCAAATTCGCCGCTGCACGAGCCGTCAAGCGGCCCGCATATCCTGGGGTGGTGAGCGCTCTTGAGGCGTCCGGCGGCGACGCGATGCCGCCGGGCACACCCCGCAGTGCGGCCTTCTTCGACCTCGACAAAACGGTGATCGCCAAGTCGAGCACATTCGCCTTCAGTAAGTCTTTCTTCGACCAAGGTCTGCTCAACCGGCGGTCGGTTCTCAAATCCAGCTACGCGCAATTCCTCTTATTGATGTCGGGTGCAGATCATGACCAGATGGACCGGATGCGGTCCTACGTGACGAGCATGTGCGCCGGGTGGGACGTCGAGCAGGTCAAAGCAGTCGTCGCCGAGACGCTCCATGACATCGTCGATCCGCTGGTGTTCGCCGAGGCGGCTGAGCTCATCGCCGACCACCGGTTGTGCGGCCGAGACGTGGTGGTGGTCTCGGCTTCCGGGGAGGAGATCGTGGCCCCGATCGCCCGGGCCCTGGGGGCGACGCACGCGCTGGCTACCCGCATGGAGGTCCTTGACGGTAAGTACACCGGCGAAGTCGACTTCTACTGCTACGGCGAGAACAAGGCCGCCGCGGTGCGCGAACTTGCCGGCGTGGAGGGATACGCGCTCGAACACTGCTACGCGTACTCCGACTCGATCGCCGACCTGCCGATGCTGGCCGAGGTCGGCCATCCCGCCGTGGTGAACCCGGACCGGCCGCTGCGCAAGGAGGCCGCTCAGCGGGATTGGCCGGTGCTGACCTTCACCCGGCCGGTACCGCTGCGCGAACGCATTCCGGCGCCGTCGAGTGCGGCGGTGGCGACCACTGCCGCGGTGGTGATGAGCGCCCTGGCCGCGGGCGCGCTGTCCTACTCGGCGACGTCAGCAGCGTTGCGCCGCTTCGGTTTTTGAAAAGCTCGAACCATTTCTCGCGTTTCTCTTGCTGTGACGGCTATCACGGAGTACAAAGGAGTCACGGAAGCTCGGCAAGGCCAAGGCAGCGCCGGAAGAGAAGGTTCTACCTCCCGGGTCGAGCATCCCAGCACGGTTCCCGAGCACCCACGCGGAGCACGCCGCGATGTTGGCAGAAGTGTTGCGGGCCTGCGTATTTGGACAGAGCGGGTGAAGTCCGTGGCTCCTTTGGAGGGGTCGGCCTTCGCAGCGCAGTCCGAAGCGCCGAGGCCATCCACGCAACCCACCTAGCACGCTTGGTAACTCGGAACCGTGTTAGCGGGCGGCGCGCCGAACTCGATTCGGAACGCCGCCCGCTTCATGTTCGGGACTGCTCAGGTCTTCGCCGCCTCAGCGATCGAGATGGCCTCCCGCGCACCGTCTTCCAAGCCCTGGCAGCACAGCAGGACCCAGGCGCCGACGGCCTCGGGTTGGCCGCTGGAAAAGCCGGCGGCCGCTGCCCGGTACTCGTCCGCGCGGCGCATCCAGTACACCTCGGGAACCCCGAGACCATGCGGGTCCAGACCGGTGACCATCGTGATCAGCCGGGAGACGGCCCGGGCGACGACACCGTCGGCGGCACCGAACGGGGCCAGGGTCAGCAGCTCACCGTGGGCCACGGCGGACAGGACGACCGCAGGAACCGAACTCCCGCCGGTAACCAACCGGGTGACGAGATCGAGCCGGGCGGCCACTTCCGGCACCGGCCGCGGCCGGCCCAGGTCTGCGTCGTCCACCATGTCGGCCGCTGCCAGTGCATGCAGTCGGGCGAGTGCCTGCAGGGGTGCGCGTTGCCACACACCCACCAGATTGGTGGCGCCGCCCTCCAATGCCTGGCCTACCCGCAGCGCTCCGGCGAGGACCGGGTCTTCGGACCCCGCGGCCTCGTCGCCCAGCTGAACCCCGCCGCCGTCGAGGGCCGAGGAGCACCGGGCCCCGCGCACCGCGGACTCTGCCGCGGTGACCGGCCAGTTGCGCAGGTTGGTCCGGTGCCGATGGGCTTTGCCGAGGGCGGTCCGGGCCGCCTCGGCGGCATCCGACACCCCCGGCAGGCCAAGCAGGGGTGCCAGCAGGTCGGGCTGTCCGGGGCTCACGACGGCCACGTTAGTACCGCTGATCCGGCGGGCGCCCGCGGGACCGCTGGCCGGACGTTGATAAGCCGTTCGCCGCGCCGCAACCGCCGTCCGGCGCTACCGCGTGAACTACCGCCGAGTCGCCGTGAATTGGTGACTACGCTCACATATATGACCGAGGCGCACACCGATGTTCCGACCCATTTCCCTCCGTCGGAGGAGTTCGCGAAGGCGGCCAACGCGACGGCCGATCTCTACAAACGGGCTGAGGACGACCGGCTCGGGTTCTGGGCCGAGCAGGCCAACCGGCTGCACTGGGAGACCCCCTTCACCGAGGTCCTGGACTGGTCCGGAGCACCGGTGGCCAAGTGGTTCGTGGGCGGCAAGCTCAACGTCGCCTACAACTGTGTGGACCGTCACGTCGAGGCCGGCAACGGTGACCGGGTGGCCATCTACTGGGAGGGCGAGCCGCTCGGGGACGCCAGGGCGATCACCTACGCCCAACTCAAGGACGAGGTCTGCAAGGCCGCCAACGCCCTGACCGATCTGGGACTGGTCGCCGGGGACCGGGTGGCCATCTACATGCCGATGGTGCCCGAGGCGATCGTGGCGATGCTGGCCTGCGCGCGGCTGGGGATCATGCACTCGGTGGTCTTCGGCGGGTTCTCCGCCGCGGCGCTGCGCGCCCGTGTGGAGGACGCCGAAGCCAAGCTCGTGATCACCACCGACGGTCAGTACCGCCGGGGCAGTGCGGTGTCGCTCAAAGCCGCCGTCGACGAGGCGGTGGCCGGGCAGCCGTCGGTCCGCAACGTTCTCGTCGTCCGGCGCACCGGCATCGATGTGGATTGGGCCGATGGCCGCGACCTGTGGTGGCACGAGGTCGTCGACAGCGCCTCTACTGAGCACACACCGGAGGCATTCGACTCCGAGCAGCCGCTGTTCCTGCTTTACACGTCGGGCACCACCGGCAAGCCCAAGGGCATCATGCACACCTCCGGCGGCTATCTGACGCAGGCGTCCTACACCCACAATTACGTGTTCGACATCAAGCCGGAACGCGACATCTACTGGTGCACAGCCGATATCGGGTGGGTGACCGGCCACAGCTACATCGTCTACGGTCCGCTCTCCAACGGCGCGACCCAGGTCGTCTACGAGGGCACCCCGATGTCGCCGGATGAGCACCGGCACTTCCAGGTCATCGAGAAGTACGGCGTAACGATTTACTACACCGCGCCGACCCTCATCCGGACGTTCATGAAGTGGGGCCGCGAGCTGGCATTCGAACACGACCTGTCCAGCCTGCGGTTACTCGGCTCGGTCGGCGAGCCCATCAACCCCGAGGCGTGGCGCTGGTACCGGTTGGTGTTCGGCGGCGACCAGGCGCCGATCGTGGACACCTGGTGGCAGACCGAGACCGGCGCGGCGATGATCTCCCCGCTGCCGGGTGTGACCAACTGCAAGCCCGGCTCGGCGATGTGTCCGCTGCCCGGCATCTCGGCCAAGATCGTCGACGATCACGGCCAGGAACTTCCACCGGCCACCGAGCACGGCGAACCGGTGACCGGTTATCTGGTTCTGGACAAGCCGTGGCCAGCGATGTTGCGCGGCATCTGGGGTGACCACGAGCGATTCGTGGAGACCTACTGGTCGCGGTTCGCCGATCAGGGGTGGTACTTCGCGGGTGATGGTGCCCGCTACGGCACCGACGGCGAGGTCTGGGTGCTCGGGCGCATCGACGACGTGATGAACGTGTCGGGCCACCGCATCTCGACCGCGGAGGTCGAGTCGGCCCTGGTCGGCCATGCCGGGGTGGCAGAGGCGGCGGTGGTCGGCGCGTCCGACGAACACACCGGCCAGGCGATCTGTGCGTTCGTCATCCTCAAGGAGAGCCACGCCGACATGACGACCGCGGACATGGTCAACGAGTTACGCAGGGAAGTGGCACGGGAGATCTCACCGATCGCCAAGCCGCGGGAGATTCACGTCGTACCGGAACTGCCTAAGACCCGCAGCGGCAAGATCATGCGGCGGCTGCTGCGCGACGTCGCCGAAGGACGCGAATTGGGCGACACCTCAACGCTGCTCGATCCAACGGTGTTCCAGGCGATCCGGGCCAGCAAGGCGAACTAGGCCGGTCCGGGCATCGGCGCGGCGACGGGGACGAAGCCGGCGCCGGGCCGGTCCTTGGCGGCGATGTCGGCAAGGATCGCGTTGATCGACATCGTGATCGCCGGGGTGTGCAGCGGGATGTATTTGATGACGCAGGTGGGCAGGCCGTCGGTGAAGGCACCGTGGATCATGCCCACGAGTTTGTTGTTGACCGTGACCGGCGCCCCGGAATCGCCCGGCCGCCCGCACACCTGGTTGACGATGGTGCCGGGATCTTGGCCGGGGCCCCAGGTCACTCCACACGAGTAGCCGGTGGTGCGGCCCAGTTTGCAGGCCACCTGGCCGAACGCCGGATCCGGCCCGATCCCGTCGATGATGAACCCGTTCCAGTTCGACACCGGAGTCACCTTTTCCGGATCGAAGCGGATGACGGCATAGTCCAGCCCATCGTTGCCGGCCACCATGGTGCCGATCACGCCGCGGTCCTCGGCGCCCTCAGCGGCGACTTGGGCCCCGGGGCCGCCGCAGTGCGCGGAGGTGAAGCCGACCAGCGTGCCGCTTCGGTCCTTGCCGATCGACGTCAGGGTGCAGAAGGTGTCGCCGTCGATCACGAGGCCGGCGCCACCGCCCATCGGAACCGGCTCCGAGGCGGCGGCAGGCGGCGCCGTCAGGGCCAGAACAGCGCAGCTCAGAGCCACGGCTTCCACCGTGCGCCGTGCAGCGGTCACGCCGATCACCGCACCTCCATCAAGGAATCCCATTTGACCGTCGAGTCTATCGGAGTCACATCTGTAACTTCTGCAACAAAGGCGCGGGTACTCCGGCGTCGTGTCCGACGTGGCAACATAAGCCGCGACCACATCGACGCTGGAGGAAAACCGTGAGCAATCGGGATCGCAAGAACGGGGTGCCTACCACGGTGACCTCGATCCCGCTGGTGGACCCACACGCTGTATCCGCCAACGCTTCCATCGGAGAGCTCGTCCGGGACGCCACTACCCAGATGTCCACGCTGGTGCGCGCGGAGGTGGAGCTGGCCAAGGCGGAGATCACCCGTGATGTGAAGAAGGGCCTCACCGGCAGTGTGTTCTTCATCCTCGCCCTGGTGGTGCTGCTCTACTCCACGTTCTTCATGTTCCTTTTCCTCGCGGAGCTGCTGGATACCTGGTTGTGGCGCTGGGCCGCTTTCCTGATCGTATTCGTGCTGATGCTCGTCGTCACAGCGGTGCTCGCGCTACTGGGCTTTTTGAAGGTGCGTCGAATCCGCGGTCCGAAACAGGCCATCGAATCGGTCAAGGAGACCACCGCGGCGCTGACCCCGGGGCTGGCGAAGTTCAAGGGAACGGCACCCGTTGCGTCGGCTCCCGCGTTGACCGCGCCCGCTCCGGCGCCGGCACCTTCGAAGCCGCGGACACCGGAGCGGACACCGGCGCGGGCCGAGCGGGCCGAGCGGGCCGTTCATGCACCCATCGCACCGGCTGCTGTTGCCTATGAAGAAGCGGTGACCGAAGCGGTGACCTACGAAGAGCCGGTCACCTACGAAGAAGCCGTCGTCTACGAAGAGCCCGTCACCTACAGCGAGCCCGTCACCTACGAAGAAGCCGTCGTCTACGAAGAGCCGGTCACCTACGAAGAAGCCGTCGTCTACGAAGAGCCCGTCACCTACAGCGAGCCGGTCTCCTACGAACAGGTCGTCGTCTACGAAGAGCCCGTCACCTACAGCGAGCCGGTCTACGAGTCCTCGGTGACCTATGAGGAATCAGCTGAATCCACCGCATCGGTGAGCTACCAGGCCGAGGAAACGCAGCACGACCCGACCACCGCGATATTCGCCGATCCCGACACCCCCGGGACCATCGATCACGACCGGTTGCCCCGCGACCCCTCGGGTCGGTGATGAATCAGCCGGACCCGTCGGTCACCCGCATCGCGGGTCCGTGGCGCCATCACGACGTCCACGCCAACGGCATCCGGTTCCAGTGCGTCGAGGCGATCTCCGATCCCGACGACGAAACGCCGCCCACCGCGCGGCCACTGGTGCTGCTGCTGCACGGGTTCGGCTCGTTCTGGTGGTCATGGCGCCATCAGCTGCGCGGCCTGTCCGGTGCCCGGGTGGTGGCTGTGGACCTGCGGGGCTACGGCGGCAGCGACAAACCGCCGCGCGGGTACGACGGCTGGACTCTGGCCGGTGACACCGCCGGCCTGATCCGCGCGCTCGGACACACCACGGCGACGCTGGTCGGTCACGCCGACGGTGGCCTGGTCTGCTGGGCCACCGCGGTCCTGCATTCGCGAATGATCAATGCCATCGCGCTGGTGAGTTCACCGCACCCGGCAGCCCTGCGCAGATCGGTGCTGACCAACAGCGACCAGCGCCGCGCCGTGCTGCCCTACCTGATGCGCTATCAGGTGCCGCGCTGGCCGGAGCACGTGCTGACCCGCGACAACGCCGACGAACTCGAGGTACTGGTGCGCAGCCGTTCGTCAGGGAAATGGCTTGCCTCCGAAGACTTCTCGGAGACGATCGCCTACCTGCGTCAGGCCATCCAGATCCCGTCGGCGGCGCACTCCGCACTGGAGTATCAGCGCTGGGCGGTACGCAGCCAGACCCGAAGCGAGGGCCGGCGATTCATGAAACTCATGGACCGTCGACTCGACGTGCCGCTGTTGCACATTCGCGGCGACGCCGACCCCTACGTGCTCGGCGACCCGGTGGACCGTAGCCGCCGATACACCTCACGCGGCCTCTTCGTCGGCCTGTCTGGCATCGGCCACTACGCGCACGAGGAGTCGCCCGACGGTGTCAACGACGAACTGCAGCGGTTCCTGACTGCGCTGTAGCTGCGCTCAACCGCCGACGCACGCCCCAGTGGGCACCTTCGCGGTGTTGCCGATCTTGGCAAGCTGACGCGACACCTCGTCGGTGGTCATGACAAAGCCGGTGTCGTTGTCGTCCACCGCCGCGCCGAACACCACGCCGATCACCTGGCCGGCGCGGTTGATCATCGGGCCACCCGAATTGCCTTGCCGCACAAGCCCCCGGATCGTGTAGACCTCACGATTGACCGTGGTGGTCTTGTAGATGTCCGGGCCGTTGAGCTCGATGATCTCCCGGACCCGCGCCGGGGTCGCAACAAACTCACCGCCACCGGGAAAGCCGAGCACCACCGCGTCCGTACCGGTCTTGGCCGGCTCCTGCGCGAAAACCAACGGCTGCTGCGGCAGGTTCGGCACATCCAGGATTGAGATGTCGGCCGCCGGGTCGTAGGACACCACCGTCGCGTCGTAGGTGTTGCCCTCGGCCTCGACGGTCACGCTGTCCGAACCGGCGACCACATGCGCGTTGGACATCACCCGATTGGGCGCGATGACGAATCCGGTGCCTTCCAGCACCTTCTGGCAGGCCGTCGCCACGCCCCGGATCTTCACCACGCTGGGACGCGACTTGGCCACCACCAAACTGTCGGCCAGCGAGGCGTCGGGCGCGTCGACCACCGGGTTCGCCCGGCCCACCGGCTCCAGGGCGTTTTTGAGACCGGAGATGGTCAGCAGTGACGAGATCCGCTTGGGTACCGCCCGCAGCCACTCCGGGGCGTACTTGTCGACCTCGGTGACGACCCGCGATCCCTTGACCGCGGACGCCAGGTTGGTCTGGCTGGACGTCATGAGGGGGCTGCCCAGCAGCCAGGCGGCGATCAGCACGACGACCAGTTGCAGCGCCACCCCGATAAAGGAGTCGACCACCCGGACCGGTCCGCTGCGGATCGACCCGCGGACCGCTCGGCCCAGGACCACACCGGCCACCTCGCCGATCACCACAAGCACCAGGATCAGCAACAGGGCGGCGAACAGTTTTCCTCGCGAAGTGACATCGCCCACGACGTGCGGGGCAAGCATCACTCCGGCGATGGCGCCGAGGACCACCCCGATGAACGACATCAGCGAACCGAGCGCACCCGAGCGCCAGCCGGAGATCGCCGCGATGAGCGCTATGCCGATGATGGCGATGTCCAGCCACTGCGAACTCGTCACACCGACTCCTCACTGTCGTCGCCGACGAGCTCCGTCGCGTCGTTCAGCTCTCGCACGTCCTGGGTGTCCCACGGCTGAGCCCATCCGGCCACGTCGAGCATGGCCGAGATTACGTGACCGGTAAAACCCCACACCAGCATGTCGTTGAGCCGGAAAGCCGGTCCGGCGAAGCGCGGTCCGGCAGCGGGGTGGTACACCATCAGCCGGTTAGCCGGATTGACGAGGGCCCGCAGCGGGATCCGGGCCACCGCGGCAGTCTCGGACTCGTTGACGACGGTCACCGGCCCGGGGTCGGCCGAGTAGGCCAGCACCGGCACCACATGGAATCCCGACGGCGGGATGAACATCCGGTCCAGCGTGGCCAGCGGGTGCAGCCGCGCCGGATCGATTCCGGTCTCCTCGGAGGCCTCCCGCAGCGCGGTGTGCACGGGGCCCGCGTCGTCGGGGTCGACGGCCCCGCCGGGGAAGGCGGCCTGCCCGGCGTGATGACGCAAGGTGCCAGCACGCACGAGGAGCAGCAGGTCGGAATCATCGGGCACCTGACCGGCCGGGTGCTCCGGCGGCCCGGAGAACAGCACCAGCACCGCCGCATCGCGGGAGGACGGAGCGCCCACACCACTCAGTGCGGCGAGCACCTCCGCCGGCAACCGGCGGCGGAACACACCGGGAACCCGGTCGAGGTTGTCCACCAGGGGGGCCAGCCACGGCGGCCGCAGCTGCGGGCGGAGCGGTTCGGCTGTGCTCATCGGGATTCTGTGCGACCCCTCGTCGCCGATCGGGATTCTGTGCGACCCCTCGTCGCCGATCGGGACACAGTGCGACCCCTCGTCACCGGCACCCCTGGTCACCGCAGGGCCGCGTCCACCGCAGCAGCGATGTCATCGGCGCTGGTGAAGGGCTGTGGCAGCACCTTGGCCACGCTACCGTCCCGGCGCAGCACCACCGTGGCTGGCATGACGTTGGGCACAGCGAGCGCCGCGGCGATACTGCGCCGCCCGTCCTGCAGCACCGGTAACCGCACACCCAGCTCGGCCATCAGCAGCAGCGCGGCCAACTCGTTCTCGTCCTGATGCACCGTCACGACCGTCACGGATTCCCCGGCGCGGCGCTGATACTCCTGCATCGCGGGCAGTTCGTCCGCGCACGGCCCGCACCAGTAGGCCCACAGGTTGAGCACCACCGTGCGATCGGCCAGGACCCGGGCGGCGTCGACCTCGGTGCCGTCGGCGGCACACTCGACCAGCACGTCGCGCAGTTGACCGGGACCGGCGCCGCTACCGACTGGGCAGGCCGGCAGATCGGCCAGTTTCCGCGGTTCGGCCAGCGCTTCGGGGGTGTCGGCGTCGCGGTGCGTGCGAGCTGGTCCGGCGCCGGCCGCCTCCGGCTGCGCCGGCCGCTCGACGAGTTTCATGGTCATCGCGACGGCCAGTGCGACCAGGACGGCCAGCACCGCCAGCGTCCAGCGGGTCGACGTTCGCATCAAGAATCCATGCCTACAACCCGGCCAACGCCAGCAGGTGTTCGGTCTCGGGCCCCCGTACCAGCCCCGCGGCCGCCAGGGGGTCGGTGGGCCCGGTGCCGTACGACGGGCAGTCCCGGGCCAGCACGCACACCCCGCACGCGGGCTTGCGGGCATGGCAGACCCGGCGGCCGTGGAAGATCACCCGGTGGCTCAGCAGCGTCCACTCCCGGCGCTCGATGAGCGCGCCGACGGCGTGCTCGACCTTGACCGGATCGGTCTCGGCGGTCCAGCGCCAGCGTCGGGCCAGCCTTCCGAAGTGGGTGTCAACAGTGATGCCCGGTATGTCGAAGGCGTTGCCGAGAATCACGTTGGCGGTCTTGCGGCCCACTCCGGGCAGGGTCACCAGTTGCTCCAGGGTGCGCGGCACTTTGCCGTCGAACCGCTCGACCAGTTCCTGTCCGAGCCGGATCAGTGAGGTGGTCTTGTTGCGGTAGAAGCCGGTGGGCCTGATCAATTCCTCGAGCTCGGTGCGGTTGGCCTCGGCGTAGTCGCGCGCTGTGCGGTACTTCGCGAACACGGCGGGGGTGGTCAGGTTGACCCGCTTATCGGTGCTTTGCGCCGACAGAATGGTGGCGACGGCAAGTTCGAGCGGGTTGGTGAAATCCAATTCGCAGTAGACATGCGGGAACGCCACCGCCAACGTCCGGTTCATCCGGCGGGCGCGCCGCACCAGGCCCAGATGCGTCTCGGCATCCCACTTCCCGGTCGGCGTCGCCAACCGATCTGAGGACCTCGCCGCCATCTGAGCCAGGGTACTGACCGCCGACAGACCGGTGGCATTTCGTGATCCCGATGAGACGTTGCGCCGGTTTACTTGCCGCCTATGTCATGGTTGGTCGCGGTGTCGTTCCCCGCGCTGCTGATGCTGTTCACGCTCGGCTTGCAGCGCCTGGAAAGCCTGGTACACGGCGACCCCCCGTCGGCGTGCGAAGTGGTCACGCGATTGGAGCGCGCGGCCCGGGCCGCGCGGCAGAAAGCAGCACATCGGACGCTGACCGAACTGGCTTCCTCCCACCCGGCGTCTCAGCCGCCGCCCCGATTCGACCCCGTACTTCTCATCGACGAGCCCGGCCTGCCAACCCGTCCAAATCCACTATTTCAACCAACGGGATTCGCGAACCGTGTGTAGCGTTGACATTCGTCGAGACCGCCTAAGCATTAGGCTTGAGTAAGCGGTAGCGTCAGCGCGCAACAGGCACCCGCACGAGCTGAGAGGGACACGTGGACGAGATCCTGGCCAGGGCCGGAATCTTCCAGGGCGTTGATCCGACCGCGGTATCCGCCCTCACCAAGCAACTGCAGCCGGTCGATTTTCCGCGCGGACACACGGTGTTCTCCGAAGGCGAGCCGGGTGACCGGCTCTACATCATCCTCACCGGCAAGGTGAAGATCGGCCGGCGTTCCCCGGATGGCCGGGAGAACCTGCTGACGATCATGGGTCCCTCCGACATGTTCGGCGAGCTCTCGATCTTCGACCCCGGACCCCGGACGTCGAGCGCCACCACCATCACCGAGGTGCGCGCGGTCTCGATGGACCGCGACGCGCTGCGGGCGTGGATCGCCGATCGCCCGGAGATCGCCGAGCAGCTGCTGCGGGTGCTCGCACGCCGGTTGCGGCGCACGAACAACAACTTGGCCGACCTCATCTTCACCGACGTTCCGGGCCGAGTGGCCAAGCAGCTGCTGCAGCTCGCGCAGCGGTTCGGCACCCAGGAGGGTGGTGCCATGCGAGTCACCCACGATCTGACGCAAGAAGAGATCGCCCAGCTCGTCGGCGCCTCCCGCGAGACGGTCAACAAAGCGCTGGCAGACTTCGCCCACCGCGGGTGGATCCGGCTGGAAGGCAAGAGCGTTCTGATCTGCGACTCCGAGCGGCTGGCAAGACGGGCGCGGTAACCACCGCGACATTGCGCTGACGCAGGTGACCTCTCGGTGTTTTTCTGCCTGCCGTCAATCTCGGCGCAGGTAGTCCAGCTGTGCCCGCACCGATGATTCAGCGGCGTCCCAGAGCGTGGTGTCGACGTCGGCGTAGACATGCTCGACGACTTGCCTCGGCGTCGCGTCCTCACCCAGCACCCGCAAAGCGCTTCGCACCTGTTCCAGGCGCTCCTGCCGATGTGCCAGGTACACGTCCGCGACAGCGGCCACGTCAGCCAACTCGGGCCCGTGGCCGGGTAACACCGTGCGCGGGCCCAGCCCACGGAGCCGACGCAGCGAATGCAGATAGTCGGCCAGGTTGCCGTCCTCGGCGTCGATGACGGCGGTGCCCCGGCCGAGCACGGTGTCGGCCGTCAGCACCGCGTCGTCGAGCACGAAGCTCATCGAGTCCGCGGTGTGACCGGGCGTCGACAACACCTCGATCCGCAGGCCGGCGGCCTCGATCACCTCGCCGTCGCGCAGGTAGCCGCCGCGCCCGCGCAGGAATCCGCTGCCGACCGACCGGACCGCCGCGCCGGTGGCATCGACGAGCTTGTCGATCCCATCGGTGTGGTCGCCGTGCCGGTGACTGATCAGGACCACAGCGATCCGGCCCAGCCCGGCGACCCGCGCAATGTGTTCGTCGTCGTCAGGGCCGGGGTCGACCACCACGCACTCGGGGTTGCCCGGCGCGCGCAGCACCCAGGTGTTGGTTCCCTCCAGCGTCAACGGCCCGGGGTTGTGGCACAACAGGACCGCAGCCGTGTCGGTGACCTGCCGCAGCAGGCCGTAAGCCGGATGGCCTCCGCCGGTGGTCGATTGCGCCCCGGTTAGAACCGGCTTCGAGGTCAATCGACCTCGACGATGAGTTCCACCTCGACCGGTGCGTCCAACGGCAACGACGTAACGCCCACCGCGGAGCGGGCGTGCGCACCGGCGGCGCCGAACACCTGGCCGAGAAGCTCCGACGCGCCATTGATCACGCCGGGTTGACCGGTGAAACCAGGAGCCGAGGCGACGAAGCCGACCACCTTCACCACCCGGACCACCGAGTCGAGACCAACCAGGGCGTCGATGGCGGCCAGTCCGTTCAGCGCGCAGGTGCGGGCCGCCACCTTGCCCTCTTCGGCGCTCACCTCGGCACCGACCTTGCCCGAATGGGTGGGTTCGCCGGCTTCGAGCGGCAGCTGTCCGGACGTATAGACCAGATTGCCCGTCCGAACGGCCGGAACGTAGGCGGCCAACGGAGTGGCTACCGACGGCAGCGTGATATCCAGTTCGGCCAGCCGGGCCTTGGCGCTCACTTCGGCCTCTTCAGGTATGCGACGTGCTGCTCGCCGGTCGGACCCTGCAACACCGACACCAGCTCCCAGCCGTCAGCACCCCACTGGTCGAGGATCTGCTTGGTCGCATGAGTCAGCAGCGGCACCGTCGCGTACTCCCACGTTGTTGGTTGGCTCATGACGGAAGCCTAACCTCCTGCCGATTAACCAGGCGCCGCTATGACCTTGGATAGCATGCACTGGTGACGACCATCCCGAGTGGCGGCAGCGCAGTCGGCTGGCCCGACCGCCTGACCCAGGCCCGACTGCACTTCGTCACCGGCAAGGGAGGAACCGGCAAGACCACCGTCGCGGCAGCTCTCGCGCTGACCCTCGCCGCCGGCGGCCGGCGGGTGTTGCTAGCGGAAGTCGAAGGGCGCCAAGGGATTGCGCAGCTTTTCGATGTTCCCCCGCTGCCGTATCAAGAAGTCAAAGTGGCCACCGCCGAGGCGGGCGGACATGTCAATGCTCTGGCGGTCGACATCGAAGCGGCGTTCATGGAGTACCTCGACATGTTCTACAACCTGGGCCTCGCCGGGCGGGCGATGCGCAGGGTCGGTGCCATCGAGTTCGCCACCACGATCGCCCCTGGTCTGCGCGATGTTCTGCTGACCGGGAAGATCAAGGAAGCCGCGGTGCGGCTCGGCCCGGACAACCGGCCGGTGTACGACGCTATCGTCGTGGACTCCCCGCCGACGGGCCGTATCGCCCGGTTCCTCGACGTCACCAAGGCGTTGGCCAGCCTGGCCAAGGGCGGTCCGGTGCATGGGCAGTCCGAAGGCGTGGTCCGACTGCTGCACTCCGAGCAGACCGCCATCCATCTGGTCACTCTGCTGGAGGCGCTGCCCATCCAGGAGACCATCGAGGCCATCGAGGAGCTGGAGAGTCTCGGCCTGCCGATCGGCACTGTGATCGTGAACCGGAACATCCCCCCCTTCCTGCCGGCCGACGCACTGGCCCCGGCGGCCGACGGCGACCTCGACGCCGACGCGGTGCGGTCCGGGTTGTCGCGGGCCGGAATCGACCTGCCCGACCACGATTTCGCGGGTTTGCTCACCGAGACCATCGAGCACGCCAGCCGGATTAGGGCCCGCTCGGAGAGCGCACTGGAGTTGGAGAAAATCAGTGTGCCCCGGCTGGAACTGCCGACCATCGCCGACGGCGTGGATCTGGGCAGCCTTTACGAACTCGCCGACATTCTTGCCCAGCAGGGCGTCAGATAGCGCGATGATGGGAGTCTTATGAGCGGGGCGCCTCCAGCGCTGGACATGAAGTCCATCCTGTCCGACAGGACCAACCGGGTGGTGGTGTGTTGCGGCGCCGGCGGTGTCGGCAAGACCACCACCGCGGCGGCGATGGCGTTGCGCGCAGCGGAGTACGGCCGCACCGTCGTGGTGCTGACCATCGACCCGGCCAAGCGGCTCGCCCAGGCACTGGGCATCAAAGAACTCGGCAACGAGCCGCAGCGGGTTCCGCTCGGCGAGGAGGTGGCCGGGCAGCTGCACGCCATGATGCTCGATATGCGCCGCACCTTCGATGACATGGTGCTGGAACACTCCGATCCTGTACGCGCAGAAGCGATTATGAACAACACGTTCTATCAGACGGTGGCGACATCGCTGTCTGGAACACAGGAGTACATGGCCATGGAGAAGCTGGGCCAGCTGCTCCATCAGGATCGCTGGGATCTGGTCGTGGTCGATACCCCGCCGTCGCGCAACGCCCTGGATTTCCTCGACGCACCCAAGCGGCTGGGCAACTTCATGGACAGCCGGATGTGGAAGCTCTTCCTAGGCCCGGGCCGCGGTTTCGGCAAGCTGGTGACCGGTGTCATGGGCCTTGCGATGAAGGCGCTGTCGACGATCGTCGGCTCGCAGATGCTGTCCGACGCCGCCACGTTCGTGCAGTCGCTGGATGCCACCTTCGGCGGCTTCCGGCAGAAGGCCGAAAGGACCTACGAATTACTCAAGCGGCACGGCACCCAGTTCGTGGTGGTCGCGGCAGCCGAACCCGACGCGCTACGCGAGGCGGCGTTCTTCGTCGACCGGCTGTCTGAGGAGAACATGCCGCTGGCGGGCCTGATCCTAAATCGGACCCATCCGATGCTCTGCCCGCTGACGGTGGAGCGCGCCATCGACGGTGCGGCGGAACTAGAGTCGCGGCTGGCAGCCTCGCCCGATGCCGCGGGCGACGAGCTGACCGCAGGGGTGCTGCGGATCCACGCCGACCGCGGCCAGACCGCCAAGCGGGAGGTGCGGTTGCTGTCGCGGTTCACCGGCGCCAACCCGAAGGTACGGGTGGTGGGTGTGCCGTCACTGCCCTTCGACGTGTCCGATATGAACGCGTTGCAGGCGATCGCCGATCAGATCACCGGCGAGACGTAAGCGCCTCGCAACGGGCGTCGGTGTGACGAGCGGGTCAGCAGACGCTGCGGTGCTGGCGAGCAGCAAAGAACTCCGCCCACGAGGAAACCTCGGGGTGCTGCTTGAGCAGGGCGCGGCGCTGGCGCTCCGTCATACCACCCCAGACACCGAACTCAACGCGGTTGTCCAGCGCGTCGGCTCCGCATTCGGTGATGACCGGGCAATGCCGGCAGATGACGGCGGCCTTTCGCTGAGCGGCGCCGCGGACGAAAAGCTGGTCGGGATCAGCCGTGCGACAGAGAGCTTTCGAGACCCACGCGATTCGGGCTTCCCCGCTCGCTGCTTGTTGAAGTGAACTCTGCATAGACGCTGTGCTAGTCCTACGGGCAGCGGGCCGAGTCACCGACACTGGCGATCCCCTTCGTCTACAGCCGCCGTACTGGCGACCAATCCCTCCGATGTAGGCCGCGGTGCGATCTACGCCACATTGCTTCGCCTGTGTAACCTGCGTCGCACTGTGTGCTTAAAGTAGGTGGTCAGTCCCGTTTGCGCAACAGTCAGATCACAGGTTTTTTGGGACAACCGTCCAGGCCGAGCATGAACTGGGGTTTTGTGACTCCGGGGTCAGAAGTCGTGGTTTGTTGCCGCCCACCCCGAACCCGACTACGGGCCTGAAAATGCGCGGTAGCCGCCTCGTTAGGCTGTAACTCATGTCGGAACGCCCCCCGGCAGGCTCCACGGTCATCAAGCTGGCGTGGTCCTGCCTCCTTGCCAGCGTTCTCGTGGCGGCTCTGCTGTTCCCCCTGGTGGGGGGATTGGGTTTGATGTCAAACCGCGCCTCCGACATCGTGGCCAACGGATCAACGCAGGTCCTCGAGGGTGAAGTCCCCGCGGTGACGACCATGGTCGACACCAAGGGCAATACCATCGCGTGGCTGTATTCGCAGCGCCGATTCGAAGTGCCCAGCGACAAGATCGCCGACACCATGAAACTGGCCCTGGTCTCGATCGAGGACAAACGCTTCGCCGAGCACAACGGTGTGGATTGGAAGGGCACCCTGACGGGGCTGGCCGGCTACGCCTCCGGCGACTCCGACACCCGCGGCGGCTCCACTATCGAGCAGCAGTATGTGAAGAACTATCAGTTGCTGGTCACCGCGCGGACCGACGCGGAGAAAAGAGCCGCGATCGCGCCGACGCCGGCCCGCAAGCTGCGCGAGATCCGAATGGCTCTGAGCTTGGACAAGACCCTGACCAAGCCGGAGATTCTCACCCGCTACCTCAATCTGGTGTCGTTCGGCAACGGTGCGTTCGGAATCCAAGATGCCGCCCAGACCTACTTCGGGATCGATGCGGCGAATCTCAACTGGGCGCAGTCAGCGCTGCTCGCGGGGTTGGTTCGGTCCACCAGCTCACTGAATCCCTACGTCAACCCGGACGGCGCACTGGCTCGCCGAAATCTCGTGCTGGACCAGATGATCGAGCAACTGCCCGACAAGGCCGGCGAGCTGCGGGCGGCCAAGCAACAGCCGCTGGGCATCCTTCCCCGACCGAACGAACTGCCACGGGGTTGCATCGCGGCCGGCGACCGCGCCTTCTTCTGCGATTACGCGCAGGAGTACCTGATGCGGGCCGGCCTGACCAAAGAACAGATCTCCCGCGGCGGCTACCTGATCAAGACCACGCTGGATCCCGACGTGCAGGGTGAGGTCAAGAAGGCGGTCGATGCGCTTGCGGCCCCGGACCTCGACGGCATCGCAAGCGTGATGAACGTGATCCTGCCGGGCAAGACCAGCCACCCGGTGGTCGCCATGGCGAGTAACCGCACCTACGGCCTGGACATCGACGCCGGGCAGACCGTTCAGCCGCAACCGTTCTCCTTGGTCGGCGACGGTGCCGGCTCCATCTTCAAGATCTTCACCATCGCCGCGGCACTCGATCTGGGGCTCGGGATCAACGCGACGCTGGACGTGCCGGGCCGGTTCGAGGCGCGGGGACTCGGCGAGGGTGGCGCCAAGGGCTGCCCGAGGGAAACCTGGTGCGTCGAGAACTATCGGGATCCGCGCTATCTGCAGATGAACGTCACCGAAGCACTGGCGAAATCGCCGAATACGGCGTTCGCCAAACTCATCTCGCAAGTCGGAGTCAGCCGCACCGTCGACATGGCCGTGCGACTGGGCCTGCGGTCCTACACCGAACCGGGCACGGCGCGCGGCTACGAAGTCGACAACAACGAAAGCCTGGCCGATTTCATCAAGCGACAGAACATCGGGTCGTTCACCCTGGGCCCGTTCCAGGTCAACCCGCTGGAGTTGGCCAATGTCGCTGCCACGCTGGCGTCCGGCGGCATGTGGTGCCCACCTAATCCGATCGACAAGGTTTTTGACCGGCGCGGCAACGAAATCGCGATCGACGCCGAAGCCTGCGAACAGGTGGTACCGGAAGGTCTGGCCGACACGTTGTCCAATGCGATGGGCAAGGACACCACCATCGGGACCGGTGCACCGGCGGCCAGTGCAGCGGGCTGGGACCTTCCGATGTCGGGCAAGACCGGGACCACCGAAGCGCACCGCTCGGCGGGATTCTTCGGCTACACCAATCGCTTCGCAGCGGTGAACTACATCTACGACGACTCCCCGCAGCCGAGCGACCTGTGTTCGTTCCCGCTGCGTCCCTGTAGCGACGGCGATCTGTTCGGCGGCAAGGAGCCGGCCGAGACGTGGTTCACCGCGATGACACCGATCGCGACGAACTTCGGTGACGTCACCATGCCGCCGACCGATCCCCGCTACGTCGACGGCGCGCCGGGCTCACGGGTGCCCAACGTCAGCGGTATGCCCCAGGACAGTGCACGAGAAGAGCTGCGCAACTCCGGATTTCAGATCGCCGAACAGGTACGTATGCAGAACAGTGCTGCGTCGGCCGGAACAGTGCTGGGCACCATCCCGAGCGGGCAGGTGGTGCCGGGCATCATCGTCACCCTGATCGTCAGCAACGGCGTCGCGCCACCCCCGCCGCCCAAACCGGCCGCACCGTCGCCGCCGCCCGGCCCCGGCGGTCCCCCTCCGCTGCCCGGCCTGCCACCGCAGATCGGATCGACGGTCGTGCAGATTCCGGGCCTCCCACCGATCACGGTGCCGGTGATCGCGCCACCACCGCCACCGCCCCCACCACCCGCACCGCCGCCACCACCACCGCCGCCACCGCCGTAACGGTCGGAATTTTCTCCATCCGCGGCACGGGGAACTGGCAGTAGTCTGCCGGTATGGCCGCCAATGCCTTGAGGACATCAGCCACCGCTGCGGCCGGAACCGCCGCTCTCGGGGTTGCCTACGCCGCGGTGATCGAGCGCAACGCCTTCGTGGTCCGCGAGGTCACGATGCCGGTTCTGACCCCTGGATCGACGCCGCTGCGGGTACTGCACCTCAGCGACATCCACATGCGCCCGGCGCAGCGCCAGAAGCGGGCATGGCTGCGCGAACTGGCGCAGTGGGAGCCGGACTTCGTGGTCAACACCGGCGACAACCTTGCCCACCCCAAGGCCGTACCCGCCGTGGTGCAGTCGCTCGGCGACCTGCTGGCGGTTCCGGGGGTATTCGTCTTCGGCAGCAACGATTACTTCGCACCGACACTGAAGAATCCGGCGAAGTACCTCACCGACAGGGATCACCGGGTGCACGGCAAGCCGCTGCCCTGGCAGGATCTCCGCGCGGCGTTCACCGAGCGCGGCTGGCTCGACCTGACGCACAACCGTCGCGAGCTGGAGGTGGCCGGCCTGGTGATCGCCGCGGCCGGCGTCGACGACGCCCACCTCGGACGTGACCGCTACGACACGATCGCCGGCGCCCCGAGTGCGGGCGCCAACCTGACCCTCGGGGTCACCCACGCCCCGTACACCCGTGTCCTGGACCGGTTCGCCGCCGATGGCTACCAGTTGGTCATGGCCGGCCACACCCACGGCGGCCAACTGTGCCTGCCGTTCTACGGCGCGCTGGTCACCAACTGCGATTTGGACCGGTCGAGGGTCAAGGGCGCGTCGCGCTGGGGCGCCGAGACCGCACTGCATGTCTCGGCCGGCATCGGTACATCGCCGTTCGCACCGCTGCGGTTCTGCTGCCGGCCGGAGGCCACGCTGCTCACGCTGGTGGCCGCCCCTACCGGCGGCGGTGACGTCACCCGCACCCTGCTCAGTTCGACGCCCACCGTTTCGGTGCGCTAGTGATTCCGTGAGCCTGCAGTCGGTCCAACCAGCCGCCCGCAGTGGGCCTCGAGGCTGGTCTGACGAAGCCGTCCGGCTTATCGAGGCCGATACCCGCCGTAGCGCCGACACCCACCTGCTGCGCTATCCGCTCCCGTCGGCCTGGTGTGAACAGGCCGACGTCGCGCTCTACCTCAAGGACGAGTCGACCCACATCACCGGAAGCCTCAAGCACCGGCTGGCCCGGTCGCTGTTCCTCTACGGGCTGTGCAACGGCTGGATCACCGAGGGCACCACCGTGGTGGAGGCGTCGTCGGGTTCCACCGCGGTGTCCGAGGCGTACTTCGCCGCGCTGCTGGGTCTGCCGTTCGTCGCGGTGATGCCCTCCTCCACCAGTAGGGCCAAGATCGAACTGATCGAGAAATTCGGTGGGCGTTGCCATTTCGTCGAAAGTTCTGGCGAGGTGAACGCCGCGGCCCATCGTGTCGCCGAGGAGACCGGCGGGCACTTCCTCGACCAGTTCACCAACGCCGAACGAGCCACCGACTGGCGCGGCAACAACAACATCGCCGAGTCGATCTTCGACCAGCTGGGCGACGAACGTCACCCGGTGCCTTCTTGGGTGGTGGTGGGCGCGGGCACCGGCGGCACCAGCGCCACGATCGGCCGCTACATCCGGTATCGCGGCCACCCCACCCGGCTGTGCGTGGTGGACCCGGAGAACTCCGCCTTCTACCCGGCCTACGTCCAGCGGCGCCGCGATATCACCACCGGGATGTCCTCCCGGGTAGAGGGAATCGGCCGGCCGCACGTCGAACCGTCGTTCTTGCCGACGGTGATCGACCGGATGGTTCAGGTTCCCGACGCCGCGTCGGTGGCAGCCGCGCACCGGGTGTCGTCCGTTCTGGGGCGTCGGGTGGGCCCGTCCACCGGGACCAACCTCTGGGGGGCGTTCGGGCTGCTGGCCGAGATGGTGGCCGCCGGCACCAGCGGATCGGTGGTCACCCTGATCTGCGACAGCGGGGACCGCTACAGCGACACCTATAACGACGACGCCTGGCTGGCCAAGCACGGGTTGGCACCGGAGCGGCACACCGAAACGCTGGACGAATTCGAGCGGTCCTGCGTGTGGCCAGACTCCGCACCAGCTGCACGCTGAGCGTTTGGCTTACCGGGTTGCCGGTGCGATAGGCTGACGGCGCTTCATGCGGGGTGTGGCGCAGCTTGGTAGCGCGCTTCGTTCGGGACGAAGAGGTCGTGGGTTCGAATCCCGCCACCCCGACAGTGAAGGCAAAGCCCTGACCACGGGTCCGTGGGTCAGGGCTTTGTTGTGTCGAGGGCCGCGGTGATTAACGTAGGCCGATTCCGCCGATTCCGCCGATTCCACCGGCACCACCGATGCCGCCATAACCGCCGACGCCCCAGTTGGGCTGATCGAAAACGGCGCCGGGATCGTAGGGGTCGTAGTAAGCGCAGAGCGGATCCGAATCGACGACCGCGCCGGGGTACGGGTCGTAGTTGGGCACATACGTCGGCGCGCCTGGACTGCCTACAACGGCAGCACAGTTGGTACGGCGGGCAGCGCCATCATCGCCGCGGCCGCTCCCAATAGTGGGGTCAGGGCTGATTTTCGACTGGTCATCGCCAGCCCGCTCTTCTCTTGTTCGCTTGACAGCGAAACACGCAGGAGGACGCTACGCGGCCCGATCCGTGGCCCGAGCTCTCAGCAGCGACTGCAAGTCAGCGTCCAGCTCTCCGAGAACCTTCTCGACGGTCGCCCGCGGAAGCAGACGCATCATGGCGGCGGTCACCGATGACGACACCGCACGGACGTCCTGCACCGCAATCCCGGCACTGCGCGCGAACCGGATGGTGTACGCGGCCGCTCCCCGCTTCACCGCAGCCGCACTGCAGCCGTGATCGGCGAGGAAGATCGACCTGACGGGCTCCGGGAGATCGGCCGCGAAGCCAGCCGCCGCCACGGCGCTGAGACGCTCCAGGATCATCTGCAACCACGACCACAGCACGCGAACCGCGAACTCCCGGTCATCGGTCTGCAACTCCGCAGCCACCGCGTCGATCCACTCGTTTGCGGCGTGTGACCGGATAAACGCTGGGGCGATAGCCATGCCGTTCTCCGATCGTGTCGTGAATGTGACAATGCTGCGAGACGCCAGCCGCATCCGGTAGGGACCAATGGCTCTAGTTTGCGAACCGGATCGTGCTTCGCCTCGGCTAAGGCATCGGCGCGTCGTCGGCGCCGCCGCACGAATATCGACCAGCGGCTGACGGATCGGTCGGCCCTCGTTTCTCTGGTTTCGCCGATCAGCCAAACACGTAGAAGGGGTGGTTCCCTAAATCGTCGGGTTTGAATCCCATCGGGGCCCGGAGTCGGTACAACGGCTCAGATCCCGCGGGCAAGATGATCTTCTTCACTCGTCGAGGCGCCTACGGCCCGAGAAGCGCTGCGGCGACCGTGCGCGGAATCACAGGCATGCGAAAGAGACCAATGGATCTAATCGCGAACTAGATCGTGTTCGGCCAGCGCTAGAGTCGCACCCGTGCCGATGCACGCCCGGGTGAAGAACGGCCACCCCCCGAAGATCTGCGAACGCTGCGGCCGCCCGTTCGAGTGGCGCAAGAAGTGGGCGCGGGACTGGGAAACCGTGAAGTACTGCTCGCAGGCCTGCCGTGCGGGCAAGCGATGAACCGCCGCTACTGCGGATCCAGGCCCATCATCTGCGCCGGGAACATCGTCAGCGTGTCATCGCTGCTGCGAGCCTGAGGCCGAACCTGATCCGGCGGGGTGAAGACGCTCGCGTCGATTTCCAGGTCGCGCACCGACTGTTCCTGGGTGGCGGTAATGGGATTTTCCACCTCGATGTCGGCCGGCACCGTGCCGCCGAAGTTGTTCTCCACCATCCACTGGGTGTCGGGCCGGGCGATGTTGGCCGTCTCAGGCAGCGCGGCGTCGCGGATCCAGATGGCGTCCTTGGTGACGTTGACGACGACGTTGTCGATACCGAACGCGAACAGCCCGGTGTAATGCTCGCGGATCCCGGCGATCATCTCCCCCACCAGTTCGCGGTCGAACGACAGGTGGGTTGCCATCGCAAGCCTCGGCTTGATCTGCCCGGCAAGGTAGCCGACTCCGTAGTGGGTGGTGTGGTAGTTGTCCAGCACATAGGCGCCCAGCAGCGGTGACACGCCCTGCTTGAGGGCCCAGAGATTGACCAGATCACAGGCCAGTTCGCTGACGAACACGTCGGCGCCGGCGGCGTACTTCTCGGTGAGCCGGTCGGGTTTTCCGTCGCCGGTCCACACGAACGACAGTCCGTTCCAGTCCAGCCGGTAGGCCGAGGCTCCGTCGGACCCGTGCGAGCGCCGCCAGTGGATCACGCGCACCCCGTCCCGCTCGAAGCACACGCCGCCGTCGTCGCGGAAGTCGAACTCGCTGGGCTGGATTCGGTAGCCGTCGCGCATCGGGCCGACTGCCCACTGGGCGGTCCAGGCGCCCATCGCCTCCATGTGGGCGCACATCGCCGCGGTGCCCAGTTCCGGTGTCCGGCCGGAGGGACCGATCACCCGCAGCGGCGTCCAGCGGCCGTTGAACGGCGCGAACTGCCACAGATAGGGCAGGTCACCGAAGTGGTCGACGTGCAGGTGCGTCAGGAAGATGTCGTTGATCTGCGGCACCGGCACCTGGTGGGCGATGATATTGCGCAGGCAACCGGGGCCGAAATCGAAGAACAGCCTCGTGCAGGAACCATTTTCGCCGCCCAGTTCCACCATCAGGCAGGTAGCCGCCTGGGAGAGCCGAGGCGGCCACGGGTTACTGCCCATGACGATGATCCGCATCTCGTCGGGTCCGAGCGGCTCGCTCTGCGGGAAGTAGGTGTTGCGGTTGCGCACCGACGGGGTCGGCCGGTAGTACGGCGGCATCGAGACGCCGCTGCCCGGCGGAGCTCCGTAGGCGTTGGGGTCCATTTGCTTACGGCGCGATGCCGCGCCGGCGCAGGATCAGCGCCTCGGCGACGAGGAAGACCACCAGCGACGCCACCGCGGCGGCGATGATCGCCGGGTATTGGCCACCCAGATCGGAGGTCTGCCGAATCACAATGCCGGTGAACGCCCAGATCAGCACCAGCCCGTAGGCAACGTCGCGGTTGCGCAGCATCGTGGCGGTGCCGATCGCCGCAGCCACCGCGACGATGATGACCGCCCAGGTGGACTCTGGCAGACCGAAGGCGTCCCACCGCAAATACTGAAGCAGCACAGTGATGTTGGCGACGACAGCGACCGTCGTCCAGCCGAAGTACACACTGAACGGCACTGCGATGAACCAGCGCTGCCGCCCGGTGAGATTCGACTTCCGCACCGTGGTGACGATGAGAGCCAGACACGTCAGGATGCTGACGAGCAGCAGCGCCGACAGCGGGATCAGGTCGTAATGCCAGGCGAAAATCCAGGCGGTGTTGGCCAGCGAGGAGATCGAGAACAGCACCCCGACCCGGTTGAGCAGAGCGGTGTCGGAGGGAGTGTCCGGCCGGTCCCGGAAAAGCCCGAGCTGATACAGCACATGGGCGCCCAGCAGCAGGTAGATGACGCCCCAGACCGAGAAGGTCACCCCGGCCGGGGTGAACAGGTTGTCATACTCGAGGGAGACTTCGCCGGTGCTTCTGCCGTTGAGCGGCAACGCATTCGCCGCGGCGTTGGTGGCGATCATCGCCAGATAGGTCACCACCACCAGAATCTTCACCGGCGTGCGACTGGTCGTCGTGGCGGTCGTCGCGCTCGTTGTCTTCCCCTTCGTCATACCCGGCTCCCCCTTCGTCATACCGGCTCCCCCTTCGTACATACCCGGCTCCCGTTATATCCGACTGGCGGCGTCGCGGCCCGCGGCGCGGCCGGAGAACAGACAACCGCCCAGGAAAGTGCCCTCCAGTGCGTTGTAGCCGTGTACCCCGCCGCCGCCGAAGCCGGCCACCTCGCCGGCCGCGTACAGCCCGGCGATGGGTTCGCCGGCGGCGTCCAGGGCCCGCGAGGACAGGTCGGTCTGGATGCCGCCCAGCGTCTTTCGGGTGAGGATGTGCAGCTTCACCCCGATCAGCGGCCCGGCTTCGGGATCCAGAATCCGGTGCGGCGCGGCGGTCCGGGCGATCCGATCGCCGAGGTAGCGCCGGGAGTTGCGGATCCCCTGCACCTGAGCGTCTTTGCTGTACGGGTTGGTCATCTGCAGATCGCGGCACTCGATCTGAGCCCGTATCGACGCCGGATCCAGCAGTGGCTCGTCGGTGAGCTTGTTCATCATCGCGACGAGTTCCTCGATGGTGTCGGCCACCACGAAATCTGCCCCGCGGCTCTTGAAGGCCTCCACCGGCGCCGGAGCGCCCTTGCTCATCAGCCTCTCGCGGAGCATCCCGACCTTGTCGTGACCGGTGATGTCGGGGTTCTGCTCGGACCCCGACAGCGCGAACTCCTTCTCGATGATCTTCTGCGTCAGGATGAACCAGCTGTGGTCGTAGCGCGCGATCTCCGGCGTGGTGCGCAGGTACCGCAACGTGCCCAGGGTGTCGTAGCCGGGCAGGAAGGGCGCCGGCAGTCGGCGCCCCAGCGCGTCGAACCACATCGACGACGGACCGGGCAGAATCCGGATCGCGTGTGCCGGCCAGATCGGATCCCAGTTCTGCACGCCCTCGGTGTAGTGCCACATCCGATCCCGGTTGACCAGCCGCACACCGCTGTCGGCGGCGATGTCGAGCATCCGCCCGTCGACGTACGCCGGCACCCCGGTGATCATCGACGACGGCGGCGTCCCCATCCGCTCGGGCCAGTTGCGCCGCACGACATCGTGGTTGCCGCCGATGCCGCCGGTGGTCAGGATGACCGCCTGCGCACGCAATTCGAAGTCGCCCAACATATTCCGGTTGGACGGAGCGCCGCGCGGGGCGTCGTCGGGCGCCAGCACCGCCCCCCGCACACCGGTGACCGCACCGCCGGTGAACACCAACTCGTCGACGCGGTGGCGGTAGTGGAAGGTCAGCCGTCCGGCATCGGCCGCGGCCAGTGCGGAGGTGACGAACGGCCCGACGACGCCGGTCCCGGTGCCCCACGCGACGTGGAACCTCGGCACCGAGTTGCCGTGGCCGTCGGCCCGCAGGTCGCCACGCTCGGCCCAGCCGACCGTCGGTAGGAAGGTGATCCCGTGGCTGTGCAGCCAGGACCGCTTCTCCCCCGCCGCGAACTCGACGTAGGCGCGGGCCCACTGCCGGCCCCAGACGTCCTCATCGTCGAGACGATCGAAGGCGGCGCTTCCGCGCCAGTCGCTCCAGGCCAGTTCGAAGGAGTCCTTGACGCCCATCCGCCGTTGCTCGGGGCTGTCCACCAGGAATAGCCCCCCGAACGACCAGAACGCCTGACCGCCGAGATTGGCCGCGTTCTCCTGGTCGACGAGCGCCACTTTCTTGCCGCTGCTGGTCAATTCGTGGGCAGCGACCAGGCCCGCCAGTCCCGCGCCGACGACGATGACATCCGCGTCCATCACGCCGTAACCGTACCGGCCCCCAGTACACCGCGGCGTGGCTGATGTGACGGCAGTTGTTTAGTGGGCGACATTTACGGGAAGCCCGGGCCGGTGACCCTTGCTCCCGTCGTCCTTGAGCCCGCGCTGCCCACGGCTCGGGGCCCGTTGTCCATGGCCGTGATCAATCTGCTCGCCGAGCGGGCGCCGCGTTCCCGGCTGGACCGGATCGAGGCGTCGATCGGCGATTCCGATCCCTACGGCATCGATATCCAGCTCAGCCTGTGCGTCTGCTACGAACTGCATTACCGCGGCTTCGCCGGGGTGGACCCGGAGTGGGAGTGGAACCCTGGTCTACTGCATCTGCGCGCGCGACTGGAGGACGCCTTCCTGTGGGCGTTGCGCCGCGATATCGGAGACGCGGGCGAGGTTGCGACCACCGCCGCCGACGAGATGGAGCGGCTGTCGGCGGAACCGGTGAACGGCAGCGGCCCGTCGTACTACCTGCGCGGCGAGGGTACCTGGGAGCAGCTGCGGGAGTATTTCGTGCACCGCTCGCTCTACCACCTCAAAGAGGGCGATCCGCACGCGTGGGCGATTCCCCGGCTCACCGGTCAGGCCAAGGCGTCCTTCGTGGCGGTGGAGTTCGACGAGTTCGGCGCCGGCCGCGGGGACCAACTTCATCAGCAGTTGTTCGCCGATCTGATGGTGGCCGCCGAACTGGACCCCAGCTATCTGGCCTACATCGACGTGGTGCCGGCCGAATCGCTGGCGGTGGTGAACCTGATGTCGCTGTTCGGTCTGCATCGGCGGCTGCGGGGCGCCGCGGTGGGGCACTTCGCCGCCACCGAGATCACCTCATCACCGGGGTCACGCCGGCTGCTCGACGCCCTGGTGCGGGTGGGAGCGCCGCGCGCGTGCCGGGAGTTCTACCGCGAACACGTCGAGGCCGATGCGGTGCACGAACAGGTGGTCCGCACCGATGTCGTCGGCGATCTGGTGGCACGGGAACCCGCGCTGGATGCGGACGTGGTGTTCGGCATCCGGGCCTTCGGCGTGGTGGAGGATCTGCTGGCCGAGCACCTGATGCGGTGCTGGCGCGCCGGTGAGACCTCGCTACGCCGAACGCTGATCTGACCGGGTGCCGGCCTGGCGGCAGCGCCGGTGGCTGGTGTCGCACAGCGGATAGTCCCGGCTGCGACGGCAGGTGCAGACGGCGACCATGAACCGGCCGGACTCGACCACTTCACCGTCGGGCAGTTCGATGCGCACCGGGCCCTCGATGAGGACGGGGCCGGACGGGACCACCCGCACGGTGCGCTTGTCGCGGTCACTCAAAGCTTGCGCCCCCGGACGACCACGAGCTCCTCGTCACGCCGGCCAGGATCCAGCAGACCGACACGCTCCATCCACGTCGCCCTGGCTGTCAGTACAGGCCCGAATGGAATGCGTTGTGCCGCAATTGTCTCCGCCGCGATCCCGCCGCGTCGAAGCAGCTGAATGGTGCGGCCCGGATCGGCGAACTCGGACTGGACGATCAACAGCACACCACCACCGCCGAGCAGCCCGGGGGCCGCGTCGCACAGCGGGTCCAGCACCGCACGGCCGTCCGGACCCGCGTCCCACGCCCGCGACGGGCCGACGTGGCCGGGCAGCGACGACGGCGTATCGCCGGGCTCGGTCGGCACATAGGGCGGGTTGCACACCACCACGTCGTACAGGCCGTACTCCAGGGCGTCAGACAGCGTGCCCACCCGGGCGTCCACCCGGACGCCGGCGGCGCGGGCGTTGCGCCGGGTACAGCGGACCGCGCGGCGGGACATATCGATGGCGGTGACGCTTCGGGCGCCGAGCTGCGCGGCGGTGACGGCCGCGATTCCGCTTCCCGTGCAGAGATCCAGCACCGACCGCCCGCCGACCGGGGTAAAGCGTTGCATGGTCTCGATGAGTAGTAGCGAATCGTCCTGGGGCGCGTAGACGCCGGGGACGGCCGTCACCGGTGCGTGGGGATATGAGGTCCTCAACATCGGCCTTTCTGGGAAGCGGCACACAGCAGGCGAATGTCGCCTGACCGGCCCTGAACTACTTACATGCCCGTAACGGACCGTCCGCAAACTCGTTTGCCGCCGAGGACAAGCGGGAAGGCATCGAGCATGAAAGCCTCAGACCTCGTCACGGTGCCCTTCCAGGCCGGCGCGGCGGTACGTCACCGCCGGCTGTTCCACCCCGTCGGCGTATTGGCGGAGGGCACCTTGGAGCGGCTCTCGCCGCCCGGCGAGGGGTTGCCGGTCGAGTCCGGCCCGATCATGGGCCGGGTTTCCAAGGGCATCGGGACGCCGGGGGCGCTGCCCGACTTCGCCGGCCTGGCCTGGCGGATGCAACCGGCGCCGTTCGCCGCGACCCCGTGGGACGTGCTGCTGATCAGCGCCGGGCTCGGGAGCGCAAGGGCGACCGTCAATCGGTTGCTGTTGCGGCCGGTGGTCTCCTGGGCCGAGGCGGTGTACTCCAGCCTGATGCCGCTGCGCCACCACGGCGAATTGTGGTGGGTCAGGGCCCGGCTGGTCACCGAGCCGGAGGGCGGTGGCCTTTCGCTGACCACGATCCGCGATGGGATCTCCGACGGCGGTCTGGCCTTCGAGGTCGAACAAGCCTGCGGCACCGGTGAATTCATCCCGCTGGCCCGACTCGAACTGAACCGTGCCGTCGCCGGCGAACCAGTCTCCGACGGGGAAGGGCGTGATATCGCCTTCGATCCGGTCCGACATACCGCACCGGATGTCACGTTGTGGCCCGACTGGTTGCGCGAACTGCGCGAGCTGGCCTACCGCGGCAGCCGGCAGGGCCGTGACGCCCACTGACCGCCCGGGTCAGTCCGGCGGTTCGGTCTCGGGCCGGTCGGCCACGTCAGGGGTGTCGCACCGCTGGACCTCAGCGGGGTCCGGTGCCGACTTGCTCGCGTGGTCGTCGGTGTAGTCGGCGTAGTCCTCAGCCTCCGACGTGGAGTCGGTGTTCGAGTCGACCTCCGACGTCGAGTCGGAGCTCAGACCTGAAGTGGTCGGTGTCATGACCGACGGGATTGCCCGATCGGCCCGATTTCAACCGCGGTGTGATTCAGAGCCGGGCCTTGACGGCGGCAGAAAGCCGCGATCCATCAGCCTTGCCGGCGGCGATCGCGGTGGCCGCCTTCATCACCAGACCCATCTGCTTGACCGACGGCCGCTCGCCGATGTCCTCGGCCACCTGGGCGATGGCGGTATCGACCACGTCGGCCACTTCAGCGTCGGTCAGCGGCGT
Organism: Mycolicibacterium sp.; assembly: GCA_032117575.1. GTDB lineage: Bacteria > Actinomycetota > Actinomycetes > Mycobacteriales > Mycobacteriaceae > Mycobacterium. Next base: position 46,520 of record JAULZA010000034.1, read on the forward strand.
CGGCAGGTACTCGTCGATGATCCGACCCTCGGCGTGCTCCTCGGCCGCCAGTTCGCCGCGGCCGTTCTGCGTGTAGATCTCGGCAGCCTCGGTGCGTTTCCTGGACTCCCGGCTGAGCACCTTGAGCACTTCGTCGTCATTGAGTTCACGGGCCTGCTTGCCGGAGACCTCCTCGGTCTGGATAGCTGCGAGCATCATCCGCAGCGTCGCGGTGCGCAGCTTGTCCCGGTTCTTCATCGCCTCGGTGAGGTCGGATCGCAGCCGATCCTTCAGTTCCGCCATGCCGCTTTACGCTACGCGGGCTCGGGCCTGGTCGGTTGATCGGTTCGACGATGGGTTTGAGAAAAGCCGCACCGCTCGACAGGATGGAAAAGTGAGCCAACTTTGGAGGGCGGGCCGGTGACCGCACCCCCTCCCGGACCGGTCGGGCCGCCGCCCGGCTGGTCGGGCCGGCCCAATCCCTGGGACGGTTATCCGCCACCACCCCCGGCGGGTTACCCGGGTCACCCGCCGTATCCGCCGCCGACGTTCGGCTACCCGCCGCCGCGATCCGGCCCGTATCCGGGCACCCCGGTGTGGAAGCCCGGCGTGATTCCCTTACGCCCGCTGTCGTTGACCGACGTCTTCAACGGCGCGGTGGGCTACGTGCGGGCCAACCCCACGCCGACGCTCGGCCTGACGACCGTCATCGTGCTGTTCACCACCGTCGTCGGATTCCTGACCGGACTGGCCGCGAACGGGATCGGCGGCACTGCGGCCAGCGCGGCCGGCGTGGTGACCGGAGGCACGGCGATGCTGTTGACCACCACTCTGCTGTCTGGCCTGCTGACCACGATCGTGGCCCGCTCGGTGCTGGGTGGCCGGATCACCGCCGGGGAGGCCTGGCGTCGCGCGCGGGGCCGGCTGCCCGCGCTGATCGGACTGACCCTGCTGGAGGTCGCCGTCATCGCGCTGCCCATCGGCGTTGTGGTGCTCATCATCGTCGGCGCCGCCCAGGCGGTGAATGGCGTGGTCGCCGCGCTGCTCGGGGTACCGTTGGTGCTGACGTTGCTGGCCGGGCTGGTGGCGATGTACGCCCTGCTCGCCCTGGCGCCGGCCGCGGTGGTGCTGGAGCACAAAGGCGTCCTCGCGGCCATCCGGCGGTCCGTGGCGTTGAGCCGGCCGCGGTTCTGGCGCATCCTGGGCATTCTGCTGCTGGCCGGAGTGGTCGCGGCTCTGGTGAGCGGCGCGGTCGCGCTGCCCTTCCAGCTCGCCGGTCAGGTGCTCACCATCGGCGAGTCCGCGGGGCAGCCGACGGTCGGCGGTACCGCGATCGCCGGCATCGGGCAGGTGATCGGTCAGATCATCACCACGCCATTCACCGCCGGGGTGGCGACTCTGCTTTACGTCGACGCCCGGATCCGTTCGGAGGCATTCGACTTCACCTTGATGGCCGCATCGCCCAACCAGGACGATGCGGTGTGGCTGCATCAGTGAGACTCCGGGCGAGACGGTAGTAGGCGTGCCGGCCATCGACGTCGACCGGGAGACGGCACACGACGCCGCCGCCCGTGAGTTGGCCAACCCGATCTACCCGAAACCGTCGTTGAGTGACCGGATCGGGGAGTGGCTCAACGACCTGCTGCGCCGGCTGATGGACACCGCCACGACGCTGCCCGGCGGATGGCTGACCTTGGTGGTCCTGACCCTGCTGGTGCTGGCCGCCCTCGTGGTCGCGGCGCGAATACTCCGACGCACCATGGGCGACGGCGGCACCGGGCGGCTGTACGGCAGCCGGGTGATGAGCGCCGCCGATCATCGTGCCCGAGCCGATCAGAGCGCCGCGCAGGGTGACTGGGCGGTGGCCATCCGGCAACGGGTCCGCGCCGTCGGGCGCCAACTCGAAGAGGACGGCGTGCTCGCACCCGTCCCGGGCCGCACCGCCGGTGAGCTGGCTCAGCACGCCGGTGTGGCGATGCCGGAAGTTGCCGCCGAATTCGCCTCCGCAGCAACCATATTCAACGATGTCACCTACGGCCAGCAGCCGGGAACCGAATCCGACTACCGGCTGCTCAGCAGCCTCGACGACCGGGTGCGGCGGCACGCGGCGGCGCGGCCGTGAACCGCCAACGCCGGCGCACCGGCCGTTGGGTGCTACTGGCCCTGACCGCCATCACCGTCCTGGCGGTACTCAGCGCCTGGCTCACCGCACCGCGGATCGGCGGCCGGATGGACCCCGATGCCACCTCCCCGCTCGGCGGGCACGCCCTGATAGCACTGCTGCGGGAGCGCGGCGTCGAGGTGGTGGTGGCCGCTAGCGTGCCCGACGTCGAACGCGCGGCGCGCCCCGACAGCCTGCTGCTGGTGGCCGAGACTGAAAACACAAGGGGCGCGGAACTACTCGGCCGGCTGGCGGCAGTCCCTGGCGATCGGCTGGTGGTTGAGCCGACGGCCAAGAGCCGTCAGGCGCTGGCACCCGGGATTCGGATCAGCACCGGCGGCCGCCCGGCGGTCCAACCGGGCTGCGATCTGCGCGAGGCGCAGCGCGCCGGAACGGTGGTGTTCGCCGACGCGAGCACCTACGAGCAGTCCGGAGACGTCCCGGTAATCCGCTGCTACGGCGGTGCCCTTGTTCGCTACACCGCCGATGGCCGCACCATCACCGTTGTGGGGTCGGCGGGCTTCATGACCAACGGGGGACTTCCGCGCGAGGGTGACGCGGCGCTGGCGATGAACCTGGCCGGTAGTCGCGATCGGCTGATCTGGTATGCGCCGCAACAGCTTCAGGGCGATACCGCTGCCGACAAGACCATCGGCGAGCTGATCCCCCGCCAGGTCTTCTGGGTGGTGCTTCAGCTGGGTGTGGTGGTGGCGCTTCTCGCGCTGTGGCAGGGCCGCCGGCTCGGACCGCTGGTCGCCGAACGACTTCCGGTGGTGGTGCGAGCATCGGAGACCGTCGAGGGCCGGGCCCGGATGTACCGGTCACTTCGAGCCCGGGGCCAGGCCGCGGCGGCGCTGCGCACCGCGGCACTGCACCGCCTGAGGCCGCGCCTGGGACTGGATGCGGGCGCCTCCGAGGTGTCGGTCACGGCGGCCCTCGCCTGGCGCTGCGGGATGGAACAACACGCCGTCGGCGGTGTGCTGTTCGGCCCGCCCCCGGAATCGGACAATGAACTGCTCGAACTCGCCCGTTCACTCGACGACATCGAAAGGCAGGTCAGCCACTCGTGACCCGACCCCCCTCCGGCGCCGCGCCGGACACCGCGCGCGACGCTCTGCTGGCCGTTCGCACCGAGATCGGCAAAGCGGTGGTCGGGCAGGACGCGGTGGTCAGCGGGCTGGTGATCGCGCTGCTCTGCCGGGGCCACGTGCTGCTGGAAGGTGTTCCCGGCGTTGCCAAGACGTTGCTGGTACGGGCGCTGGCAGCAGCGCTGCAGCTGGACTTCGCGCGGGTGCAGTTCACCCCCGACCTGATGCCCGGCGATATCACCGGGTCGTTGGTGTACGACGCGCGCACAGCGGCGTTCACCTTCCGGGAAGGCCCGGTGTTCACCAACTTGATGCTGGCTGACGAGATCAACCGCACCCCGCCCAAGACCCAGGCTGCGCTGCTGGAGGCCATGGAGGAGCGCCAGGTGAGCGTCGACGGGCAGCCGCGGCTGCTGCCGGACCCTTTCATCGTCGCGGCGACCCAGAACCCGATCGAGTACGAGGGCACCTACCAGTTGCCCGAAGCGCAACTGGACCGTTTCCTGCTCAAGCTCAACGTCGGATTGCCGTCGCGCGACCAGGAGATCGCGATCCTGGGCCGGCACGCCCACGGGTTCGACCCTCGCGACCTCGCGGCGATCCGTCCGGTGGCCGGGCCCGCCGCCCTGGCAGCCGGCCGGGAGGCCGTTCGCCGGGTGCTGGTGGCCGATGACGTGCTGGCCTACATCGTCGATATCGCCGGTGCCACAAGGACTTCGCCGGCGCTGCAATTGGGGGTCTCGCCGCGCGGAGCCACCGCGCTGCTGGCCACGGCCCGGGCGTGGGCGTGGCTGACCGGACGGCCGTATGTCACCCCCGACGATGTCAAGGCGATGGCACGGCCCACGCTGCGGCATCGTGTCGCACTGCGCCCGGAAGCAGAACTGGAGGGCGCGACGCCTGACGGGGTTCTGGACGGCATCCTCGCCGCGGTGGCGGTGCCGCGCTAGTGGTTCTCACCGGGCGGGCCGCGGCGGCTGGGCTGGTCGCGGTTCTTCCGATCGCCGTATCCCCGCGGCCGGCCTGGGTTTTCCTGTTCTGCGCGGTGCTGCTCGCTGCCGCGGTGGCTGCGGACGCCGTCCTGGCCGGCCGGCCCGCCGGTCTCGACGTCCGCCGTACCGGTCCACCCTCGGTACGACTCGGGAACAGTGGGGATTCGGTCCTGCAGATCCGTAACGACGGCAGCCGCAGCGTCCGGGGCCTGATCCGTGACGCCTGGCCGCCGAGCACCCAGGCTCAGCCGCGCAGTCACCCCCTGGACCTGCGCCCCGGCGGATCGGCGACGGCGACGACCGCGCTGCGGCCGTTGCGCCGGGGGGACCATCACAGCGCCGCGGTCACCGTCCGGTCGATCGGACCGTTGGGCCTGGCCGGCCGCCAGAGGTCGGTCGCGGTGCCCGGTACGGCGCGAGTGCTGCCGCCGTTCCTGTCGCGCAAGCACCTGCCGTCCCGGCTGGCCAGGCTCCGCGAGATCGACGGTCTGCTGCCGGCCCTGGTGCGCGGGCGGGGCACCGAGTTCGATTCGCTGCGCGAGTACGTCGTCGGCGACGATGTCCGGTCCATCGACTGGCGGGCCACCGCCCGCCGGTCCGATGTGGTGGTGCGCACCTGGCGTCCGGAACGGGATCGGCGCGTGGTCATCGTCGTCGACTCCGGCCGGACGTCGGCGGGCCGCGTCGGGGTCGATCCGACGGCCCGCGATCCCGGCGGCTGGCCGCGGCTGGATTGGTCGCTGGACGCCGCGCTGCTGCTGGCCGCGCTGGCAGCGCGGGCCGGCGACCACGTCGATTTTCTTGCCCATGATCGGGTGACGCGGGCCGCGGTGGTCGGCGCCGGACGAACTGAGCTGCTGGCCGAACTGGTCACCGCGATGGCGCCACTGGAGCCGGCACTGGTGGAGTCCGACTCCGCGGCCATGGTGGCCACGGTGCTGCGCCGGGTCCGCCGCCGGGCGCTGGTGGTACTGCTCACCGATCTGAATTCCTCTGCGCTGGAAGATGGTCTGTTGCCGGTGCTGGGCCGACTGACTGCCCGGCACCAGGTGCTGCTCGCCGCGGTCAGCGATCCACGGATCGCCGACCTCGCCGCCGGCCGCTCGGATGTCGCGCAGGTCTACGACGCGGCGGCCGCCGAACGCTCGCGCAACGACCGACGCGATATCGCCGCACGATTGCGCAACAGCGGTGTCGAGGTGATCGACGCCGTCCCCGACGAGCTGGCTCCGGCGCTGGCTGACCGGTATCTCGGGATGAAGGCCGCCGGCCGGTTGTGACGGCTCAGCCGGTCGGCACCAGGTCCGGGGCATCGGCGAGGTCACCGGTCTCACCCGCCCGCACGGCCCGACGCCCGAAGTGCATCACGTAAGCCAGAAAGAGCGCCTCGGCGAGCACGCCGATACCCACCCGGATTGCCGTCGGCAGCCCCGACGGCGTGACGAGCGCTTCGATCAGACCGCTGATCAGCAGAACCACCACCAGGCCCACGGCCACGGACACCACGGCACGGCCCTGCTCAGCCATCGCCTGCGAACGTGGCCGGTCACCCGGCGCGATCACGGTCCACCCCAGCCGCATCCCGGCGGCGCCGGCCAGAAACACCGCGGTCAGTTCCAGCAGACCGTGCGGGGTGAGCAACCCGAACAGGATGTCGAGCTTGCCCGCGTCGGCCATCAGGCCCGCAGCCACGCCCAGATTTGCGGCGTTCTGGAACAGCACCCCGGGGATGGGAATGCCGAGCAGCACCGCGAATGCGATGCACTGCGCGGCCACCCACGAGTTGTTCGTCCACACCCGCAGCGCAAAGGAGGCCGCCGGATGCTCGCTGTAGTACGACGCGAAGTCATTGTTGACGAGCTGGTCCAGTTCGTCCGGGGTACCGAGGGCCGAGCGGACCTCAGGGTTGCCGGCGACCCACACGGCGATCAGCACGGCGACCGCCAGGAACAGCACTCCGGTGGCCAGCCACCACCGCCACGCCCGGTAGGCGACGACCGGAAACGACACGGTCCAGAACCGGACGAACTCGCTGCGCAGCGGCGCGTGCGCACCGGTGACCGCGGATCGGGACCGAGCCACCAACGCTGAGAGGCGGCCGACGAGCAACGAGTCGGTGGACACCGACCGCACGGTCGACAAGTGGGTGGACACCCGCTGATAGAGGTCGACGAGTTCGTCGACCTCCGGACCACTCAGGTGCCGGCGACGTTTGACCAGCTGGTCGAGCCGTTTCCAGCTGGCCTGGTGGGCCAGCACGAAAGCATCGACATCCACCCGGCCATGCTACTGACGGGCTAAACGCGCAGGGCCGGTGCCAACGCGCTCAACGGGATACGCGGCTGCACCACACCACCGGTCATCGACCAGATGTACTTGTACGGCGTGAAGTCCACCGGAGAGTCGCGCGCCACCGGGTAATCCGGCATGTACAGGATCAGCTCGTCGGGCGTCAGCGCCCAGGCCTTGTAGCCGCCGGAGTACACCTTGTCCGGGGTCCACCGCTCCGGGATGAACGGGTAGGTGTTCGGCTGATGAGCCGGCGGCGCCTGGTCGAGGGCGGCCTGGATGAACGGGGCGCCCAGCGTGGGGATCTGATTGATGTCGACGATGTCGGACAGTTGCACCTGACGGCCGGCCGCCGAGTCGAAGGCGAACGTGCGGTACGCCGATTGCATGGCCGCACCCTCGAAACGTCCGGTGCTCTCGTTGTCGTAGGTCTCATGGAAGACCACCGTGTGGATGTTGCCGCGGTGGAAGACCTGGAAATTGGCGTCGCCCCGGCTGTTCTGGGCCATGCCCTTGCCGGCGGTACGCCAGTTGTTCATCAACGTCGTCAGATAGTCGGCGATGGCTCCGCCGATCACCGGGTTGTCGATCTCCGCCGGGATGGCGAGATTGATCTCGCGGACGGCTTTACGGTCCGACGGCACCGTGGTGTGGCAGTACTGGCCGTTCCACTGACCGCCGAGCTGATCGCAGAACGGAGCGGCGGCCGCACCGGCGCCGGGTGCCGTCAGCACCGAGGCCGCCACGGCAACCGCCGCGCCGATGAGTCCGCTCTTCCGCATTGAATTCCGCATAGCTTGTCCTCCCTGGTCTACGGGAGCTCGACCTTGCTTGCCCGCCACGTACCGTCGACCTTCTCCAAGGTCATCTTCATCCGGCTCCGGTCGATCCGCGGATCCGGCAGCTTGGTGTTGGACACCGACTGGTCCACAAACAGCAGCACAACCGCCTTGTCCTTAGACGCCGACTGCAGCGCAGACTCCACCACGACGCCGTGCGCGGTCGCCTTGTTCTCGATGAGCAACTGGCGAAGCTCCACGCTGGACTGCGAGTACATGTCCTTGAACTCGCCCGTCGCGCCGTCGAGAACCTGCTTGAAGTTCTCGTCGACCTTGTCGGAGTCGACGCTGGTGAGCACCTGGGCGTACGTCACCGCCGCCCGCTGGGCATCCTCGCCGGCCGCCTTGACCTGATGCTCCTGCATGAACTGCCAGCCGAAGAATCCGGCTGCGCCGACGGCGGCCGCCAGGCCGCCGATCAGCGCGGGCTTCAGCCACCCCCGCTCCGAGGCGGGCGTCGTACCGTCCAGCACCGCGACGGCATCCGCAGACTCCTGGGCCGCATCGATCTCGCCGGCCACCTCATCGGCGTCGACGACGACCTCGTCGGACAGTTCATCTTCGGCGATCACTTCGGCCACGGTCTCGTCGGCCGCCTTCGGGGTCACGGCTCCTTCGTCAGTCATGACAGGCATTGTGACGCATCTTCCTGTATGCCATCAGCGGGGCGGTTCGATCGGCAGGGTCGGCCCACCGTACGGGGTCGGAATGGCGAACTTGCCCTCCGGGGTCGGAGTGGTCCGCTCGCCCAAGTCGGCACCCGGCGGCGGGCCGTAGGTGTCGTCCCCGGCCGGCCGCGGCGCGTTCTTCGCGCCACGGATCAGCACGGCGGGATCGTCGTCGCGGCAGTAGGTGTACTTGAACGGCTCCTCGAAGTCCGCCGATGACGGTGGGCGGCGCGGGGTGCCGTAGTCACACGAGTAGCGCGGGTAGATGTCACCGGTCAGCCAGAATCCGTTTTCGTGGATGACGCTGTTCAGCGCGTCGAACAGTGAACCCCGGTAGGTCGGGAACAACGCGTTGAGGGCCGGCACCCGCATGTACAGCAGCTCGGTGGTGGTGGTCAGATCCCCGAGCAACTGGACCATCGCATCGGAGTTGTCGTCGTACAGACCGTTGATGGCGGCGAAGGTGTTGGGCGCCTGCTCGGTGAGCTGCCGGAACCCGCCGGTCATCCGGTTCACTCCGCCGAAGATCTGGTTGAAGTTTCCGGTGGCGACCGTCATGCCCTCTTGCTTGTCGGACACCAACTGCAGGGTGGTCCTGCTTGTGTTGAGCAGCCGGGTGGTCTGCGGCAAGACGCCGTCCAGCGTGGAGATCAGGTAGGTGCCGCCCTCGATGATGTTGGAGAGCTTCTGCGGGCCGTCCTTACTCATGCCGAGCTCGCGCTTGATGATCTCCATCTTGTCGGTGTCGATCTGCTTGAGCATGCCGTCGGAATGCCCGAGCAGCTCACCGAGGGTCACCGGGATCTCGGTGCGGCCCAAGGCGAAAGTGGCCCCCTCGGACAGGAACGGCGCCTCGCCATTGCCGCCGTCGAAGTCCAGGTACTGCTCGCCGGCCGCCGACAGGCCGGCGACCCGGGCCTTGCTCGACTCCGAGATCTCGATGCCTTCCTTGAGCTTGATCTGGGCGTCAACACCGGCCGGCGTGAGCGACAGATGCTCGATCTTGCCGATCGGAATGCCGCGCAACGTGACGTCCTGATTGGCCAGCAGGCCGCCGGAGGCCGGCAGCTCAACGTTGACGTGGTAGACCCCCTTCAGAGGGTTCCACCGCAATGCGCCCAGTGACAGGTAGGCGATGCCGATCAGGAATACGGCCAGCAACGCGAACCCGGATAGCCACGCCTTGTGGCGGTGGCCGTATTTGACGGTCCCGACGATGCCGTCGGCGATCGGCCCGATCACGGCGTCATCTCCGCCGCAGGCGCGGCCGGGGCCGGCGCGGGAGCGGGTGGCGGTACCGGACCGGGCGGGGGGCCCGCCGGCTGGACGAATTCACCGGGCGCGGTTGGTCCGGGCCGCGGCCCGACGCCCTGCCACTGGCCGGCCTCGGTCGGGCTCGGGATCACCGGCACCTGCGGAACGTTCGGACCGCGTCCGACGACCCGCTCCTGCAGACGCAGCAGGGTGTACTTGAACGACCCGATGAGCTGGTTCCAGTTGGACCACTTGGGGCCGTGGAAACCGGGGTCGCCGGGGAAGCCGATGTCCGGGATGTGCCCGAGGATGAGGCGGTCGATGCTGGCGCGGATGTTCATCGCGCCGCCGGAAGTGCCCTTGATGAGCGGCGGCATGAGCCGGTTGAGCGCCGCCAGGCTGGTGTCGGGATCGAGCACCACGTCGTTGAAGGAACTGGCGATGGTGTTGAGGTCGGCGATCACGCTGCGGCCGCTGGTATCGGTACCGGCCACGGACGGGAACTTGTTCACCAATTCGGTGGTGGCGCCGGCCTGGCTCACCAGATCAACGATTTGGTCGGTGTAGAGGGCCAGCGTGTCGGTGGCCGGCGCGGTCGCGGCCAACACGTCGGCGAGCACGTAGTTCTTCTCGTCGAGCCGACGAGACAGCACACCCAGCGACTCCAGCGACGCGGAAATCTGCTCGGTCCGCCGGTCCATGGTGCCGAGCAGTTGATTGGTCTTGTCCACCAGCTGGCGGAAGTTCTTGCCGCCGTCGGCGCCGGCTGCCGCACCAGCGCCGTTGATCAGATCGGTGAGGTTCTGCACCGCGCCGCCGTTGACCAGAACAGCGGCACCGGTCAGCAGGTTCTCCACCGTGGCCGCCTGGGCGGTGTCCTCGATGGGAACGGTGTCGCCGTTCTTCAGCAACGCCGCTCCGGAGGAGTTCGGCGGCGGCTTGAGGGCGATGAAAACGTCACCCAGCGGCGTCGCTGATCGAAGCTCGACGTTGGTGCCCTGGGGCAGCTCGACGCCTTCCATGATCCGCAGGGTGGCGACCGCGGTGTAGTCCTTGGCCACCAGGGTCTCCATCTCGCCGATGTCGGCGCCGGCCAGCCGTACCTTCGCGAAGGCGGGGAGATTCAGCGCGTTCGCGAACACCGCGTTGATCGTGTAGCCGGCACCGCTGCTCAGTCCCGGCTTGGGCAGCGGGAGGCTGGCCAGGCCGTTGGTGGCGCCGCACCCGGCGGTTGTCAGCGACACCGCCGCAGCCAGCGCGACCGTGAATTTCTTCTTAGCGGTCATCATTTCTGCCCCATCGCCGCAAGGCCGTCGAGGATGTAGGAGATGCCGAAGTCGGGGCCGAAGTCCTGCAATGTTCCTGTGCTGCAGCCCAATTGCCGCAGATGCATCAGGTTGCAGACCTCTTTGATGGTCTGGCTGTCGAAGAGAATCTTGTCCACCAGGAGGTGCGCCCGCACCGAGCCGTTCTTCTGGTCGATGATGTTGTACATGTTGTCCAGGGTCAGGGGTGCGATGTCGAGCGTCTCGGCGAGCTCGCGCTGATGGGCGAGCACGGTCGCCAGTGCGCCGTTCCCGCCCTCGACGGCACCGCGGATGGTGTCCCGGTTCTTCTCGAGAAGATCGCCGAGCTGGGTGAGCACCACGTTCAGCTGCTTTCCGGTGGTGCCGCCACCGAGATCCTCGTCGGCCACCACCTGCGACAGCACGCGGATGGTCGAACCGAACTGCCGAAGCGTCGCCTCGTTGGCGGCCGCGCTGTCCATCAGGACGCTGAGGTTTTCGACGACCTTGGTCAGCGACTCCTTGGTCTGCGCACCTCCGTCGGCACTGAGCTTGAGCGCCGTGGAGAGCTCCGACAGCGCGGACTTGATCCGCTCGCCGTTGCCGTCGGCGATCGCCGCACCGGAGTCGATCAGCGTGCGCAGGCCGCCGTTGCCCTTGCCGTCGCCCTGCAGCGACACCGCCAGCCGGTCCACCATGTCCAGCGTCTTGGTGAACTCCACCGGGGTCTTGGTCCTGGTCAGCGGGATGGTGGCGTGGTCCTGCAGGTACTCGCCGCCGGTGTACACCGGTGTCAGCTCGACCGACCGCTCGGCCAGGATCGAGGTCTGCAAGGTGACCGCCTGGGCGTCGACGGGAATCTTGACGTTCTTGTCGACGGTGAACTCCACCTCCACGTAGCCGTTCTTGGGGGTGATCTTCTTGACGCTGCCGACCTTCATGCCGAGCACCTGGACGTTGTTCGTCTCGTAGAGACCCGCCGAACTGTCGAACTGGGCGGTCAGCGTGATGTTGTTCATCCGCGCCTTGGCCAGTTTCCAGGCGTTGAACCCGACGATGCCGGCCGCCACAAGGCCGACGATGGCCAGGATCAGAAATCCTCTACCGCGCTTCACTTGCAGTCCTTGTAGTACGGGTTCAACTCGAATTGCTGGGCGCGACCGCTGATCGCGCACATCCACGAGTCCACCAGCAATCCGTTGGGGAAGTGGGCATCGAGAGCGTTACCGGTTCCCGTCATGTTGGCCAGGCCGCGAAGGGCCAGCGGTGCGCTCTCCAAGATGCCTGCCATCAGGTCGTTGTGCTTGTTCGCCAAGCCGGCGAGGATGTTCATGTTGGCCAGCAGCGAGTCGACCTCGGCCCGATCGGTGACGATCGTGTCGTCGAGGACGTTCACCAGGTCGGTCAGGCCCTGCAGCATCTGACTAAACGCGGCCTGGCGGGCGACGAACTCGCCGAGCAGTTCATTGCCCTGGTTGACCATGCCGCCGATGCTGGTCTGCTGCCGGCGCAGGGTCCCGGTCACGTAGTCCATCGTCTTGAGCATGTTGCCGAACTGGTCGCGCCGGTCGGAGATCACCGTCGACAACCGCTTGAGGTTGTCCATCGCCTTGGGCACCAGCGGGGGCATGTCCTGGACCTGGCGGCCGAGCGCCTCGACAGCTGCGGCGAGTTGGTCGGTGTTGACCTCGCCGTAGTTGATCGCCACGTCCTGCAGCGCTTCCTGCAGGTCGTAGGGAACCGAGGTGTGGTTGATATCGATGTTGTTGTTTTCCAGCGGTCCCCCGCCGCCCGGCGTCAGGGACATGTAGCGCGAACCCAGGATCGTGGTGACCATGATCGTGGCGCGGGAGTCCTTGCCGAGGTTCAGGTTGTTCTGAACCTTCATATCGACGGTGACCTTGTCGCCGTTGAGACGAAGCCCGGTAACCGTTCCGACCGGGATGCCGGCGACCACCACCGGATTCTTCGGCAAGAGTGCCGCGGCCTGGATGAAGTCGGCGCTGATCCTCTTGTAGCCGGGGCCGACCTTGGTGATGACCACCATGGTCGCCATCAGCGCAGCCAGGACCACCAGGGCCACCAGGCCGATCGAGGTTCGGCTTCTGTCTTCAAGGACGCGCTTGCGAGGCGTGTTCTTGTACTTGCGCTCAACCATTGGCCATATTCCTGCACTTTGGTGTGTACTTTGCCTTGTTCCCCGGGGTCGCCGCGGCGACGACGGTCGGGGTCACATCGTTGAGACCCGGGAAGAAGCCCAGCGCGTTGAGGTCGCAGGTGTAGACGTTGATGTAGGCACCGTCGCCGGTGACCCGCGCTACGCCTTTCAGCATCTTCGGCAGGTTATTACCCATGAAGGCCAGTTGCGGCTGGATCGTCACCAGGTGGGCGGCGAAGCCGGGCTCCCGTTTGATCAGCGCCTGCAGTGAGGGATTCACCTCGTTGGTGACCGCACCCAGCGAGCGAACCACCCGCGACAGCGAGCCCATCGAAGCGACGATCTCGGGCCGGCGGCTGTTGAACGTCGTCAACATGTTCTTCGAGTTCTCGATCGTCCTCTCGATGTTGTCGTTCTGCGCGGCCAGCGTCCCGAACAGCCGATCCATCCCGGTGATCATGTCGCCGAGCAGTTCGTCACGGCCGGCGATGGTCTCGGTGAGCTTGCCGGTCTGGTCGATCAGGCTGGCCCAGGACGAGCTGTCGCCCTGCAGGCCCTGGACGGCGGCCAGGGTGATCTGGTCGGCCGCCTTGGGATCGATGGTTGCGAACAGCGGTTGGTAACCGTTGAGCACCAGGCCCACGTCGAACGACGGGATCGTCCGATCTAGCGGGATGACGGTGCCGGCCGGCAGTGGGTCGGCACCCTCTTTCCGCATCGCCGGAACAACAGTCTGGCGCAGGTCGAGGTAACGCTGGCCGACGATGTTCTGGTAGAGGATCGACGCCTCGGTGTCGGGGAAGATCTTCTGCTCGTCCTGCAGCGCGAACTCCACCATGGCGCGGTGGTCCTCGGTGAGGTCCACCTTCATCACCCGGCCGACACGGACGCCGGCCATCCGGACGTCATCGCCCTCGCGCAGGCCGAACACGTCGGTGAACTCCGCCGAGTAGTTACTCGTATCACCGGTGACCGACCGCTTCAGCGTCTCGTACACCAACCAGGTCATCACCGAGGTGACGACAAGGAAGACCACCAGCCCGATGATCACTCGGGACAGCTTGCCCTTCATCAGGCCCCCTCACCGGGTGACACAGTCATGCCACGCACCACCGGCGCGAGCAGGATCTGGGTGGCCGTCGTCGCCGGCGTTCCGGTGATGTACGACAGCTGATTGCGTTCCTGGGCACTGCCCACCGGGCCGACGTTGCCGCCGTAAGAGGCGGGCGCCGCCTCGGCCGGCAGGGCACCGGGCGCCGGGGCCGGTGCGGGTGCCGGGGCGGGGGCCACACGAGGAGCACCGACGGGCGGGGCCTGCGGGCCGCCGGGGGGAAGGTAGCCGGGCAGGTGGTCCGGGGGCCACGGCGCGACCGGGGCAGCGGGCGACCCAGGGCCGACACCCGTCGGCGTCAGGGCCGGGTTGGCGGTGCCGGGGACCGGCGGAGCCGGAGTCATCGGCGGACCGTTGGTGCCCAGGATGCCGGTGCCGATACCCAGTTCCAGCGGCGGGTTCGGGTCGACGAGGTTGGGTCCGTTCGGCTGGATCAGCGGCGGACCGACGGCGACGAGGTTGCCGCTGGGTCCGACGACGGTACCCGGCGGGGGCATCAGATCCTTGGGCGGCTGGTAGTTCTGCGGCAGCAGCACCTCGGGAAGGTCCGGGCGCACCGCGATCTGGGGTGCGGTGAAGCAGCTCGGCCCTTTCAGCTCGCCGTACTGTGGGCAGTCGGCCCGGGTGTAGGAGTAGGTCGGGGTCAACGACAGGTTCGCCCGGACGTTGAACGCGTCCAGATCCGGCAGCCAGCCCTCGAAGAACTTGTCCGAGAAGCGCCCGAGCTTCTGGAAGCCAGGCACCCAGTTGCCCGAGGTCTGGGCCAGCACGCCCAGTACCGGAGTCAGCTGATGGCCGATGGTGATCATCCGATCGGTTTGGTTGGCGAAGGCGGTGCGGGTGGTGCCCAGCGTGGTCGCGCCACTACTGAGCATGGCGTCGAGGTTCGCCTGCTGCTCCACCAGGACCTGCATCGGGCCGACCGCCTGGTGCAGCGCGTCGAGCAGGTCGGGGGCGGTCTGCTTCAGGCCGTCGGCCGCGCCGATCAGCGCACTGAGCATTGAGGGGCTGGTGGTGTCGGTGGCGACCGTGGCGTTCAGCTCGCTGACGATCCGGTCGAGTTGAGCGCCCGCCTGTAGCAGGGTGGACCGACGGTCGTGCGTCGCCGCGCTGAGCGCAGCCAGGATGCCGAGGGTGTCGTCACCGCGACCGCGGCCCGTGGAGTAGAGGATGTCGCGCAGCTTGCTGATGGTCGTCTGGAACAGCACCGTCGGAAGCTGCTGATCCTCGGCGATGTGGTCACCGTTCTTGATCGGCGGCGCTTCGCCGTTGTCGACGAGCTCGACGCTGGACACCGCGAACACGTTGCTGGGCACCACGCGGGCCGTGACGGTGTTCGGGATGCTCTTGGCGTACTCGCCGATGATGTCGATGTCCACGTAGTTCGGTTTTCCGTAGAACGCCGGCGTGACCTTGGTGGTGGATCCCACCAGCAGGCCGTGATAGCGGACGTCGGACCGTGACGGCAGGCCGTCGCCGACATTGGTGAGATCGGCGGTGATCTTGGTATAGCTCTCGAGCTTGCCGGTGGACTTGGCGACCAGTAGAGCACCGATGAGGACCGACGCCACGATCATGGCCAGGCCCGCCGTCAACAGACTCTTATTGCTCGGCCCGCGGCCGCTGATGTCGAAAATCTTGGCCATTAGCCACCAAACCTTGCGCCGGAGTCGAGGCTGAACATCGCCATGGTGAGGAGCATGTTGACGATGACCACCACGGTGATGGCGGCGCGCATCGCATGACCGGCGGCCACACCCACGCCCTCAGGGCCACCGCTGGCGTAGAAGCCGTAGTAACACTGCAGCACCGCGGAGATCGCCACGAAGATGACCACCTTGATCACCGAGTAGAACATCTCCTGACCGCTGAGCATCAGGCCGAAGTAGTGCAGGTAGCCACCCATGGAGCCACCGCTGACGATGGTCACGATGAGCTGGGTGCTCAGGTAGCTGACACCCAGGCAGACGATGTAGAGCGGGATGATCGCGGTGATGGAGGCCATCAGCCGGGTGGTCACCATGTACGGGATGGGCTGGATCGCCATGACCTCGGTGGCGTCGATCTCCTCGGAGATCCGCATGGCGCCGAGCTGTGCGGTGAACCGGCAACCACTCTGCGTCGCGAAGGCCAGCGAGCAGGCGATCGGCGCGAGCTCGCGGGTGTTCACCAGCGAGGAGATGATGCCGACGGCGGGCCCCAGGCCGAGGAGCTGCAGGAAGTTATAGCCCTCGATACCCACCATGACGCCCACCACGACGCCGAGGACCAGGGCCACACCCGCGGTGCCGCCGCCGACCACCAGCGAGCCGTTGCCCCAGGCCACATCAGAGAGCAACCGCACGTATTCCTGGCGGTAGCTCTTCAATACGACCGGGATGCCGGCGAAGGCGCGCCCGGCGAAGATCAGGATGTGCCCGAGTTGCATGACCGGGCTGGCGAGCTTGCCCGGCAGCTGGGTGAACGGCCGCAGTAACGCGGGTATCGGTGTCGACGGCTTTGCCACCGTCGGTTTCGACGTAACCATCTACAACCCCGACTTCGGAAACAGGATCAGGTACAGCTGACTGATCGCCACATTGACGATCATGAGCAACAGAATCGATTCGACCACCGAGGAGTTCACCGAGTTGGCCACGCCCGCCGACCCGCCTCGGGTGGACAGCCCCTTCTCACACGAGACGATGCCCACGATGGCGCCGTAGATCACCGCCTTGATCATCGCCAGTTGCATATCCGCCACCGTGGTGAAGGAGGCGAACGTTCCGACGAAGCTGCCCGGGGCGCCGCCCTGGAAGTAAACGTTGAACAGGTAACTGGCCAGGAAGCCGGTGAAACACACCAGCCCCGTCAGAGCCACCGCGATCACGATCGACGCCAGGAATCGGGGCACCACCAGTCGCTGGATGATCGAGATGCCCAGCACCTCCAGTGCGTCGATCTCGTCACGAATCTTGCGGGCACCCAGATCGGCGGTGATGGCCGATCCCACCGCGGCGGCCATCAGGATGGCTGCCACCAGTGACGCCGCCTGCCGGATCACCGCCAGGCCGCTGGCCGCGCCGGCGAGTGAGTTGGCGCCCACCTGACCGGCCAGCAGAGCGAACTGGACTGAGAGGGTCACGCCGATGGGCAGCGCCACGAAGATGGTGGGCAGCACGGCCGTGCCGGCCATGAAGGCGGCTTGCCGGACGAATTCCTCCCACTGGAACTTCCCGGTGAACAGGTCGGTGAACAGCGTCTGGACGGTCCGCACGCCCATGATGGCCTGGTTGCCGACGGTGTTGACGGAGGCTCGGGGGTGACGTTCGACGTAACCGGCAACCCAGTCGTCGATCTCGCGGATGCCGTCGTGCTGTTTACGTCCCTTTTCCGCGGTGGTCATCCGGTGATCGACCCCTCCGTGGCGACGAGGCGGCAGAAGCCCACCACAAATAGTCCAGACGGTGGATTCATGGGCGTAGAAGCCCCCCTCCGGGTTTGTGACTCAGGGCACGTGGTCCAGCACACAGTAGGGGGGCGTCACACTGCCTGCAACCAGTTTCAAGATTTTGCTAAACATCTGTCAAAAACCTTCTAACCGCCGGAAATGAAACGCCGACGGCATGGCAGCGGCCGAGAATCGGTAGCGTAGGGTGCTATGGCCCTGACGCCGGAAACCGTCGTGACCGGCGACGCCGTCGTCCTCGATGTCGACATCGCCCAGTTGCCGGTGCGTGCCGTCAGCGCGCTGATCGATCTGATTGTGGTCGGTTCCTTATACATTGCGGCCGTTCTACTGTGGGCGGCCGCTTTGCCCCGATTCGACGACGCCTTCAACGGGGCGGTGCTGGTGATCTTCACCGTGGTGGTGCTTGTCGGCTACCCGCTGGGAATCGAGATGGCGACCCGTGGGCAATCCCTGGGGAAGATGGCGATGGGGCTTCGGGTGGTCTCCGACGATGGGGGTCCGGAGCGGTTCCGGCAGGCACTGTTCCGGGCGCTGGCCGGTTTCGTGGAGGTCTGGATCATGGTCGGCGGACCGGCGATTATCGCGAGCCTGCTGTCAGCGAAGGGCAAACGGCTCGGTGACATGTTCGCCGGGACGGTGGTGATCAGCGAACGTGGCCCGAAACCTAATCCGACACCGCTCATGCCGCCGTGGCTGGCGTGGTGGGCCGAGTCGTTGGACTTGTCGGGCCTGGAACCGCAGCAGGCCGAGATGGCCCGCCAATTCCTGGCCCGCGCACGTGAGCTCACACCGGCCATCCGCGACGAGATGGGCCGCCGCCTGGCGGCTCAGGTCAGCTCGTGCATCGCGCCGCCGCCCCCGCCGGGCGTCTCGCCGCAGCAGGTGCTGGCAGCGGTGCTTGCCGAACGGCATCGCCGGGAACTTGCCAGACTGCGGCCGCGGGCGGAGGCGTCACAGCCGCCCGCTGCCGCCTACCCGGCGCCCCCGCCGCCGTTCGCCCCCCGGGACGGGGGGTTCACCCCGCCCGGTTAGGCGCTGATCCAGTTGCCGTGGAATCCGTACGGCACCCGCCGCGGCAGCTTGATGCGGGCCACCGGCTCGCCGCTGATATCTCCGGCGTCCAAGATCACCAAGTCGCTGCTGTTGCGAACCGGATCGAAGACGTACGCCAGGTACCAGCCGTTGTTCTCGTCGGCCGGGCCGTCCGGCGAGGGCACGAACACCGCCTCGCCTGGTCCCCCCGGCGCGTCCGGCTCACCGAACCGGTGCTCCACCGCCGCGCCGGTCTGCAGGTCGTAGCGCAGCAGCGTCGCGTCTCCCACCGAGATCGCGTAGCGCGCGGGCAGACCGGCAAGCCGGTCGTCGATACGGGGAAACTCCACCGCGCGGTCGTCGAGTTGGCGTTCGGACACCACCCCGGTCACGAGGTCGACGGTCCACTCCCACAGCACGCCGCTGGCGCCGAACCCGCCGTCGTTACGCCACAGCTCGGGGTACCGAACAGCCTGCAGGAAAATGGATTTCCCGTCCGCGCTGTCGTAGGAATTGGCGACGTGGAAGATGTAGCACGGATCGATGTCGAACCACCGGATTTGACCGAACGGGTCGTCCCGGCGAAGCACCCCGAAGCGGGCGCCGTAGTTGTCATCCCACCGGAACGGCATCTCGCCGGCGCCGTTGATGGCGATCTCGATGTTGAAGACGATCGGCAGATCCATGAAGATCACGTGCCCGGCCGTCATGGCGAAGTCGTGCATCATCGTCAACGCCGGAACTTCTACCGGCCGGTTCACTGTCAGCACGCCGTCGGCGTCGACCCGGTGGTAGGACACGTGTGGCTGAAAGAGGTTGCCGTACCCGAAGAAATGCAGCTCCCCCGTCGTGGGACAGATCTTCGGATGAGCGGTCATCGAGTCATTGAGCTTGCCATCGAAGTCGTAACAGCCGACGGTCTCCAGATCGTTGGTGATCTGGTAGGGCAACGACGATTCGACCAGCGCCAGTGTCTTTCCGGCATGGTTGACCACGTGGGTGTTGGCCACTGAGGACCGCAGATTCCGGGTGCCGTCCGGGCCGTAGACTCCGAAGGGCTTCTCGAAGCTCTCGGTGCGGACCCACCGGTTGCGGTACCACTTGGCGGCACCGCTTTCGATGCGAACGCCGTGGATCATGCCGTCGCCGATGAACCAGTGCCCGGTCGGTGTGCGCGGATTGGAGCCGTTGCGCAGATACCACCCGTCGATGGCCGGTGGGATGGCGCCCTCAACCGGCAGGTCGTACTCGGTGAGCTCATCAGGCACCGGGGCGTAGTTGCCCCGCATGTGGAACGGGCTGGCGGGGTCCTGGCTCGCGGGGTCCGCGGTGGGCAGGTTTGCCGGGTCGGCGACAGTGTCAGTCATACCGTCAACTGTGGCACGACTTCGGTGCGGTTTCATGCGCTCAGCGCACGCCAGTGCACCGAAGCGGCCTCAGCCCTCGACGTTGACCCAGCCCAGCGTCCGTTCCACCGCCATGTGCCAGCCGGCGAATCCCTTGTCCCGCTGCTCGGAGGTCCAATGCGGCGTCCAGCGACGGCCTTCCTGCCAGTTGGCCCGCAGATCCTCTGGATCCGCCCAGTATCCGACCGCAAGGCCCGCCGCATAGGCCGCACCCAGGGCCGTCGTCTCGGCCACCTTGGGCCGCACCACGTCCACCCCGAGCACGTCGGATTGGATCTGCATGCACAACTCGTTGAGGGTCACCCCGCCATCGACCTTGAGGATCTCCAGTTTGACGCCCGAGTCGGCCTCCATCGCCTCCACCACATCGCGGCTCTGGTAACAGATCGCCTCCAGCGTCGCCCGGGCGATGTGGGCGTTGGTGTTGAACCGGGACAGACCGACGATCGCCCCGCGGGCATCCGAGCGCCAGTAGGGCGCGAACAGACCGGAGAAGGCGGGCACGAAGTAGATACCGCCGTTGTCCTCGACCTGCGACGCCAGCGTCTCGCTGTCTCCGGCACCGCTGATGATGCCCAGTTGGTCGCGCAGCCACTGCACCGCCGAACCGGTGACCGCGATCGAACCCTCAAGGGCATAAACAGGTTTGGCGTCGCCGAACTGGTAGCACACCGTGGTCAGCAGCCCGTTGGTGCTGCGGACGATCTTCTCGCCGGTGTTGAGCAGCAGGAAATTTCCGGTGCCGTAGGTGTTCTTGGCCTCACCGGGCTTCAGACACACCTGGCCCACCATGGCGGCCTGCTGGTCGCCCAGGCTGGCCGTCACCGGCACCTCGCCTAGCAGCGGACCGTCCGGCTTGGTCAGCCCGTAGGGCTGCGGGGACGACGACGGCCGGATCTGCGGGAGCATCTGACGCGGAATCCCGAAGAACGACAGCAGTTCGTCGTCCCAGTCCAGGGTCTCCAGATTCATCAGCATGGTGCGGCTGGCGTTGGTCGGGTCGGTGATGTGTACCCCGCCGTGCGGACCGCCGGTCATGTTCCACAGCACCCAGACATCGGGCGTGCCGAACAACGCCTCCCCGCGCTCGGCCGCGGCCCGCAGGCCGTCAACGTTCTCCAGCAGCCACTGCAGCTTGCCGGCGGAGAAGTAGGTGGCCGGCGGCAGGCCGGCCTTGTGCCGGATCACGTCACCGCGGCCGTCTCGGTCCAGTGCTGACGCGATCTGATCGGTTCGGGTGTCCTGCCAGACGATCGCGTTGCAGTACGGCTGCCCGTTCTTCGGATTCCAGACGATAGTGGTCTCGCGCTGATTCGTAATGCCCAGCGCGGCAATGTCGGATGCCTTGAGATGGGTGTTGTTCAACGCCGAGGTCACCACGGTCTGGGTTGTGCCCCAGATCTCCGTCGGGTTGTGCTCGACCCAGCCGGCCCGCGGCAGGATCTGGCTGTGCTCGAGTTGGCTACGGCCGACCTCGAGGCCGTTGTGGTCGAAGATCATGCAGCGGGTGCTGGTGGTGCCCTGGTCGATGGAGGCGACGAACTCGGCCAATGCTGCTCCTCATGTCGCGCGGATAGCTGTGCTGGGAGTCTGCCACCGACGATGATGTTGTACATGGGCTCTGCGATTTCTGGATCCGCCGACATCGACGGCATGCCCCGGGGCGGCCCGGATGCTTGCTGGCTGGATCGGCTGCTGCACACCGACCGACCTGAGTACCTCGACCGTGAGGACGTCGACGCTGACGTGAAACGCAGCGTCATCACCGCCCTGGACCGGCTGGGCGCACTCTTTGGAGAGCACGACCGCAACGCGCGGTTGGTCCTCAACGAGGTCGCCGACGTGGTCGATCCGCGCATCCTGGAACTAGGCGCGGGGCACGGCGCGCTGTCACTGCGGCTGCTGGCCGAGCACCCGACCGCACGGGTGACGGTGTCCGATGTCAACCGCGAATCGGTTGCTGCGATCGCGGCCGGTGCGCTCGCCAGCGATCCTCGTGCCGAGGTCCGCGTCCTGGACGCCACCGCCATCGACGAACCCGATGGGTCCTTCGACATCGCGGTCTTCGCCATGTCGTTTCATCACCTGCCGCCGCGGCAGGCTGCCCGGGTGCTCTCGGAGGGCACCAGGGTGGCCGGCAGGCTTGTCGTCATCGACATGCCCCGGCCGCCGGTACCGTTGCATCTGATCCGGCTGGCGACGATGGCGCCGCTGGCCCCGGTTTGGCCGTTCGCCCACGACGGGCTGATCAGCTCACTGCGCACCTACAGCCCCTCGGCGTACCGCGAACTGGCCGCCCACGCCGGCGTTGAGGTGGACGTCCGGACTGCCGGATTAGGCCCGCAGGTGGTGGTCGTGCGCCGGCCGCAG
This sequence comes from Mycolicibacterium sp., assembly GCA_032117575.1. Classification (GTDB taxonomy): domain Bacteria; phylum Actinomycetota; class Actinomycetes; order Mycobacteriales; family Mycobacteriaceae; genus Mycobacterium. The sequence goes on from JAULZA010000034.1 coordinate 68,604, forward strand.
TGATCAGTGCGATTCCCTTGCGCCGCCGAGTGTGAACCTGTTGCATCGTCACCGTGGGTGAAGAGGTTAAGCACACCAACTACAGCCGGGCGCATCGCCAGCAGTACCGCTACAAGGTGCAGCACTGCCTGGACGTATTCGCCACGATGCTGGCCGAGTCGAGCTTCGAGTCCGACCATCCGCTCACCGGCATGGAGATCGAGTGCAATCTGGTTGACGCCGACTATCAGCCGGCGATGAGCAATCAGGAAGTCCTGGCCGCCATTGCCGATCCGGCGTACCAGACCGAATTAGGCGCCTACAACATCGAATTCAACGTGCCGCCCCGTCCGCTGCCTGGTCGCACCGCACTGGAACTGGAAGCCGAAGTACGGGCCAGCCTCAACGCCGCCGAGACCAAGGCCAACACCGATGGCGCCCACATCGTCATGATCGGAATCCTGCCGACGCTAATGCCCGAACATCTGGCGGGCAGCTGGATGAGCCCCTCGCTGCGCTACCAGGCGCTCAACGACTCCATTTTCACGGCCCGCGGCGAGGACATCCTCATCGACATCTCCGGGGCCGAGCGGCTGAGCATGCACGCCGAATCCATCGCGCCGGAATCGGCGTGCACCAGCATGCAGTTGCATCTGCAGGTCTCTCCGGCCGACTTCGCCAGCAACTGGAACGCCGCCCAGGTGATCGCCGCACCGCAGTTGGCGATGGGAGCCAACTCGCCGTACTTCTTCGGCCACCACCTGTGGGCGGAGACCCGAATCGAGCTGTTCGCACAGGCCACTGACACCCGGCCCGAGGAGTTGAAGACCCAGGGTGTGCGGCCGCGAGTGTGGTTCGGCGAGCGTTGGATCACCTCCATCTTCGACCTCTTCGAGGAGAACGTCCGCTACTTCCCGTCGCTGCTGCCGGAGATCTCCGATGAGGAGCCCGCCGTGGAGCTGGCCGCCGGACGGACCCCGCAGCTGTCCGAACTACGCCTGCACAACGGGACGGTGTACCGGTGGAACCGGCCGGTGTACGACGTGGTGAACGGTCGGCCCCACGTGCGGGTGGAGAACCGGGTGTTGCCGGCCGGCCCGACCGTCGTCGACATGATGGCGAATTCGGCGTTCTACTACGGCCTGCTGCGCACCATCTCCGAAGAGGACCGGCCGCTGTGGACGAAGATGAGTTTCGCTGCGGCACATGACAATTTCATGGCCGCAGCCCGCAGCGGCATGGCCGCCCGGCTGTACTGGCCGGGCCTGGGCGAGGTGGCACCCGACGAACTGGTGCTGCGCCACCTGCTGCCGATGGCCGATGAGGGATTGCGCCGGTGGAAGGTGGCCGCCGACGTACGCGAGCGCTATCTGGGCGTCATCGAGGGCCGCGCCAAGACCGGGCGCAACGGAGCGGCCTGGCAGGTCGCCACGGTGGAACGCCTCGAGGACCGCGGCCTGGACCGCCCCAAGGCGCTGGCCGAGATGCTGCGCCGGTACTGCACGCTGATGCACAGCAATGAGCCGGTGCACACCTGGGAGTAGCTAGGGGGTGAGCTGCAGTCCGAACTCGCGTCGGTGATCCAGACCGCCGGTTACGGGCCTCAGACCACCTTGGTGTGCAGCGTCGCTTCGACGTTGCCGCGGGTGGCCTTGGAGTACGGGCACACCTGGTTGGCCTGGTTCATCAGGTCCTCGGCCTGGGCCTGCTCCAAACCGGGCAGGTACCCGATGATGTCGGTGGTCAGCCCGTAGCTGGTCTCGTGCTTGCCGATGCCGACCCGGACGGTGACACCGGTGGCGTCGTCGAGGGTGACGCCGCCGTTGTTGGCCACCAGCCGCAGGGCGCCCAGGAAGCAGGCGGCGTAGCCGGCGGAGAAAAGCAACTCGGGGTTCACGCCCTCGCCGCTGCCACCCATCTCTTTGGGCGGACGGGTGTCGAGGTCCAGGAGTCCGTCGGTGGACTTCACATGGCCGTCGCGGCCGCCGCCGGTAGCGGTGGACTCTGCGGTGTAGATCGGGTCGATGGTCATCCCCCGATCATGCCAGTGTCAGGGCTTGCCGGGGCGTGCTCGGGGACCGCGACGGCGCCATCATGCCGTGGCCGGGCGAACTGTGCGCGCTGTGCAGCGCAGGCTCAGAACTGCTCGGCGAGCAGTTCGGCGATCTGAATGGTGTTCAGCGCCGCGCCCTTGCGCAGGTTGTCCCCGGAGATGAACAGGGCCAGCCCCCGACCGCCCGGCGCGCCGGGGTCCTGCCGGATACGGCCGACCAGCGAGTCGTCGCCACCGGCGGCATCCAGCGGAGTCGGCACGTCAACCAACGTCACTCCGGGCGCCGTCGCCAGCAGCTCCCGCGCCCGTGCCGCTGAGATCGGCTGTGCGAACTCGGCGTTGATCGACAAGGAGTGTCCGGTGAACACCGGAACCCGCACGCAGGTGCCACTCACCGCCAAGTCGGGGATGCCGAGGATCTTGCGGCTCTCGTTGCGCAACTTCTGTTCCTCGTCGGTCTCCCCCGAGCCGTCGTCCACCAGGGCGCCGGCCAGCGGGACGACGTTGAACGCGATCGGGGCGACGTACTTGTTCGGCGCCGGGTAGTCCAGCGCACCGCCGTCGTGGACCAGGTGTTCGACACCGTCGATGACCGCGCGGGCCTGGGTCGCAAGCTCCTCCACACCGGCCACCCCGCTGCCCGACACCGCCTGGTAGGTCGAGGCGATCAGGCGCACCAGGCCGGCTTCGTCGTGCAGCGGCTTGAGCACCGGCATGGCCGCCATGGTGGTGCAGTTCGGGTTGGCGATGATCCCCTTGGGCAGGGTCTTGCCGCGGACGTCGCGGTCGAAGTTGACCTCGCTGACCACCAGCGGCACTTGCGCGTCCTTGCGCCAGGCCGACGAGTTGTCGATCACCGTCACCCCTGCGGCGGCGAACCGGGGCGCCTGCACCCGCGACATCGTCGCGCCCGCCGAGAACAGCGCGATGTCCAGACCGGTCGGATCGGCGGTCTCGGCGTCCTCGACCTCGATTTCCTGACCGCGGAACTCCAGCTTGCGGCCGGCTGACCGGGAGGAGGCGAAGAAGCGGACGCTGGTGACGGGAAAATCCCGCTCTTCCAACAGTTTCCGCATGACGACGCCGACCTGGCCGGTGGCGCCGACCACTCCGATGCTCACCATTCAGCGGCCCGTCCCGGCGTAGACCACAGCCTCTTCGTCGCCACCCAACTCGAACGCCTCGTGCAGCGCGGCCACGGCCTTGTCCAGCTCGGAGTCCTTGATCAGCACCGAGATTCGGATCTCGGAGGTGGAGATCAGCTCGATGTTGATGCCCACCTTGGCCAGCGCCTCACAGAACGTCGCCGTCACCCCGGGGTGGCTGCGCATACCCGCGCCGATCAGCGACACCTTGCCGATGTGGTCGTCGAACAGCACGCTGGTGAAGCCGATTTCGTGCTGCAGTGAAGTCAGCTTCTCCACCGCCTTCGGTGCGGAGTCCCGCGAGCAGGTGAAGGTGATGTCGGTCTTGCCGTCCTCTACCTTGGAGATGTTCTGCAGCACCATGTCGATGTTCACGTCGGCGTCGGCGACGGCGCGAAAAACCTTGGCGGCGTAGCCCGGAACGTCGGGAACTCCGACGACGGTGACCTTGGCCTCACTGCGATCGTGAGCGACTCCGGTCAGGATGGCGTCTTCCATGTGGGTGTCCTCGATTGATCCGGTGACGATGGTTCCGGGCTTGTCGGAGTACGACGACCGGACGTGAATCGGAACGTGGTAGCGCCGCGCGTACTCCACGCAGCGCAGCATCAGCACCTTGGCTCCGGCCGCCGCCATCTCAAGCATTTCCTCGAAGGTGACGGTGTCCAGTCGCCGCGCGTTGGGCACGATGCGCGGGTCGGCGGTGAAGATGCCGTCGACATCGGTGTAGATCTCGCAGACGTCCGCATTCAATGCGGCGGCCAGCGCCACGGCGGTGGTGTCCGAGCCACCCCGGCCGAGCGTCGTGACGTCCTTGCTGTCCTGGCTCACGCCCTGGAAGCCGGCCACCAGAACGATCTGATCCTCGTCGAGCGCCGCGCGCAGCCGGCCCGGTGTGACGTCGATGATCTTGGCGTTGCCGTGCGTGCCGGTGGTGATGACACCGGCCTGCGAGCCGGT
>JAULZA010000035.1:0-15120 GCA_032117575.1 Mycolicibacterium sp.
GCCCCAACGTCACCTGCGGCACCAGCAGCAGCGGCGCAGTCGCTTCAGGGTTGCGCGTGGCAGCGCCGATCAGGTCACCGGCCAGCGCCAGCGAGGCACCGATGAGCAGTGCCAGCAGCACGAAACCGATGGTGTGCAGCCAGCCGCCGTAGAACTTGAATCCGATGACGTGCCCGCATACCAGCGAGACCACCAGTGCGATGACGCAGCGGTACATGCTGGCTGTCATCCGGGCCCCCAGCGGGGTGAGCGCACCCATCGGCATAGCCCGGAACCGGCGGTCGATGCCGGCCAGCGTATCGATGGCCGCTCGGAACGCCGCCGACACCGCGGCGAAGAAGATGGCCTGGGTGACGATCAGCGGGGTGAGGTACTGCGCGTAGCTGCTCATCGGCTGCAGCGCGCCGAGGATGTTCTTCAGCGGCAGGTAGAAGCCGACGGTGAACACAATGGAGCTGATGATCTGGGTGGCTAGTTCGCCGTTGGTCAGGGTCGGAACGATCGTGCGGGTGGTCAGCGTCCACCACTGCTGGGGGGTGGACGGCATCGGCCGGGAGGACGCCGGGATGGCGCCGACGGTCATGTGAGAGCCCCCGCGTCCACGGTGGCGGCACTGGTGGCCCCGGCGCTGTCGTCGTCCTGACCGGTGAGGCGCAGGAACACCTCGTCCAGCGAGGGCCGCCGCAATGCGATGTCGTGCAGTTCGATGCCTGCTCCGTTCACCAGGTTCAAGGCAGCGATCAGGGTGTTGGCGCCGTCCGGCGCGGGCATCGCGACCCGGTCGGAGACATCGGTCAGCGCAGCGCGGTTCTCGTCGGGCAGCAGCGAACCCAATGCGGCGGCCACCGCCGGAACTTCGGTGATATCACGCGGGACGATCTCGCAGTAGGTGCCCCCGGTGCGGTCCTTGAGCTGCTCGGCGGTGCCCTCGGCGATGATGGTGCCCCGGTCGATCAGGATGATCCGGTCCGCCAGCGAGTCGGCCTCCTCGAGGTATTGGGTGGTCAGCAGGGTGGCGATGCCCTCGGCTTTGAAGTCCGACACCAGATCCCAGATAGCCAGCCGGCTGCGGGGGTCCAGCCCGGTAGTCGGCTCGTCGAGGAACACCACCTCGGGACGGACCACCAGACCGCAGGCGATGTCGATGCGCCGGCGCATACCGCCGGAGTAATTCTTGACGCTGCGGTCGGCGGCCCCGACGAGGTCGAAACGCTCCAGCAGTTCGCCCGCCCGGACCTTCGCCTCGGCCTTCTTCAGCCCCTGCAGGCGTCCGAACATCACCAGGTTCTGCCGGCCGGTGAGCATGTCGTCCAGCGCCACGTGCTGGCCGGTGAGCATGATCGAACGCCGAACCCCGCCCGGATCGGTGCGCACGTCGTGCCCGGCGACGATCGCCCGCCCCGACGTCGGGGTGGCCAGGGTGGACAGGATGTCCACCGTCGTGGTTTTGCCCGCCCCGTTCGGGCCGAGCAGGCCGAGCACTTCGCCGCGTCCCACCTCGAAACTGATGCCGCGCAGCGCCTGGACGGTTCCGAAACTCTTCGTCAGGCCTTCGACGACGACCGCTTTGTCAGTACTGGACATCCGCTACTCCCTAGCCATTCTCAAAGCCTCAGGCCCTAGTCGAGGGCCGACAGGTCCACCAGGGCGAGTTCATCTCCGGCGGAATCGGTTTCGCTCTCGTCGAGCGTCTCAGTGGTCAGTTCCAGCAGCGCCGCGGTGAAGTGCCGCGACAGCTCCTCGATGTCGGTACGGCCGAGACGGCGGGTGTCGTACCACCAATCCACATGCAGCTCAGCGGAATAGCGGTACACCCTCAGCTCGATGGCGTGCCCGAGGCCGGGCACCGCCTGGCGCGCCGGCAGCGCCAGATCCGGGTCGAAGCGCACCGGCGCATCGTCGGACTGGCCGGGCGGCAGATCCGGAATGGTGCCCACGTTCGAGAAGAAGATGTCCGCCGGTCGGATGGCTCCGAGCATGCGCGCGGTCGGTGCGTAGACATAGCGCAGCAGCCCGTAGCCGATGCCATGGTGCGGAACGGCTTTCAGCGCCGCGGCGACGTCGTCGAGCATCTGCCGGGCGCCGGCCTCCCGCGGGGTCGCGCACGGGATGGCGACCGGATAGATAGTGGTGAACCAGCCGACGGTACGGCGCACGTCGACGTCGGGTCGCAGCACCGAACGGCCTTGACCACCGAGTTCCACGGCCAGCTTGCCGTCACCGATCGTGGCCCCGACCGCCCGGCCGAGCGCGGCGAGCAGGATCTCGTCAAGCGGGACGGCCAGCCGCCGGCGGGCGTCATCGACCTCGCCGGTCTGCTCGGTGGTGAGCACCGAGGGCAGCCGGGCGAGGTCGTGGGCATCGGGCGGTTCCGGGGCCGGACCGGCCATCGAGAGGGTGGCCTTGCGGGCCACCCCGACCCAGAAGTCCCGGGTATTGAGCACCGCCGGGTGCATAGCCAGTGCGGCCGAGCGGTGTAGCCATTCCCGCCAGGTGGTGCTGACCGGCTCCAACGTGATGTCCTCGCCGGCCAGCCGCTGGGCGAACGCGGTGAAGACGTCGGTGAGCACGATGTCGCGGGAGGCCGGGTCGGCGGCGATGCCGTGCAGGCTGAGCACCAGGTAGGCCCGGTCAGCGGCGCTGACATAGGTGGCATTCAGCGGTGCGCCCAGCAGGTGATGCTCGCGCATCTGCTCGGCCAGGATGTCCATCACCGCTTGGCGCTCCTGCGGGCTGCCCGGCTCGATACCGTCGGGCAGGGAGCGGGTGGCCAGTGCGGTGAACGTGCCCGGATCGCCGAGCCGCTGGTCCCAGGTGCCGTGGTCGACCAGCCGCAGCCGCAGCGCGTCGTGGTGGTTGGTCACCGCAGACAGCACCGCGCGGATGTCGTCGACCGACACGTCGGGGCGCAACTGCAGCACTAGCGGAACGCGCCAGCTGCCCACGTCTCGCAGACCGTGTTCGAGGAAATAGGAGACGTTGGGCGGGACGGGCGGGTGTGCTGAGTCGTCCGCGGTCTGCCGGGCCAGGCTGCCCTCGGAATAACGAGCGGTCAGCGCCTGGGCCAGCGCGGCCAGCGTCTGGTTTTCGTAGAGGTCCTGCGGGGTGAGGTCCAGACCCTCCTTACTGGCGGTCATCGCGACGCTGATGGCGACCAGCGAGTCGCCGCCCACCTCGAAGAAGTTGGTGTTGCGGTCGATGGTGGCGATGCCCAGGCACTGCGACCAGATCCGCTGCAGGGTCGATTCCATCTGCGAGGCGTTGCTGATCGTGGTGGTGGCGGTCTCCCCGGCAGCCGGCGGTCCGCCGGCCTGCCCGGCGTCCCCGACCGCCGTCGACCGGTTGGCCGGGTTGTAGTCCACCCAATGGCGTTGCCGCTCAAAGGGATAACCCGGCAGCGACGCCAGCGGTCGTTCGCCACCGAGGCGGGGGGTCCAGTCCACCTCGACGCCGGCCGCCCAGAGCTGTCCCAGCCCGAGCAGGAAGGTGTCGTGGTCGCTGCGGTTCTGCGCCTGGTGGCGCATCAGGCGCACCGCGCGGTGACCGGCGGACCAGTTCGGGTGGCGCATCGCCGAAGCGGTCAGGCTGCCGCTGGGACCCACCTCGACGACCACCCGGTCCGGACTGGCCAGCAGCACATCGAGTTCGTCGGCGAAGCGAACGGTCTCCCGGATCTGACGGGCCCACGTCGACGGGTCGGTGGCCTCACTTGCCGTCATCCAACTACCGGTCACGTTGGACAGCAGCGGAATCTTGGGCTCCCGCAACTCGAGCCGGGACAGGAATGCGGTGAACTCGGGGATCACCGGGTTCATCAGGCGGGAGTGGAACGCGTGCGCGGTACGCACCCGCCGGGCGACGATGCCGCTCTCGGCCAGCCGGGCCTGGAAGTCGCGGATGCTCTCCTCGGAACCGGCCACCACGCAACTGTTGGGGTCGTTGATCGCGGCCAGGTCGACGTCTGAGCCCAGGTGCTCGGCCAGCGCCGCGGGGCTCAGCGCCACCGCGACCATGACCCCGCGGGCCGAGGCGTGCATCAGCCGGGCGCGCATGGCGACCGCCTTGACCGCCGTGGGCAGATCGAACACCCCGGCCAGGGTGGCCGCCACGTACTCGCCGATGCTGTGGCCGGCCAGCGCGGCGGGTCGAACCCCGTAGGACTCGGCCAGCTTGGCCAGCGCGTACTCGACGGTGAACAGCGCGGGCTGAGCGCGATCGGTGCGTTCCAGGTTGCGGCCGGTGCCGTCGAAGACCTCGGCGCGCAGATCGAAGCTCATCTCGGCGCCGAACGCGCTCGCGCAGGCGTCGAAGTGCGCACGGAACACCGGTTCGCATTCGTAGAGCCCACGCGCCATACCGATGTACTGGGCGCCCTGGCCGGGAAAGACGAAAACCACCCGCTCAGAATCGGATTGGGTGGCGGCCTGGACTTCCGGCGCCGCCCCGATGAACACGTTCTCGCTCTCGGCGTTGCCCAGCACCGCCGCCGCGTCGTCCTGGTCGTTGACTACCGCGGCCAGCCGGATGGGCTCACGCCGGCGCCGGGTCAGGGTGTAGGCCGCGTCGGGCAGGTTCAGTTCCTCGGCGTCGGACAGTTCGGCCGCCAGCGCGGTACGCGCGCCGTTGAGCGACTCGGCGGTGCGGGCCGACAGCAGCAGCACCTGCGGTCCGGGGGCAGCCTCGGGCTCGATGATCGGCGGCGCCTCCTCCAGCACGATGTGGGCGTTGGTTCCGCCCACCCCGAAGGAACTGACCCCGGCCCGCAGCGGGCCGTCCCACTCCCACGGACCGTCCTGCCCGCGGATGGCGAACGGGCCGCGGTCCAGGTGCAGTTCCGGGTTCGGGCTGGTGTAGTGCAGCGTCGCCGGGATCGCCCGGTGCTTGAGGCACAGGATGGTCTTGATCAGGCCGGCGATCCCGGCCGCGGTCTCCAGGTGACCGATGTTGGACTTGACCGAACCCAGATAACACGGGCCCTGCCGGTCCTCCTCGGAGATATCGAAGGCCTGACGCAGGCCTTCGATCTCAATGGGGTCCCCCAGCGGGGTGCCGGTTCCGTGGGTTTCGACGTAGCTGATCGTGGCGGCGTCGACTTCGGCCACCGCGTGCGCCTCGGCGATGACCTCGCCCTGTCCGGCGGCGGTGGGCGCGGCGTAATTCATCTTCGTCGCGCCGTCGTTGTTCAGCGCCGACCCGCGGATCACCGCGTGGATCCGGTCGCCGGCATCCAGCGCGTCCTGCAGCCCCTTGAGCACCACGACACCGACACCGCTACCGAAAATCGTTCCGTTCGAACGGATGTCGAACGGCTTGCAGTGCCCAGTCGGCGACACCATGGTGCCCGGTTCGTACCAGTAGCCGACCCGGTGCGGAATCCGGATGGACGAGCCGCCGGCCAACGCCATCTCGCATTCCCCGTTGAGGATGCTCTGGCAGGCCAGATGAACCGCCACCAGCGACGACGAGCACGCCGTCTGCACCGACAGCGCCGGTCCGCGCAGATTGAGCTGATGGGCCACCCGGGTGGCCAGGTGGTCCTTGTCGTTGGCCAGCGACAGGGCCACCATGTCGAAGCTGGCGCCCTGACCGATCACCATGTTGGCGTCGTAGTGCGACATCAGGTTGTGCAGCAGGTAGCCGCTGGTCGACGACGTTCCGAACACGCCGACGCTGGCGTCGATATCGGCCGGGTCGTAACCGGCGTCCTCCAGGGCGTGCCAGGCGGACTGCAGGAACAGCCGATGCTGGGGGTCGAGCATCCGGGCGGCCTGCGGAGTGAACCCGAAGAACCCGGCGTCGAACTCCTCGATACCGGGCAGCAGCGCCGCCCGGCGGACATAGGACTTGTTGGCCAGCGCTTTGGCGCCGACGCCGGCACTGATCAGATCGCCCTCGGACAGGTCGACGATGGACTCCACGCCGCCGCGCAGGTTCCGCCAGAACTCCGACACTGAGTCGGCACCGGGGAACCGCCCGGCCATGCCGACGACCGCGATCGCGTTGGGTGACTGCGCGGTCGAGTAGCCATTACTGATGCTCACGGTCGTTGTCTAACCTTTCGCCGTGCTGCGGCCTGTTGGCGGGCCGCGGCACGTTGTTGGGCGCGGTCACGAACAGCATTGGGGCGCTCCCCAGCGTCTTCGGCCAGGCCGAGTTGCCGGATGAGGTCGACGGCCAGGTCGGCCAGGCTGGCGCCCTGCAGGATCAGGGCCACCGGCGGTTCGACTCCGAAGTCCGCCCGGACAGTGTTGCGCATCCGGACCGCCATCAGCGAATCCATGCCCAGCCCGGTAAGGGGCTGGTCGGGCTCGATGGCGCTCTCACCGGCAAAGCCCATGACCGCCGAGATCCGCTTGCGCAGCCGCGCGGTGACGATGCGGTCCACCTCGGCCGCCGTCATCTCGCGCAGCGAATCCGGGCCGGCCCAGTCGTCGTCGGCGTCGTCGGTGTCCAGTTCGGCGGCCAGATTGGTGAAGTAGCCCAGCTGACGCAACTCCGGGAACGCTTCGGCGGCGCGGTCCAGACGCAACCGGGCCACGCCGATGGTGGTGGCGTCACCGCCGAGCACCGTGTCCAAGGCCTCAAGACCCTCAGCGGGCGACATGGGATCCAGCACGCTGAACGTCAGCGAGCGGGCCAGACCCACATCGGCCCACTGACCCCAGTTGATCGAGGTAGCCGGCAAGCCCGATGCCCGCCGCCACTGTGCCAGCGCATCCAGCCAGGCGTTGGCGCAGCCGTAGGACAGCTGTCCGGGTGAGCCGAGCAGCGAGGCCATCGAGGAGAAACCGGCCCACCAGTCCAACTCCCGGTCTTCCCCTTTCGCCGCCAGGGCCTGGTGCAGCCGGACCGCGCCGATGGCTTTGGGCGCCCAGATGCGGTCCAGGCTGGCCCGGGTCAGCCCCGCCACCAACTCGTCATCGAGCACGGCGGCGGAGTGCACGACACCGCGCAGCGACCGGCCGGTCTGCTCGGCGGCCGACACCAGCCGCTCAGCCACGCCGGGTTCGGCAATGTCGCCGGTTTCGACGACGATCTCGGACCGTTCGCCGAGTTCGGCCAGGACGGCCTGGGTCTCCTCGGAGGGCTGGCTGCGGCCGTTGAGCACCACCCGGCCGGCCCCGCTGTCGACCAGCCAGCGCGCGACCGTCAAGCCGATGCCGCCGAGACCACCGGTGACGATGTAGGCGCCGTCGGCGCGGACTGTGTTCTCGGCGCTGGGTTTCGACACCGCGGCGCGGGGTTCGGGCACCGCCGCGCGGGACAGCCGTTCGACGAACCTGCGCCCGCCGCGCCAGGCCACCACGTCGTCGGTACCGGTGGCGGCGAGTTCGGTCGTCAGCACCGCGGCGGCGTCGGCATCCAGGGCGGCCGCATCCAGCCCGGCATCCAGATCGACCGCATCCAGATCGACCAGGGTCGTCCGCAGCGCCGGGTATTCGTAGGCGAGCGTCCGCACGACGCCCCGCAGGGTGCCGGTCACCGGGTCGCCGGGTTCACCTCCAGCGGGTCCGTCGGAGCCTTCAGAGAAGTTCACAGCCAGGCCGCCGCGGGTAACCAGCCACAGCCGCGGCGACTTTCCGTGCCAGCCGCCGGTGATCGCCCGCACGGCCGCGGTGATCGACCAGACGGTGTCGCGGGCACGGGCCGCGGCCGCCTCGGCATCCCCGGCCTCGAACGGCCGGTGCCCGCACACCACCAGCACACCGACCGGCGGCCGCGCCGGGTCGGACGCCGCGTCGGCGAAGGCCGCCTGCACTGCGGACTCGTCGGAAAGGTCGGCGGTGCGGACCCGTCGCTGCGGGGAAGCCAGTGCCGCGGTGATCTCGCCGGTGTCGGTGCCGTCGGTGAGGACCAGCCAGCTGCCGTCGGGCGCACCACCGGCCTTGGTGTCCGCCGCAGCGGGGATCTCCTCCCAGGTGGCCCCGAACAGCTTCTGCGACAACGGCAGTGGCGCCGAGCGGCGCTGGATGCGCCGCAGGTAGACACCGCTGACCTGCGCCGTCGGGGTGCCCGTCTCATCCATCAGGGTGATCTGGCCGACCGCATCTCCGCCGGCTCCCCCTTCCGCGCCGGCGATGCTGACCAGTTCGGCGCGGCAGCGCGCCCGACGGCCCGTCTCGCCGAAGACCCGGATGGACTCCATCGCGACCGGCAAATAGGTGACTTCGCTGGACTCAGCGAGCAGTTCGGCCGGCATGGCGGCGGCCAAAGTCTGCAGGGCGGCATCGAGCAGCACCGGGTGCAGCACCGCCGCGGGGTACGCGGTGGCCTCGTCGGGCAGCGCGATCTCGGTCTCTGTCCAGCCTCCGGGAGTCCGCACGATCCGGGTCAGCGCGGCGAACGCGTGACCGTGGTGGGCGCCGGTGCGACGCAGTGCGGTGTAGAAATCGCTGGGCGGCAGCGTCGTTCCGCCCGGGGCGGCCGACTCCGGGCGCTGCGGGGGCGCTTCGTCGCCGGCGGTGCAGATCCGGGCCACCGCGTGGCGGGTCCAATTCCCGGTTGCCGAGCGGGAGTGGATCTCCACCCGGGCGGTGCCGTCGTCATCCGGTGCCAGCTGGGTGGTCAGCCGGGTCTGTTCACCCAGCGGCAGCATCTGCTCGACTTCCAGCCGGGACAGCCGCAAGTCGCGGGCCGGCCGCCCGAAGGCCTCGCAGCCGGCGGAAAGCGCGATCTCGGCGAAACCGGCTCCGGGCATGACGGGCTGGCCGTGCACCTTGTGGTCGGCCAGCCACGGGTGCAGTTCGGTCCCAACGTCGGACTGCCAGACGTGGGCGCCACCGGCGGGTAGCTCGACGTGCATGCCGAGCAGCGGATGGGCGCCACTGAATTCCCTTCCCGCCGAAGCGGTCTGCATCCAATAGCGGGTGTGCAGCCAGGGGGTGGGCGGCAGGTCCACCAGCAGATCGCGGCGCCCCCCGGGCTGTGCGGTGGCCGGCGGACGCACCCCGGCCAGCTGGGTGTGGAAGGTCAGCGTCTCCGGGTGGTCGCGGTTGACCGTCCCCGACACCCGCGCTTTTCTTGCGCCGAGCGATTCGGAGATGGCGTGGGTCAGCAGCGGATGCGGGCTGATCTCGATGAACGTGGCGTGGTCGGCGGCCGCTTCACCGACGGCACGGCTGAACCGGACCGGGTTGCGCAGGTTCGCCGCCCAGTAGTCGGCACCGAACATCGTGGTGCTGCCGGAGGTTTCGACGGTGCTGATAACCGGAATGGTGGGACCGTCAGGCTCCAGATAGGCCAGCGCCGAGCGCAGTTCGGGCAGGATCGGATCGATGGTCGCGTGGTGCGAGGCCACGTCGACCTCCACCCGGCGGGCCAGTAGGCCCCTGGCGTCCACCTTGGCGACGAGTTCGTCGACCTTTTCGGGAGGTCCGGCGATCACCGACTGGGTCGGCGAGGCGTACACCGCCACCGACACATCCGGGTAATCGGCGATCAGCCGCTCGGCGCCTTTGGCGTCCAGCTCCACCAGCGCCATCGCGCCCTGGCCGGACAGCCGCGACATCAGCTTGGATCGGGTGGCGATCACGTCGAGGCCTTCGGCGGGGGTCAGCGCCCCGGCCACCACCGCGGCGGTGACCTCGCCCATCGAATGGCCGATGACGGCGTCGGGCTCCACACCGTAGGACCGCCACAACTCGGTCAGGGCCAGCTGAATCCCGACCAGAACCGGCTGAATCCGGGCGATTCCGGTCAGCGGTTCGCCCACCTGCAGAACGTGGCGCAGCGAGAAGCCGACCTTGTCGACGAAGACCGGCTCCAGGGCGTCGATGGCCGCGGCGAACGCCGGCTCGTCGGCGAGCAGCTGCCGGCCCATGCCGGCCCACTGTGCGCCCTGGCCGGAGTAGACGAACACCGTGCCCGGTCCCGGGGATGCCTCGTGGCAGGCGACCACTCCCGGGCCGGGCTGGCCGGCGGCCAGTGCCCGCAGGCCCTCGACCGCTTCGTCGTGGCTGCGTGCGGACACCGTCGCGACGATGCCGAAACGGCTGCGGTGGTTAAGGGTTTCGGCGACCGCGCCGATCGGCACCGACCTGCCGGGGCCCGTCATCCAGTCCGCCAGCACCCCGGCGGCCGCGGCCACCCGTGGCGCGGTCTTGCCGGAGACCACCAGGGTGGTCACCGGCGGACCGGCCGGCGCCGCGGATTCCAAGGCCGGGCCCTGCTCTAAGACGATGTGGGCGTTGGTGCCGCCCATGCCGAACGAGGAGACGCCGGCCCGGCGGGGGCCGTCGTGCTTGGGCCACGGCGTCGAGGTGGTGGGGATGAAGAACCGGGTCGACGACGGGTCGATCGCCGGGTTCCACTGGGTGAAGTTCAGATTGGGGGGTATCCGCGAATGCCGCAGCGCCAGAACGGCCTTGATCAGTCCGGCGACACCGGCCGCCGCTTCCAGATGACCGATGTTGGTCTTCACCGCACCCAGCGCGCAGGGCACCTCACCGCGGCCGTACGCCGCCGCGAGTGCGTCGAATTCGATGGGGTCGCCGAGTGGGGTTCCGGTTCCGTGGGTTTCGACGTAGTCCACCGACGACGCCGTGACGTCGGCGGCGCGCAGTGCGCGGGCGATGACATCGCGCTGGGCCGGGGCGTTGGGCGCGGTGAGCCCGTTGGAGCGGCCGTCCTGGTTGACCGCCGATCCGCGCACCACTGCCAGCACCCGGTCTCCGTCGCGGACGGCGTCGGTGAGCCGCTTGAGCACGACGATGCCGGCACCCTCGCCGCGGACGAACCCGTCGGCCTGGGTGTCGAAGCTGTTGCATTTGCCGCGGGGCGACAGCATGCCCCACTTACCCAGCGCCAGTTGGGTTTCCGGCCGCAGGCTGAGGTTGACCCCGCCGGCCAGCGCCAGGTCGCTCTCGCGCATCCGCAGGCTCTGGCAGGCCAGGTGCACCGACACCAGCGACGACGAGCACGCGGTGTCCACGGCCACCGCCGGTCCGCGCAGACCGAGCAGGTAGGCGATCCGCCCGACGGTGACGCTGTGCGCGTTGCCGGTGGCCGAGTAGGCGTCGATCGTGGCGGGGTTGCCGCCTGCGGCGCTCTGGTACTCGTTGTAGTACACGCCCATCATCACCGCGGCGCGGATCTCGCCGAGCTGGTCGGGCCGCAGCCCGGCGTTCTCCAGCGCCTCCCAGGCGACTTCCAGCGCCACCCGCTGCTGCGGATCCATGGCGACGGCTTCGCGCGGGGAGATGCCGAAGAAGTCGGCGTCGAAGCCGGCGATATCGGACAGATAAGCACCCCACTTGGAGGGCATCCGGCCCGGCGCCATCGGGTCCGGGTCGTAGAAGGCTTCGGCGTCCCACCGGTCCGGCGGCGTAATCGTCACTCCGTCGGTGCCGTTGTCCAGGAATTCCCAGTACGCCACGGGTCCGGTGACGCCGCCGGGGAACCGGCAGCCGATCCCGATCACCGCGATGGGTTCAGCGCCGGAGATCCTCGAGGACTTGTCGAACTGCTCGGTCAGCGCCGTGCGCTGCTCGGCCGTCATGGCCGAGATCCTGTCGAAGATCGTCTTCATCGGATCTAGCCTTCACTTTCCACGCTGTCGAAGAGTGCGTCGAGCACGCTGAACGATTCCTCCACCGTGTCCTCGACGGGTTCGGGCTCGGGCTGCGGCGCGGGAGTCAGCAGGCCCGCCACATGCTGGGCGAACGCGCTCACCGTCGGGTTGTTCCAGAGCATCGTCGCCGACAGCTCCCGCTGAACCAACGCCTTGGCGTCGCGCAGCAGGGTCATCGCCATCATCGAATCCAAGCCCAGTTCGGGGAACGGCCGGTCGAAGTCCACCGCGGCCTCCGGCATGCCCAGCTCGCGGGCGAGAATGGCCCGCAGCCGAACCCGCAGTTCCCCGACGACCTCGTCGGCCGTCATCGCCGACCACTCCGGCACATCAACCGGTGCCGAGTCGGGACCGGCGTCGGCCACCGGGACGGTGTCCACCTGGGCGTACCGAAGTCCGCGCAGGTCCAGGCAGAGGGTGCCGTCCGGGGCGTGCGCCCGGACATCGGCCACCAGGTCGGTGCCGGTGCCGGTACGGCGGCAGACCTCGACGACCACCTCGGACGGAACGTTAGTTTCCATATTTGGGCCCGCCACCGCGGCCAACGCCTCGGCGGCGGCCGGCAGCATCAGCGCGGTCGAGTTGTCCACCACTCTGGCCAGATAGACGGCAGCGTCGAGCACAGCCGCCGACGACGGCTCGGGCAGCGTGACGGTCGCGCGCAAGCCGCCCGGCGCCGGCTCCCAACCAGTGACCGACCATCGGAAGGGTTGTCCGTCGACACCGACGGTGCGCTGCAGATCGGCCATCGACGTCGGATCCCCGGCGAGTTCGGGCACCTCGGCACCGGCGCCGGAGTCCGGGGCGACGTCAGGCAGCCGCTGCAGCATCCGGGCACTGCAGTGCCGGGTCCAGCGGTCGGCCGGGGTGTCGGCTCCGGCGGCCGACGACAGGGTGAGCGTGTCGCCGTCTGTGCCGCCCTGGACCACCCGGATCACCCGGGGCTGCTCGGCCACGACCGGGTACTCGAACCGGACATCGCCCAGGACGGCGGGGGCTGCGGCGGTGGTCAGGGTCTGCAACAGCACCGACACCGGGACCACCTCGACACCGCGGACCCGGTGACCGCCCGGATAGGGCTTGGCGTCGGGAAGCAGCCGAGCCCGCCAGGTGCGCCCCGGGCCGGTGTCTTCGGCGGGGTCCCCGAGCAGGGTGCCGAACGCCGGGGCGGGCACTCCGTCGAGCCCGTCGGCTCCCCCGAATCCATCGCCGCCCAGCAGGCGGTCGAGCACTGGCATCGGGGCACGCATCTGATACGTCTCGGCCAGCCGGGGCCAGTCGGCGGCCACCACGACGCTCTGTACGCCGGCGTCGGGACTCAGCACCGCGGGCATCATCCGGATGGCGACGTCGTTGGGCATCGGGGTGAGCCCGGCCGCCTTGGTCGAAGGCTGGGCGTCGGCCCAGCTCTTCCACAGCCCCCATTCGACGACGCTCGCCGCCAGGCCCAGGGCGCGGCGGGTGTAGGCCAGCGCACCGAGGTAGGCGTTCGCCGCGGTGTAGTGGCCCAGCCACCGGGACCCGATGATGCCGGTGATCGAGGAGAACAGCACGAAGCGGCGCACCGGAGTCCGCAGCGTCAGCCGGTGCAGCAGCGCGGCGGCATCCACCTTGGCGCGGAACATGGTGGTGACGTCGGAGTCGGTCATTTCGGTCAGCAACGCTTCGCTGCCGGACAGCGCGGCCAGGTAGACGCCCTCCAACGGAGGCAGGTCGTTGCCGAATCGGTCGAACAGCGCCGTCATCGCCACCTCGTCGGCGGCATCGGCAGCCACCTCGACCAGCGTGCCGCCCGCCGCTGCCAGCTCGGCCCGGAGCTCCTCGGATTGCGCTGTGCCGCTTCGGGATACCGCGACGATGGTGGCGGCGCCCATCTCGGCGAGCTGACGGATCAAGAACGGCCCCACGTTGCCGGTCGCACCGATCACCACATGGCTGGTATCGCTCTCCAGCCGGGTCAGCGCGACCGCGGGCGCGGCCCGCCGCGCCAGCCGCGGAACATGGCGCAGCCCGCGGCGGTGGACGGCCTGGTCGTCACGGCCGGTGTTTGCGGCCTGGGCGGCCACGATTGCGGCGACGAGTTCGGCCGGCACGGCGTCGTCGACATCGACGATGCCGCCCCAGAACTCGGGATGCTCCAGCCGGATGGTTCGGGCCAGGCCCCACAGCACCGCGTGCGCCGGATCGGCGCGCTCGCTGTCGCTGACCGGTTGGCCGTTGCGGGTGAGCACCATCAGCTTCGGCTGCTGCGGCATCGCGGCCAGCACGCCGACCAGCCGGCGTGCGGCGTGGAACAGCCGGTAGGCCGCCGCCACATCGAGACGCGGCTGCGCCGCCGGGGCGTAGAGCACCTGCTCGGCGCCGGCGAGGGCCTCGCGCAGCGCGGCGTGATCGCCGTCGTCCAGAACGGCGGCGTCCAGCGCCCCCGAGCCGGCACCCAGCAGCCCCGCGAGTTCCGCTGCCGCGTCGCCATCGCCGAGCACCAGCCAGCGTCCCTGAGCAGGCGCGGCGGGCAATTCCTTGACCGGCCAGGCCAATTCGGCGAACCAGTCACCCGTACCGCCAGCCGTGCCAGCTGCCGGGGCCGTGGCGACTGGCCCGGTGCTGTGCGCCGGAACAACCGTGTCGGGGGTCAGCCAATGCCGGGTGTGGTGCCACGGCGTGGCCGGCAGCACCGGGCGGGGTTCGGCCGGGTGGGCGAGTTCCGGCACCCGAACCGTATGCGCCGCATTGAGATTCGTCCGGAAGGTGAATGTGTCGACTGCGTCGCGTTGCAGCGTCCCGAGCGTGTGGTGGTGGACACCCTGCAGGCTGCCGTCGATGGCGTAGCTGAGCAGCGGGTGCGGGCTGACTTCGATGAAGGTGCCGTACTCGGCGCCGGCGGCCGCGACCGCCTGGGTGAACCGCACCGGATTGCGCAGGTTGTCCACCCAGTGATCGGCGTCGAACACCGCGTCTGTGCCACGCCCGCCGGGTCCTATCCCCGAGTCGCTGCGCTCCTGCCCACCGGTGGTGACGAACACCGGGATCCTCGGCCGCTGCGGGCTCAGATCGGCCAGTTCGGTACGCAGATCGCCCAGCACCGGATCGATGATCGCGTGATGCGAGGCCACGTCCACCTCGACCCGGCGGGCCAGCCGGTCCTGCGCCGACACCACCGCGACCACCGCGTCGACCTGGTCCGGCGGTCCGGCCACGACCACCTGGGTCGGTGAGGCCTCCACCGCCACGGTGACGTCGGGGTAGCCGGTAAGCAGTTCCTCGGCCCCGGCACCGTCGAGCTCCAGCAGCGCCATCGCGCCCTGGCCGGACAGCCGCGACATCAGCCGCGACCGGGTGGCAATGACCTTCAGACCCTCGGCCGGCGTCAACGCCCCGGCGACCACCGCGGCGCTCACCTCACCCATCGAATGCCCGATCACCGCATCCGGATGCACACCGTAGGACCGCCACAACGCGGTCAACGCCAACTGCACCCCCACCAGCACCGGCTGAATCCGGGCGATACCCACCACCGGCTCACCAGACTGCAACACCTCACGCAGCGAAAA
>JAULZA010000036.1:0-1967 GCA_032117575.1 Mycolicibacterium sp.
ACGGCAGTTCCGACATCTACAACTCCCAGTGGCTGGCCACCCGCGGCGACATCGTGGTCGTCACCGTCAACTACCGCCTCGGCGCCCTCGGATTCCTCGCCCACCCCGCCCTCGGCGCCGACCCCGGAAACTACGGTCTGGCCGATCAGCAGGCCGCGCTGCGGTGGGTGCGGGACAACATCGCCGCGTTCGGTGGAGACCCCGGCAAGGTCACCATCGCCGGGGAGTCGGCCGGTGCTATCTCGGTATGCGACCACCTCGTCGCACCGGAGTCCGCCGGACTGTTCCGCGCGGCGATCATGCAGAGCGGGCCGTGCCAGGCCCAGACCGACATCGCCGCCGCCGAACGGATCAGCCGCGACTACGCGGCCAAGGCCGGCTGCGATGATCCGGCAAGCGTGCGGCGATGTCTCTTCGGCCTGCCCGCCGATGCCCTGCAGGACGGCCCCGCATACGTGCGCATCGGAGCCAATGTGCTCGCCGGACCGGTTACCGGCACCCCGCGGCTTCCGGTGCCGCCGGCGACGGCGGCCGCGCGCGGCCCCACCGAACGGGTGCCCGTGCTGATCGGCTCCACCGCTGACGAGTTCACGTTGTTCGTGGCGATGTCGTATCTCAAGCAGAAGGGGCTGCCGCCCTACCGCACGCTGTTGCAGCAGACTTTCGGGATCGAGGCGCCGGCCGTGGCCGCCCGCTATCCGCTGAGCCGCTACGACGGCAGCGCCGGGCTGGCCTACGCCGCGGCGGTCACCGATGGAGTCTTCGCCTGCCCGATCGACACCGTCGCCGCAGGGCTGGCCCACCGCGGGCCGGTGTACGCCTACGAGTTCAACGACCGCCATGCCCCCGCCCCGGAACCGTTGCGCCGCACACCCATTGCGCCCGGAGCCGGCCACGCACTGGAACTGCGTTACCTGTTCGATATGGGCGGCGCCCCAGCGCTGAACCCCGCGCAGCGCGTGCTGTCCGATCAGATGATCGCCTACTGGAGCAGCTTCGTGGCAACCGGCTCACCTGATACCGAGGGCCAGCCGCAGTGGCCGGCGCTTGACCCCGATCACCCCGAGCGGATGTCGTTGCAACCGGAGGGCTCCGCCCTGCGTGCTGACTTCGCCGCCCGCCACCACTGCGCGTTCTGGTCATCGCGCGGGTAGCGCCACTGGTCTCATGGAAAGCTCAGCCGCACCAGCGTGCAGTCGTCGCCGAACGGCTCTCCTCCAGACACGGCGTTGACTCCGTCGAGCAGGCTGTCGAGGGTCCAGTCCGCGGACTGTGCCGTCCGATGGCACATATCGACGAATTCCGGCTGCGACCACGGCGCACCGTTAGGCCAGGCGATGTCGAATGCGCCGTCGCTGTAGACCACGATGTAGGCCTGCGGCGGCACCTCATATTCCGCTGTTGCGAATTCGGTGGTGTCCAACAGTCCGACCGGCAGGGATTTCGTGGCCAATTGGGTAGGGGACACGTTGGGGGACAACACGATCGCCGGCGGATGGCCTGCACTGGCGAATCGCAGCAACCGTGTCGAGGCCTGGTAGACGCCGTACCAGATGGTGAAGTAGTTGCCGCCGTGCCCCTCCATTTGGAACAGCCGGTTGAGTTCGGTCAGCACGGCGGCGGGTTCGAGCAGCTTCTCCCGGTCGAAGGTCGCCGAGCGCAGCAGGTTGTGCACCGAAACCGACACCATCGCCGGTGCCATCCCGTGGCCCGAGACGTCGACGACGTAGAACATCAGATGGTCATCGTCGACCCAGCGGTAGCCGAAGCTGTCGCCGCTGAGTTCATCGGCGGCCAGATGACGCGACGTCACCTCGACGAGTCCATCGAGCGGGCCGGGCATGATCGACGCCACGTACCGTGCGGCGCCGCTGAGTTCGCGGGAAAGCCTGTTCTCCGACGCTGTGATGCGCTGGGCCTGCTCCACTCGCTCGGTGACATCACGCCACGTCAGTGCCATCACACCG
>JAULZA010000037.1:0-47034 GCA_032117575.1 Mycolicibacterium sp.
GGACGCCGACCCGAACGCGAACGTCCCCGGCCTGATGCACGTCACCTTCGGCCAGTACCACGTGCGCGACGTGAAGTTCGTCGCCGCGTTCGACGTGGACGCCAAGAAGGTGGGCTTCGACCTCTCCGAGGCGATCTTCGCCTCCGAGAACAACACCATCAAGATCGCCGACGTGCCCCCCACCAACGTGGTGGTGCAGCGCGGCCCGACGCTCGACGGCATCGGCAAGTACTACGCCGACACCATCGACCTGTCCGACGAGCAGCCGGTCGACGTGGTCAAGGTGCTCAAGGACAACAACGTCGACGTCATGGTGTCCTACCTGCCGGTGGGCTCGGAGGAGGCCGACAAGTTCTACGCGCAGTGCGCCATTGACGCCGGCGTGGCGTTCGTCAACGCGCTGCCGGTGTTCATCGCCTCGGATCCGGTGTGGGCCAAGAAGTTCGAGGATGCCGGTGTGCCGATCATCGGCGACGACATCAAGAGCCAGGTCGGCGCCACCATCACCCACCGCGTGATGGCCAAGCTGTTCGAGGACCGCGGCGTGACGCTGGACCGCACCTACCAGCTCAACGTCGGCGGCAACATGGACTTCAAGAACATGCTCGAGCGTGAGCGGCTGGAGTCCAAGAAGGTCTCCAAGACCCAGGCGGTGACCTCCAACCTGACCGGCTCGCTGGCCGGAAAGATCGAGGACAAGAACGTCCACATCGGCCCGTCGGACCACGTCGCGTGGCTCGATGACCGCAAGTGGGCCTACGTCCGCCTGGAAGGCCGCGCCTTCGGCGACGTGCCGCTGACCCTGGAGTACAAGCTCGAGGTGTGGGACTCGCCGAACTCGGCCGGCATCATCATCGACGCCGTCCGCGCGGCGAAGATCGCCAAGGACCGCGGCATCGGCGGCCCGATCATCCCGGCCTCGGCCTACCTGATGAAGAGCCCGCCGGAGCAGCTGGCCGACGACGTGGCGCGGACCCAACTCGAAGGGTTCATCGCCGGGAAGTAGTCGGCAGCCCACGAACCAGCCGAAGCGGCGGTCAGACTCCGGTCTGGCCGCCGTTTGGCGTTAACTGGGACCGTGGACGAGTTCGCCTTCCTGTCCGAAAACGCCGAGCAGGCCGGGGTTTCCGGGCCGCTGCCTACCGTGGCGCGCCTGGAACGTGGACCCATCTCTGCGTTGCGCTGGGGTTCTGCGGCCGATCCGGTGCAGCTGGTGTTCCTGCACGGCGGCGGCCAGAACGCGCACACCTGGGACACCGTGATCCTGGGGCTGGGCCTGCCGGCGCTGGCGATCGACCTGCCCGGGCACGGTCGTTCGGCCTGGCGGGACGACGGCGACTACGGGCCGGTCCGCAACGCGTCGGCCGTCGAACCGGTGATCGCCGAACTGGCACCCGACGCCGAGCTGGTGGTCGGCATGTCGCTGGGCGGACTGACGGCCATGCGGCTGGCCGTCACCGCACCGAATCGGGTGCGCCGGCTGGTGATGATCGACGTCACTCCGTCGGCTCCGGAGCGTCACGAGCAGATGACCAGGGCGCAGCTGGGCGCGGTCGCACTGGTCCGGGGTGAGCGCAGCTATCCCGATTTCGAGGCCATGGTCGACGCCGCCGTCGCCGCGTCCCCGCACCGATCACGGGAATCTTTGCGGCGGGGGGTTTTTCACAACACCAAACAGCTCGACGACGGCACCTGGACATGGCGCTACGACACCTTCCGCAAATTTGACGGGTTCCTCCGGCTCTGGGACGACGCACCCGCGTTGCACACCCCGACCACCCTGGTTCGCGGTGCGAACTCGTTTTTCGTCAACGACGAGGACGCCGCCGAATTCGCCCGCACCGCCCCCGGCTTCCAGCGGGTGGTCGTCGTGCCGGATTCCGGGCACTCGGTGCAGGGTGACCAGCCGCAAGCGCTGGTGGGCATCCTGCGGGCGGCGCTTTCCGCGTAAAGCAGCCTGGTGTGGGAATACCGTGGCGCTATGAGTCCTTTCCCCATCCGCATCGGCGTGCAACTGCAGCCGCAGCACTCCAGCCACTACGAGTACATCCGCGACGCGGTGCGCCGCTGCGAGGACCTCGGCGTGGACATCGCGTTCAACTGGGACCACTTCTATCCGCTCTACGGCGATCCCGACGGCGCCCATTTCGAGTGCTGGACCATGCTCGGCGCGTGGGCCGAGCAGACCTCCCGCATCGAGATCGGTGCGCTGGTCTCCTGCAACTCCTACCGCAACCCCGAACTGCTGGCCGACATGGCCCGAACCGTCGATCACATCTCAGACGGCCGGCTCATCCTCGGCATCGGCTCGGGCTGGATGCAGAAGGACTACCACGAGTACGGGTACGAATTCGGCACGGCGGGAAGCCGATTGGACGACCTCGCCGCGGCGCTGCCCCGCATCGAGGCGCGGCTGGCCAAGCTCAACCCGGCTCCGACGCGGCGCATCCCGATCCTGATCGGTGGCGGGGGTGAGAAGAAAACCCTGCGGCTGGTCGCCCAGCACGCCGACATCTGGCACAGCTTCACCAACGCGCAGACCTACCCGGCCAAAGCGGCGGTCCTGGACGGGCACTGCGGCGCGGTGGGCCGGGATTCCTCGACGGTGGAGCGATCCTGCGGGGTGGGGGGCAGCGACGCCGAGGCGATCACGGCCAACGCCGAAGCGCTGGCCGGTCTCGGTGTCACCCTGCTGACCGTGGGTTGTGATGGCCCGGACTACGACCTCGGGCCGGCCCAGGCGCTGGTCCGGTGGCGTGACCAACGGCGCGACGGGTAGACCCCCATGGCGTCGTCGTGGAGTCCGGGCCACCCGAGCAAACGTTCACCGCTGCACGCACTGACCGGCTTCAGCGGTTCTTGTCGCAGGTGCTGTAGGGGACGGGCGGGGCACTTCGGGCCAATCCAGTTACCTCCGGCGGCTAAACTTCCCAACCATGCCCGACAGTGAGACGCAGGTCACCAACTTGGCCAGCGACCTTCAGCGGGTGCTGGCCAAACTCGTCACCGTGATGCGCCGGGGTGATCCCGCGCAAAGTTCGCGTCCCGATCTCACGTTGGCGCAGGTGTCCATTCTGCTGACGTTGATCGACAGCGGCCCGATCCGGATGACCGAGTTGGCATCGCGGGAGCGGGTGCGGACACCCACGACGACCGTCGCCATCCGGCGGCTGGAGAAGCTTGGGCTGGTCAAGCGATCCCGCGACCCTTCGGACATGAGAGCCGTGCTGGTGGAGGTCACGCCCGCGGGAATGGTCCAGTACCGCGACGCGCTGGAGACCCGCCGGGTCTATCTGACCGAGTTACTCGGCCGGCTGAACGACGAGGAGCGCGCCGATCTGGTGCGAGCGATTAAGCCGTTGGAACGGCTCACCGCCACCGAAGACTGATCGGGTCTGGTCTAGCCCCGGCTAGCCCAACCAGTCCAGCACCGCCGCGGCGGTCCACGACTGCTGCATGCTGCCCAGCGGCTCACCGGTGAACGGTTCGTAGTACTCCGCGAAGGTGCCGTCACTGGCCTGGCGCAGGCCTTCCCGACGCAGCATCAGCGAGCGCTCCGACCAGCCCCGCCGGGCGAACGCCCAGGAGAACAGCCAGTTCAGCGCCGGCCACACCGGGCCGCGCCAATACTCCCGCGGCCGGAAGTCCCGGGACACCGGCGAGGTGGACGGAAGCAGTGCGAATCTGAGGTCGGGATGCCCGCAGAACCGCGGCCCCTCGAAGATTTTCAGCAGTGCCCGTTCCTGGTTGTGTTCGAGTCCTCCGCACAGCAGCGGGGCGAACTGGGCGGCGGTGTCCGTGCTGATCCAGGATCCGGTGCGCAGGTCGAAATCCTTTGCCGCGCCGCTGCGTTGGTCGGCAGTCTCGGCGACGCCGGCGCGGAACCGCGCCGCCCAGGCATAGAGCTGGCGCACATCTGCGTGGGGCCGCTTGTGGTCCTCGCCGATGTTGGCCAGCACTTCGCAGGCGACGGCGAAGATCGCCGAGAAGAAGACGTCCTCCGCCGCGAAGCTCATCGCGTGCGGCAGCCGAGCGTCGTCGTAGCCGACGGACTTCATCTCTTCCAGCAGCCACAGGTAACGCTCGTACTCCCCGTCCGACGGCCGCTGGCTCGGGTCGCTGATGATGTGGGTGTCGGCGCGTTCATAGCTCGGCACTGAACCGGCGATCACGTTGGCGTAGGCCGAATCCCAGCGCGGCGAGTTGTCCATCCCCGACTCCCAGCCGTGATACAGCGTGATCCGGCCGCGCTGCCCGGGATCCCGAGCCTCGGCCAACCAGCGGTGCCAACGGAACAGGTCGTTCCAGCGCCGATCCAGAAAGCTCTCGGCGACCGCGCGCGTCGACCGGCCGCGGATGCGGGCTCGGTCGAGGATGCGTTGCACTGCGATGGCGTGCACCGGCGGCTGGGTGATGCCGGAGGTCTGCCGGTCAGCCGGCGCGGCGGCGGTGAGCTGCCGGCAGGCCCAACGGTCCGGTCCGGGGAAGTAGCCGTCGACGCCGTCGGCGAAGACGATGTGCGGGATCATCCCGTTGCCCCACTGCGCCGACAGCAGCGTGTCCAGTTCCACCACCGCCCGCTCCACGCTCAGAGCGGCCAGGCCGACCGACACGAACGCCGCATCCCAGCTCCACATGTGCGGGTACAGCCGGGGCGCGGCTGAGGTCATATGCCCCAGATCGTTGCCGCGCAGGAGATACGCCGCCCGCGCGGCGAGTTGCGTCGGCGCAAAGCCGGCATCGAAGGCCACAGGTTCATTCTGCGGTGCAAAAGGGTCCGGCGCTCATCAGTAGGGTTGCGGGCATGGCGGGCACCGCACTGATCACCGGGGCGAGTGGGGGTATCGGCGCGGCGATCGCCGAAGCCCTGGCCCCCACCCACACCCTGCTGCTGGCCGGACGGCCGTCGGCCCGGCTGGATGCCGTCGCCGAGCGGCTCGGCGCCACCACCTGGCCGCTGGACCTCACCGACATCGACGACATCGATTCCGGCGCAGAGATTCTGACCGAGCTCGACGTGCTGGTACACAACGCCGGGGTGGCCTACCCGGGCCGGGTGGCCGAGTCCACGCCGGAGCAGTGGCGGGCCACCTTCGAGGTCAACGTCACCGGGGCGGTGGCGCTGACACTGGCGCTGCTGCCGGCCCTACGAGCGGCATGCGGGCAGGTGGTGTTCATCAACTCCGGGTCGGGCATCAACCCCTCCCCCGGGCTGGCGTCGTACTCTGCCAGCAAGTTCGCGCTGCGGGCATTCGCCGACTCGCTGCGCGCCGATGAGCCGCTGCTGCGGGTGACCAGCATCCACCCCGGCCGGGTGGACACCGAGATGCAACGCGATCTGGTGGCCTACGAGGGCGGCGAGTACGACCCGGCCAGGTTCCTCACCCCGCAGACCGTGGCCGCCGCGGTCGCTCAGGTGGTCGCCACCCCGCCGGACGCGCACACCCACGAGGTGATCGTCCGGCCCCGAGGGCCGCTCCCCCGCTGATTTCGGTGCAGTTTCGAGCGCTGAGCGCTCGCTGGCGCACCGAAATCGCGTCAGATGACGATGTTGACCAGCCGGCCGGGGACCACGATGACCTTCTTCGGGGCGGCGCCGGCCAGGAAGGCCAGCACCTTCTCGTCGGCCAGCGCTGCCTGCTCCAGGGTGTCCTTGCCGGCGTCGGCGGCGACGGTGACATGCCCGCGGACCTTGCCGTTGACCTGCACCGGGTACTCCACGGTGTCGGCCGTCAGATAGCGCTCGTCGGCCTGCGGGAACGGGCCGTGCGCCAGCGACGTGTCGTGCCCCAGCCGTCGCCACAGTTCCTCGGCCAGGTGCGGGGCCAACGGGGCCACCATCAGCACCAGCGGCTCCAGTGCGGCCCGGCCGGTGACACCGGCCTTGGTCAGGTGGTTGGTGTACTCGATCAGCTTGGCCGCCGCGGTGTTGTTGCGCAGATTGGTGTAGTCGTCTCGCACCCCGGCGATAGCCCGGTGCAGGGCGCGCAGCGTGTCATCGTCGAGCCCGTCCTCGGAAACCTTTGGTGCACCGGTGTTCTCGTCGACCACCAGCCGCCACACCCGCTGCAGGAAACGGTGCGCGCCGACGACGTCCTTGGTGGCCCAGGGCCGCGAGGCCTCCAGCGGGCCCATCGACATCTCGTAGACCCGCAACGTGTCGGCTCCGTAGGCGTCGCAGATCTCGTCGGGGGAGATCGAATTCTTCAGGCTCTTGCCGATCTTGCCGAACTCCTGGAATACCTCGACTTCCCGGGCGAGCCCGCCCTCTTGGCCCGCCAAGAAGAATTTGCCGTCGCGCTCGATGACATCGGCGGCCGGGACATAGGCGCCGCGGGAGTCGGTGTAGGCGAACGCCTGGATGTAGCCCTGGTTCACCAGACGGCGGTAGGGCTCGCGGGAGCTGACGTAGCCGAGGTCGTGCAGCACCTTGTGCCAGAACCGCGAATACAGCAGGTGCAGCACGGCGTGCTCCACACCGCCGACATAGAGGTCGACGCCGCCGGGGTCAGTGGCGCCGTGCTCGGCCGGACGAGGCCCCATCCAATACGCCTCGTTCTCCGGGGCGCAGAACTGCGCGCTGTTGTGCGGGTCGGCGTAACGCAACTCATACCAGGAACTTCCGGCCCACTGCGGCATCACGTTGGTGTCGCGGGTGTAGGTCTTCAGGCCGTCGCCCAGGTCCAGCTCGACCTGCACCCAGTCGCCTGCCTTGTTCAGCGGCGGCGAGGGCTCACTGTCGGGGCTGTCCGGGTCGAACAGCACCGGCGAATAGTCCTCGATGTCAGGCAGTTCCACCGGCAGCATCGACTCCGGCAGCGGGTGGGCGCGGCCGTCGGCGTCGTAGACGACGGGAAACGGCTCGCCCCAATACCGTTGCCGCGCAAAGAGCCAGTCGCGCAGCTTGTATTCGACCCTGGCGCGGCCCCGGCCGTCGGCCTCCAGCCGGGCGGTCATCGCCTGCTTGGCGTCAGCCACGTTCAGGCCGTCGAGGAGCCCGGAGTTCACCAGCGCGCCGTCGCCGACGTAGGCCTCCTGCGAAACATCGCCGCCGGCAATGACTTCGACGATCGGGATGCCGAAGGTATCGGCGAAGTCCCAGTCGCGCTGATCGTGTCCGGGGACGGCCATGATCGCGCCGGTGCCGTAGCCCAGCAGCACGTAGTCGGCGATGAACACCGGGATGGGTTGGCCGTTGGCGGGATTGGTGGCATAGGCGCCGATGAACACACCGGTCTTGGTCTTGTTCTCCTGGCGCTCCAGGTCGGACTTCGCCGCGATCGACCGCCGGTAGTCCGCGACCGCCTCGGCCGGAGTGGACGCGCCCCCGGTCCAGCGCGGGTCGACGCCGTCCGGCCACTGCCCGGCGGTGAGCCGATCGACGAGTTCGTGCTCGGGGGCCAGCACCATGTAGGTGGCGCCGAAGAGGGTGTCCGGCCGGGTGGTGAACACCTCGATGTCGTTACCACCGGCGGAGAACAGCACCGAGGCGCCGGTGGATCGGCCGATCCAGTTGCGCTGCATGGCCTTGACCTTGTCCGGCCAGTCCAGCACGTCGAGGTCTTCCAGCAGCCGGTCGGAGTAGGCGGTGATGCGCATCATCCACTGCCGCAGCCGTTTCCGGAAAACCGGGAAGTTACCGCGCTCGCTGCGGCCGTCAGCGGTGACCTCTTCGTTGGCCAGCACGGTGCCCAGCCCGGGGCACCAGTTGACCATCGAGTCGGCCCGGTAAACCAGCCGGTGGCCGTCGACGATGTCGGAGCGTTCCGCTGCGCTCAAGTCGGCCCAGGCGCGACCATCGTCCAGAGTCTTTGCACCGCTGTCGAATTCGGCGATCAATTCGCCGATCGGCCGGGCCTTGTTCACCGCCGGGTCGAACCAGGCGTTGTAGATCTGCAGGAAGATCCACTGCGTCCAGGTGTAGAAGTCGACGTCGGTGGTGGAGAAACTGCGGCGCTGATCGTGGCCGAGCCCCAGCCGACCCAGCTGGCGCCGGAAATTCTCGATGTTGGCCTCGGTGCGGGTGCGCGGGTGCGTGCCGGTCTGCACGGCGTACTGCTCGGCCGGCAGACCGAAGGAGTCAAAACCCAAGGCGTGCAGCACATTGCGTCCGGTCATCCGGAAATAGCGGGCGTAGACGTCGGTGGCGATGTAGCCCAGCGGGTGGCCGACGTGCAGGCCCTCCCCGGACGGGTAGGGGAACATATCCTGGACGAACATCTTGTCGGCCGGCACCGCGGCGCCGTCGGCCGGCGCCAGCGAGCCCACCGGGTTGGGCACGTTGAAGGTGCCCCAGCGCAGCCAGTTGTGTTGCCATTCGCGCTCGATGCGGTCGGCCAACTCCGCGCTGTACCGATGCGGAGGCACATCTCCGGCGTCAGCGTCGCCCCGTCCGCTCGCAGAGCTGTTCGCAGTGGTCATCGGCGATTCCGTCACGCAGACAGGGTATCCGGGGCCGTCGTCGCGCAACGGCTCGGTATCGGTTGCGTCGCGGGGTGGTCAGGGGTTGGTTCCAGGTCGGTTCCAGCGCTGTTCGAGGCGCCCGACGGCTGGTTACAGTCGGGCACGGAAGTGGGCTGCGCACCCGAACCGCGCCGCCCAACCGTGCGAACAAGGACGTCAAACGATGAACACGAACGCCCGTAACTGGCGGGTACTGCTTGGTGGTCTGGCCGCCGGAACCGCGGCCGTCATTGGGTTCGCCGGCGCCAGCGCCTCGGCTGAGCCGGTCCTGCCCCCTCCGCCGGCACCCGCCCCCGCGACGGTGACCCAAACCGTCACCGTCACCTCCGTCCCCGCGGCGCCGGCGGCAGCGGCCCCCGCTCCCGAGGCCCCGGCCCCGGCCACCCCGGCCGCCGTCGCGAGCCCGGCCGCTGTGCCAGCCGAACCCGCTGTCGCCCCGATAGCTCCGGCCACCTCCGGCACCATCGCGGAGTTCCTCAAGGACAAGGGTGTGGCCATCGAGCCGCAGAAGGCGGCCGGCTTCACCGCCCTGAACATCGTGCTGCCGGTGCCGTCCGGCTGGAGTGTGGTGCCCGACCCGAACGTGCCCGACGCCTTCGGCGTGATCGCCGACCGCAAGGGCGGCGACGGGCTGTACACCTCGAACGCCCAGCTGCAGGTCTACAAGCTGGTCGGCGAGTTCGATGCCCGCGAGGCGATCAGCCACGGCTACGTCGACAGCCAGAACCTGCGCGCGTGGCAGTCCACGTCGGTGTCGATGGCCGAGTTCGGCGGATTCCCGTCGTCGATGATCACCGGCACCTACCGCGACGGCGACATCACGCTGAACACCTCGAAGCGCTACATCATTGCCAAGTCCGGTGCCGATCAGTATCTGCTGGCGCTGTCGGTGACAACCGCGGCCAACCAGGCGGTGGCCGCCGCACCCGCCACCGATGGCATCCTCAACGGGTTCCGGGTGATCGACCCGGCCGCGCCGCCCGCCGCTGCTCCGGCCCCGCCGGCCGCTCCGGCCCCGGCACCCGCGCCGGCCGCACCCGCTCCGGCCCCCGCCGCGCCCCCGGCCGCTCCGGCTCCGGCTCCGGCCCCGCCGGCCGCTCCGGACCCGCCGCCCGCACCCGCGGCCGCTGTTCCGCCGGTCTCGGCGGTGGTCCCCGGCACCGACCCGGCCACCGCGGTCGCGGCGACGGTGCCCGCTGGGTAGCACCGTCCGGCGGCTCGTATTGTGAGGCCATGACTGTCGCGGCGCTGGTGTGCCTGGGCATGGCCGTGTTGATCGGCGGGTCCGGCCTGTGGACCTTGACCAGGCCGGCTCCGGCCGACCTCACCGGACAGGTGCTGCGCGCGGTGGCCCCCACCCAGGTGGCGGCCGGGGTGATGCTGGCCGCCGCCGGGCTGGTGGCCGTGGCGGCACCGTCGCCGATCGGTGTGATCGGGTTGATCGTCGGGGCGCTGGGTGCGATCGCGACCCTGGTCGCCGGCTCCTGGCAGAGCGCCCGCTACGTCGAGCGCAAGCAGGCCGCCGGTGGCGGCTGTGGATCCGCTGACGGGTGCGGCGGCTGCGCCAAAGTCTGCGGCTCCTGACGGACGCCGCCACTGAAGACGTTAGTTGCGGCTGAGGTCGATCGGGTGGGTGGCCAGCAACGGCAACGGCATGGGCTGGCGGCGCAACGCCCGCGACCACAGGTCCACCCGGGGTTGCACCAGTACGTCTGACGGCAGAGCGGACAGCACGATCCAGTCGTCGCGCTCGATCTCGCCCTCCAACTGGCCGATGGTCCAACCGGAGTAGCCGGCGAAGATGCGCACACCCTCCACCGCGGTAGCGATCAGCTGCGGATCGGCGTCGAGGTCGACCATGACGATGCGGCCGGACACGTGCCGGAGACCGGACATTCCGTCGGGGTCCGCCCCGACGCGCAGGGTTCCCAGACATAGCGCGGAGTCCCGCTTGACCGGGCCGCCGATGAACATGGTCTTGGGTTTGGTAACCAGGTCGGACCACTGCGGCAGCACATTGTGGACGGCCATCTCGCTGGGCCGGTTGAGGACTACGCCGAGAGTTCCGCCGTCGTTGTGCTCCACGACGTAGATGACGCTGCGCCGGAAGGTCGGTTCCATCAGGTCGATATTGGCCAGCAGCAGCGTTCCGGCTCGGACCCGCTGCGCGGCAGGCGCAATGAAGTCCTCCGGGTCTTCATGCTGCGCCACCTCACCATCATGGCATGGTTGACCGCCTCGAACAGCGGGGTGCGGGACTGATGTTTGTACTGTGAATCAGTGGTGGACGACCGCCCTTCGGGCTCACTGTGGCATTCGGTGCGCAGTCTGCCCGACTTCTGGCGGTTGCTGGAGTTACGAGTGGCCAGCCAATTCGGCGACGGTCTGTTCCAGGCGGGTCTGGCCGGCGGGCTGCTGTTCAATCCGGAGCGGGCCGCCGACCCCTGGGCGATGGCGGGGGCGTTCGCAGTGCTGTTCCTGCCCTACTCGCTGCTCGGTCCGTTCGCCGGGGCACTGCTGGACCGCTGGGATCGCCGCGTCGTGCTCATCGGGGCGAACGCCGCACGGGTGCTGGCGGTCCTTGGGGTGGCCGCCCTGCTCGCCGTCGGCGCCCGCGATCTGTTCGTGCTGTTCGGCGCGCTGGTGGTCAACGGATTCAGCCGCTTCGTCACCTCCGGCATGTCCGCGGCCCTGCCCGACGTGGTACCCCGCGAGCAGATCGTGACGATGAACTCGGTGGCCATCGCGACCGGAGCGACGGCGACCTTCCTGGGCGCCAACTTCATGCTGGTTCCGCGCTGGCTCTTCGGCGACGGTGACAGCGCCGCGGCGACGGTCATCGTGCTGGTCGCCCTCCCGGTGGCGGTGGCTTTGATCCTGTCGCTGCGGTTCCGGCCGCACGTGCTCGGACCCGGCCACACCGCCGTGCACGGATCGCCGTTCTACGCGGTGGCCACCGGCTGGGCGGACGGGGTCCGGGCGGCGCGCGCCAGGCCATCGGTGACCGCGACGCTGGCCGGTCTGAGTGCGCACCGAATGGTGATCGGCATCAACACCCTGCTGGTGCTGGTGATCGTCCGGCACAGCGGCGCGGAGGGCTTCGCCGGCCTGGGTGCGGCGGTGCTGGTCGTGGCCGCCGCCGGCATCGGCTCCTTCCTGGCCAACGTGCTGACGCCGACGTCCGTGCGGCGCTGGGGCCGCTACGCCACCGCCAACACTGCGCTGATGTTCGCCGCAGTGGTCCAACTCGCCGCCGCGACATGGGATCTGCGGGTGATGGTGGCATGCAGCTTCCTGCTCGGGCTGGCCGGCCAGACGGTCAAGCTGTGCGCGGACAGCGCCATGCAGATCGACGTCGACGATGCGTCGCGCGGCCACGTGTTCGCCGTTCAGGACGCGCTGTTCTGGTTGTCGTTCATCATCGCGGTGACCGCGAGCGCCGCGGTGATCCCGGCGGACGGGCGTTCGGTGGGACTGGTGTTGACGGGGTCCGTCGTCTACCTGGTGGGCCTGACCGTGCATGCCAGGATCGGCCGCCGCGCGAACTAGGCTGGCGCCGTGACTGTTGCCGACGTGATCGTCGACGATCTGAAGGCCGAAAGCGAGGCGCTCGACGCCCTGGTGGACCGGCTGCCCGCCGACCAGTGGACGACGCCGACGCCCGCGCCGGGATGGACCATCGCCCACCAGATCGGCCACCTGCTGTGGACCGACCGGGTGGCGCTGTTGTCGATCACCGACGAGGCCGCCTTCGCCGCGCTCGTCGACTCCGCTTCGGACGTCATCAACACCTTCGTCGACGACGCGGCGGAAGAGACCGCCGCGCTGCCGCCTGCGCAGCTGCTGGCCCAGTGGCGCAGCACCCGGCAGGCGTTGCACACCGCGCTGCGCGCCGTTCCGGACGGTCGCAAGCTGCTGTGGTTCGGGCCGCCGATGAGCGCGCCGTCGATGGCGACCGCCCGGCTGATGGAGACCTGGGCGCATGGGCTGGATGTCGCCGACGCCCTGGGGGTAGAGGTGGCGCCGTCGGATCGGTTGAAGTCGATCGCCCACCTCGGGGTGCGGACTCGCGACTTCGCGTTCATGCTGCATGGACTGACCCCGCCCGCCGAGCCGTTCCGGGTGGAGCTCACCGCGCCCGACGGCGGCCTGTGGGCCTGGGGGCCCGACGACGCCGCCCAGCGGGTGCGTGGTGCGGCGTTGGACTTCTGCTGCCTGGTTACCCAGCGCCGGCCGCGGGCGGAGCTGGACGTGGTGGCCGATGGGCCGGAGGCGCAGAAGTGGCTGACGATCGCGCAGGCGTTCGCGGGGCCGCCCGGCGCGGGGCGCTGAGCGCGCGAAGAGCAGCCGCGCCGCATCGGCCGAGCGCGGGGCGCTGAGCGCGCGAAGAGCAGCCGCGCCGCATCGGCCGAGCGCGGGGCGCTGAGCGCGCGAAGAGCAGCCGCGCCGCATCGGCCGAGCGCGGGGCGCTAACCGTCATCGGCGCTGCGCCCTGAGCGTGTTTCCACGATCAATAGCGATCTGTACGCAGCCTCGATGCGCTCAGAGCGGGCCGGCCGCGTCTGCCAAGCCGTCCGCGTCGAAGTCCTGCAGCCGCACATCCCACCGGCCGTCGCCGTCGTTATCGACGTAGCCGGCGGCACCTGAGATGGCGCGGTCGGCCAGACCGTCGCGGTTGACGTCGAGCAGTTCCTCGGGGGACCCGTCACCGTCCACATCGCCGGGCCCGGTGTGCTCGGCACCGTCCAAACTCAGCCAGCGCAGCGGATGCTGCGCACCGCCGATCGCCCAGGCACCGGAACCGTCGTCGGTGTAGCGCGCCTCGGGTGCGCCGTCGTCATCGAGATCCAGCGCGGCGTGGTCGGCCAGACCGTCTCCGTCGTCGTCGATCATCAGGTCGTCGAACAGTCCGTCGCCGTCGAGGTCGAGCTCGGCCGGCCCGGACCATATCGACGCCGACCCGTCCCCGGCGTCCAAGCAGTAGTCCATGCCTATTCGACGCCGGCGGCACCCCTCTGGTTCCACGGTCAGTCCGTGTCGCGTGCGCTCCACCACTGAAGCAACTCGGCCGTCGCCTCCTCCGGCGACATCGGCCCGCGGTCCAGCCTCAGCTCCTTGAGGTGATTCCACGCCTGCCCGACCAGCGGGCCGGCCGGGATGCCGAGGATCTGCATGATCGCGTTGCCGTCCAGGTCCGGCCGCACCCGGGCCAGGTCCTCCTTAGCCGACAGTTCGGCGATCCGTTCCTCAAGGCTGTCGTAGTTGGCCTGCAGCCGTGCCGCCCGCCGTTTGTTGCGGGTGGTGCAGTCGGCGCGCACCAGCTTGTGCAGCTGGGGCAGCAGCGGCCCGGCGTCGGTGACGTAGCGGCGCACCGCGGAGTCGGTCCACCGGCCAGTTCCATCTGCGTGCGCGTAGCCGTGGAACCGCAGGTGCAGATACACCAACTGGGACACGTCGTCGACCATCTGCTTGGAGTACTTCAGCGCCCGCATCCGCTTGCGCACCATCTTGGCGCCGACCACCTCGTGGTGATGAAAGCTCACCCCGCCGTCGGACTCGTGGCGGCGGGTGGCCGGCTTTCCGATGTCGTGCAGCAGCGCCGCCCAGCGCAGCACCAGATCGGACTGCTGGGGCTCCTCCAAGTCGATCGCCTGCCGCAGCACGGTCAGCGAATGCTGGTAGACGTCCTTGTGCTGGTGGTGCTCGTCGATGGCCATCCGCATGCCGCCGATCTCGGGCAGCACCACGTCGCCGAGACCGGTCTGCACCATCAGGTCGATGCCGGCCACCGGGTCGGCACCCAGCAGCATCTTGTCCAGTTCGACGGCCACCCGCTCGACGGTGATCCGGGCCAGCTGCGGCGCCATCGCGACGATGGCCTCGCGGGCCCGGTCGGCGACGGTGAATTCCAGCTGGGAGACGAATCGGGCGGCGCGCAGCATCCGCAGCGGATCGTCGCCGAAGGAGATCTCCGGGGCGGCGGGGGTGTCGAGCAGCCGATGCCGCACCGCGGTCAGACCGCCCAGCGGGTCGAGGAAGTCCCCGGGACCGTCGGCGGTGATCCGCACCGCCATCGCGTTGGCGGTGAAGTCGCGGCGCACCAGGTCGTCTTCGAGGCGGTCGCCGTAGCGGACCTGGGGGTTGCGCGAGACCTGGTCGTAGCTGTCGGCGCGGAAGGTGGTGATTTCCAACCGCATTCCGGCTTTGCCGATACCCACCGTGCCGAAGTCGATGCCGGTGTCCCACAGCGCGTCGGCCCACGGGCGCATCAACGCCTGGACGACGTCCGGCCGGGCATCGGTGGTGAAGTCGAGGTCGGTGGTCAGCCGGCCGAGCACCGCGTCGCGAACGCTGCCGCCGACAAGGTAGAGCTGGTGCCCGGCAGCCGCGAACCGTGCGCCGATGTCCCGCAACAGCGGGGCCTGCCGGTTCAGCTCGACGGCCGCCCGGATTCGAAGTTCGTCCTCCGACATGGCTTCAGGCACGTCGGGTGAGCCTAGTGCTTCCCCGACGGCCGTCGGAGACCGGCGAGTGGCGGGCACCGCACGGGTTGCACGCCAGCTACCATCACTGAGATGTCGGAGGGCGAAGAGGCCAAACCACGACGGCGTCGGGGTCGCCGTCGTGGTCGCCGGTCAGCCGGCCCGGCTCCGCAGGTCGGACAGCGCCCAGCGGGCGGTGAGTCCGCCACCCCCACCGCTGATGCCAACCCTGATCGCAAGCCAGATCCCAACCCCGGCCTCAAGCCGGATGCCAGACCTGACGCCCGGCCCGCCGCGACCAACCGCCCCCGCTCCCAACAACGCTCCAACCCCCGGCTGCGGACGGTGCACGAAACCTCCGCCGGGGGTCTGGTGATCGACGACATCGAACGGCCCCGCGACGAGCAGATGGCCGCCCTGATCGGTCGCCTCGACCGGCGCGGCCGGATGCTGTGGTCGCTGCCCAAGGGCCACATCGAACAGGGCGAGACCGCCGAGCAGACCGCTATCCGCGAGGTCGCCGAGGAGACCGGAATCCACGGTCATGTGCTGGCGGCGCTCGGCAGCATCGACTACTGGTTCGTCACCGACGGACGCCGGGTGCACAAGACCGTCCACCACTACCTGATGCGATTCTCCGGCGGAGAACTGTGCGACGAGGACATCGAAGTCACCGAGGTCGCCTGGGTGCCGGTCGCCGAACTGCCCGAGCGGCTGGCCTACGCCGACGAACGCCGACTGGCCAAGGTGGCCCACGAGCTCATCGAACGGCTGCAGTCCGACGGCCCCGCCGCCCTGCCGCCGCTGCCCCGGTCAGCGCCTCGGCGCCACCCGCAGACCCACTCCCACACCCGCAACCGCCCGTCGCGCGACGAGGCGTCCGGTGAACACCGGACGAACGGCTGCGGTCCGGGCGCGTGAGCGCGGCCCCGCGCCTACCCGGGATCGTCGCGGTGCTCGGGTTGCTCGCCGCTCTGCTGGGCGTGGCGCCTGTCGTTTCCGCCGAGCCGAGCGGATACCTGACCGTCCGGCTCGACAGCGTCAACCCGGACATCGTCACCACCTCCAGCGAACCGACCGTGACGGTGACCGCGACGGTGACCAACGTCGGCGACCGTCCGGTCCGCGACGTGATGGCGCGGCTGGAGCACAGCTCCGCGGTGACGACCTCAGCCGGGCTGCGGACCACCCTGGACGCCGGCGGCCAGTTCGCGCCGATCGGCAACTTCACCCCCGTCTCCGATGAGCTCATCCGCGGACAAGCTGCGTCGTTCACCTTCTCGGTGCCGGTCCGGCCGGCCCTGGGCATCGACACCCCCGGCGTGTATCCACTGGCGATCACCGTGGACGGCGTCCCCGAAGACTCGGTGGCCTCACGTCTTGACGACGCCCGGTTCCTTCTCCCGGTCACCGGTGTGCCCCGCGGTTCGGACGGCAACTCCGACGACGGCAACCCAGACGGCGGCAACCCAGACGACCCCGTGCCGCCCGACACCACCAAACCCGTCGGGGTCACCATGTTGTGGCCATTGGCCGACAAGCCGCGGCTAGCCCCCGGAGTACCCGGCGGCACCAATCCGGTCCGGCTGATGAACGACGACCTGGCCGTCTCGCTGGCGGCCGGTGGACGGTTGGACACCCTGCTGGGCGCCGCCGAGTTCGCCACCAGTCCCGGCGCGATCGAACCGGCCACCGGCCTGGACCGCGCGCTGTGCCTGGCGGTCGACCCTGACCTGCTGGTCACAGTCAACGCCATGACGGCCGGCTACGTCGTCGCCGACGCACCCAACGGGCTGGGCACCGCCGCCCACCCCGGAACCGGGCAGGCCGCCGCCTCGGCATGGCTGGACCGGTTGCGGGGTGTGGCTCGTCGGATGTGCGTGACCGCGACGCCCTACGCCCAGGCCGATCTCGGTGCGCTGTACCGCATCGGCGACCCCGGCCTCAACGCCGCCGTCACCACCTCGGCGGCTGATGTCGTCGACCGAATCCTGGGGATCACCTCGCTGCGCGGCGCCACCATCCTCGGCGACGGGCCGCTCACCGCCGCGACCGCCGCGCTGCTGGAGACCCAGAAGCCGACCGTGGTGATCGCCGCCGCCGACCTCGCCGAGGGCACCACCGCCGAGCTGACGACGCGCCGGCTGTCGGCCAAGGTGGTGCTGGCGCCGTTCGACCCGGCCCTGGGCGCCGCATTGGCCGGCGTCGGCACCGACCCCGGCATCCCGGCTTACCTCGACGACGCGCTGTCGGTCCCGCTGGACCATGACTCTCCGGTTGCCCGCCGCCAGGACGCAGTCGCGGCGATGTTGTGGCGCCCGCTGCAGACCGCAACCGAACCGCGCACCCAGATCCTGCTGCCGCCGTTGAAGTGGAGCCCCCAGGCCGACGACGCCCGGGTGATTCTGACGGCCCTGGCTAACACCATGCGCGCGGGTCTGGCCACCCCCCGGCCGCTGGGTGTGGTGATCTCCGACGCGGCGGCCGCTCCGGCTCCTGAGCAGCCCGGTGAGGACCTGCCCACCGACGTCCCCGGCCGGTTCGACGACGACGTGATCGACACCATCCGAGCCGCCGCCGGACGACAGTGGGGACTCACCGCGGCGCTGACCACCGACGGTCGCACCGGCCTGACCGGACTGCAGTACACCGCGCCGCTGCGCGAGGACATGCTCCGGACGCTGAGCCAGACCGAACCGACCGCCACCCGCAACGACATCGCCCGCCAGCGCCTCGCGGTCGTGGCCGCCACCATCGAAGACCTGTTCCGGGCGGTGCGGATCGTGAACCCGGGTGACTCCTACACGCTGGCCACCGAACGCAGCGCGCTGCCGCTGGCGGTGCGCAACGATCTGGCGGTGCCGATCCGGGTTCGGCTGCAAGCCGACGTCCCGCCCGGGATGAACGTCACCGACATCGGCGAACAGGAAGTGCCGCCGGGTTACCTGCCGCTGCGGGTGCCGGTCGAACTGCACATCACCCAGCGCGTCGCGGTGGACGTCACGCTGCGCACCCCCGACGGGCTGCAACTCGGCGAGCCGGTGCGCTTGTCGGTGCACTCCAATGCCTACGGCAAACTGTTGTTTGCGATCACGATGGCCGGCGGCGCGATTCTGGTTCTGCTGGTAGGGCGCCGCCTCTACCACCGCATGCGCGGGCAACCCGACCGCGCCGACCTCGAGCCGCCCCGTCGACCTCTCCGGAAGGACCGATGACTGTGTCTTCCGGGCAGTCTTCGTCTTCCGGGCAGTCATCCGGATCGACTCCCGACGCCGGAACCCGCCGCGAGGAACTCACCGACGCCGCGGTGGTCTCCCGGTCGTGGGGCATGGCGTTCGCGACCCTGATCAGCCGGATCACCGGCTTCATCCGGATCGTTCTGCTGGCCGCCCTGCTGGGCGCCGCGTTGTCCAGCGCCTTCTCGGTGGCCAACCAGCTGCCGAACCTGATCGCCGCACTCGTACTGGAAGCCACCTTCACGGCCATCTTCGTTCCGGTGCTGGCCCGAGCCGAACGCGACGACCCCGACGGCGGCGAGGCGTTCGTCCGCCGGTTGGTGACGCTGGCCACCACGTTGCTACTGGTCGCCACGGTGCTCTCGGTCGCCGCCGCTCCCCTGCTGGTGCGGCTCATGCTCGGCGCGGATCCCAAAGTCAACGAGCCGCTGACCACAGCGTTCGCCTATCTGCTGCTGCCCCAGGTCATTTTCTACGGGCTGACGTCGGTGTTCATGGCGATCCTCAACAACCGCAACGTGTTCGGACCCACCGCGTGGGCACCGGTGGTCAACAACGTCGTCGCGATCGCGACGCTGGGCCTCTACGTGATCGTGCCGGGACAGCTGTCGGTGGACCCGGTCAGCATGGGCAACGCCAAGCTGCTCGTGCTCGGCATCGGCACCACCCTCGGCGTGGTCGCCCAGGCCGCCGTGCTGCTGATCGCCATCCGCCGGGAGCGGGTCAACCTGCGCCCGTTGTGGGGCATCGACAAACGGCTCAAACGCTTCGGGACGATGGCCGCCGCGATGGTGCTGTACGTGTTGATCAGCCAGGTCGGTCTGGTGGTCGGCACTCAGATCGCCAGTACCGCCGCGGCATCCGGCCCGGCGATCTACAACTACACCTGGATGGTGCTGCAGCTGCCGTTCGGCATCATCGGCGTCACCATCCTGACGGTGGTGATGCCGCGGCTCAGCAGAAACGCCGCCGCCAACGACAACCCGGCCGTCCTGGCCGACCTCTCGCTGGCCACCCGGCTGACGATGGTCACCCTGATCCCGGTGGTGGCGTTCATGACTGTCGCCGGCCCGGCGATCGGCAGCGCGCTGTTCGCCTACGGGAAGTTCGGCGAGGTCGACGCCAACTACCTCGGCATCGCCATCGCGCTGTCGTCGTTCACCTTGATCCCCTACGCCCTCGTGCTGTTGCAGCTGCGGGTGTTCTACGCCAGTGACGACCCGTGGACGCCGATTCTGCTGATCGTCGCGATCACCGCCGTGAAGATCCTGTTCTCGCTGCTGGCCCCGCACCTGACCGACGACCCCGAGCTGGTTGCCGGCTACCTCGGCGCGGCCAACGGCATGGGTTTCGTTGCCGGGGCGGTGCTGGGTCATCTGCTCCTGCGCCGGGCGCTGCGGCCCCCCGGCGGTCGGCTGCTGGCCCCGGAGGTCAGGCGAACGATCCTGGCGACCGTCGCGGCGGCGATGCTCGCGGCCGGGGTGGCCGCGGCAGCGGACCGGCTGCTGGGCCTGCGGACACTGACCGAGCAGGGCGGCGGGGCGGGGTCGATGCTGCGGTTGGCGATCCTCGCCGCGGTGATGCTGCCGATCCTGGCCGCGATCATGCTGGTGGCCCGGATTCCCGACGCCGTCGCCGCAGCGGGAGCCGTCCGCCGACGGCTGGGCCGGGGCGGCGACGACGACGCCACGTCGCCACCTGACTCACACCTGCCCCATAAGCAACGCGGAGTCACGTACCCTGAACCCGGAAAAGCTACGTACGCCGACGTGCCGACCGGGAAAGGACCGGAGCTGAGCGAACAACCCCCGGCCACCCCGCCTGCCGGTCCGCCCGACGACGCGACGACGAAGATTCCGCGTCAACTCGCCGATGATTTCCAGCCTGACGTTCCCGGGCAGTCCGCTGCGGAGAGCACCCTTCGGGCGGGCCGCCCTGCCGGGGCGCGACCGCTGCCGCTGGGTCCCGGCGCCACCGTCGCCAATGGCCGCTATCGGCTGCTGGTCTTCCACGGCGGACCGGTCGGACTGCAGTTCTGGCAGGCCCTGGACACCTCATTGGACCGACAGGTCGCGCTGACCTTCATCGACCCCGAGCGCACCATGTCCCCGGACCGGGTCGAAGAAATCCTCACCCGCACACAGCAACTCAGCCGCATTCAGCGGCCCGGCCTGGCCCGCGTCCTCGACGTCACCCCGATCCAGAGCGGGGGCGGCCTGGTGGTGTCGGAGTGGATTCGCGGCGGGTCGCTGCGGGAGGTGGCGGGCACCTCCCCGTCAGCCCTCGGCGGCGCCCGCGCCATCCAATCGCTGGCAGCCGCGGCCGACGAAGCGCACCGGGCCGGCGTCGCGCTGTCGATCGATCACCCGGCGCGGATTCGGGTGAGCATCGACGGCGACGTCGCACTGGCGTTCCCGGCGACGCTGCCCGACGCGACCCCGGCGCAAGACATTCGCGGGATCGGCGCGGCGCTCTACGCCCTGCTGGTGGACCGGTGGCCGCTGGCGGAGACCGGCACCCACAGCGGAATGCTGCCGGCCGAGACAGAACCGACCGGCCAGCCCGTCGAACCGCGGGCGATCAACGGTTCGATCCCGTTCCAGATCAGTACGGCCGCCGCGCGCGCCGTCGAACCCGGCGGCGGCATCAGCAGCGCGCCGACCCTGCTGCACCTGCTGCAGCAGGCGACGTCGTCGGCCGAACGCGCCGGGGACCGCACCCAGCGCGCCGAGGCTGTCGTTGCACCCGCACCGGCTGTCGGCCCCCAGAGCCCGGCCGCAGCACCCCGGCCGGCGCGGGGGGCGGCACCGGTTGGCCCGCCGCGCGAGGACGACCCCGCGGCGCGCGCCCAGCGCAAGCGCAACATGCTGATCGGCGCCGGGGTGGCCGCCGCCATCCTGGCCGTCGCCCTGCTGGTGCTCGGTTCGTTCCTGAGCAATGTCTTCGGCGAGTCCGACAGCGCCCTCAAAGGTGACCGGCTGGGGCTGAACACCAGCACCACCGCGGCCAAAGAGAGCACCGGTCCGATGGTGAAACCCACTGCGGCCACTGTCTTCTCGCCTGCGGGCGGCGCCGATGCACCCAACCTCGCCGGGCTGGCCATCGACGGCGACCCGAACACCGTCTGGCCCACCGACACCTACACCGACACGGTTCCCTTCCCCGGGTTCAAGAACGGGGTGGGTCTGATGCTGCAGCTGCCTGAACCCACGGTGGTGGGCAGCGTGACGATCGGGGTGTCGAGTACCGGCACCCAGGTGCAGATCCGCTCGTCCTCCTCCCCCGCGCCGGGCACGCTGGAGGACACCACCCTGCTGACCGGGCCGACCTTGCTCAAACCCGGCACCAACACCGTCTCGGTGCCTAGTGCGGCGCCAACGTCCAACGTGCTGGTGTGGATCTCCACCCTCGGTCAAGTCGGCGGCAAGAGTCGAACCGACATCTCCGAGATCACCGTTCGCGCCGCGGGTTCCTAACCGCCCGATCACCGGGTGAAGTGCCCGCCCGACGCGGGCTGGTTAATGTCCGCGCGGTGTCCAGTTCCACCGCCCCTGCCGATCCGGCCGGCCTCAGCGCCCGCAGCGACGGCGAGCTACTCTGCGCCCACATCGGCGGCGACCGCTACGCCTTCGAGGAACTGTTCCGCCGTCACCGCGGCCGGCTGTACCGGCTGGCCCGGCGCAGCAGTGCCACTCCCGAGGACGCGCACGACGCGGTTCAGGACGCGATGCTGTCGGCACACCGCTACGCCGGCTCATTCCGGCACGACGCGGCGGTGAGTAGCTGGCTGTCCCGGATCGTTCTGAACGCGTGCCGGGATCGGCTGCGCTACAACGCTCTTCGGCCGACGGTCGGACTGGTCGTCGATGTTCCGGCGCCGGACCGCACCGGCCAGCTGGAGACGGCGTTGGTGGTTCGGCAGGCGCTGTCCCGGCTGCCGGCCGGGCAGCGCGCCGCCGTCCTCGCGGTGGACATGCACGGCTACTCCGTCGCCGAGGCTGCGGCGCTGCTCGAAGTCGCCGAGGGCACCGTGAAAAGTCGGTGCGCCCGGGCTCGGACCCGGCTGGCGGTACTGCTGAACGGCTGTGCCGCATGACCAGTGCCGCATGACCTGTACCGCATGACCTGTACCGCATGACCGGGGCGGCGGGAACCCGGCACACTGGTCATGTGAATCCGTACGGGCACACCGTCACCGGCTGGCCGCCGGCCCGTCGCCCGGTCCACGCCGATCGTCCGCTGCCGCCGCCGCGGCGCATAGCGGCGATCGCCCTCGCGATACTCGCCGTGATCGGTGCCGTGCTGGCCGGTGCGAGCTGGCTGACCTCGGGCGGTTCGTCGCGGAGTACCCCCACCAGCGCCAGCCAGATCACCGTGACTCCCCCCGTCGACACGACGGTTCCCGCCCGTTGACACCCACCGGGGAACAGCCGCGCCTAACCTGGTGTTGACCGTATGACGCCGACGGCAGAACTTCCCGCGTCCTCGATCAGTTCAGGATCAGTTCAGAAAGGGCCGGTATGACCGACCAGACCGTGCATGACGTCATCGTTATCGGATCCGGGCCGGCGGGTTACACCGCGGCCATCTACGCCGCGCGC
Organism: Mycolicibacterium sp.; assembly: GCA_032117575.1. GTDB lineage: Bacteria > Actinomycetota > Actinomycetes > Mycobacteriales > Mycobacteriaceae > Mycobacterium. The sequence continues at coordinate 22,783 of JAULZA010000037.1, forward strand.
GCCGAACTCCAACCGCTGGTGTTCGAGGGGACCTCCTTCGGCGGGGCGCTGATGACGACCACCGAGGTGGAGAACTTCCCCGGCTTCCGCTCTGGAATCATGGGCCCGGAGCTGATGGACGAGATGCGCGAGCAGGCGCTGCGTTTCGGCGCCGACCTGCAGATGGAGGACGTCGAGTCGGTCTCGCTGGACGGCCCGGTCAAGCAGGTGGTGACCGCTGGCGGGGAGACCCACCTGGCCCGTGCGGTGATCCTCGCCATGGGGGCGGCGCCCCGTTATCTCGGCATCCCCGGTGAACAGGAACTGCTCGGACGCGGCGTGAGCTCCTGCGCCACCTGCGACGGCTTCTTCTTCAAGGAGCAGGACATCGCCGTGGTCGGTGGCGGCGACTCGGCGATGGAGGAGGCGACCTTCCTCACCAAGTTCGCCCGCAGTGTCACGCTGGTGCACCGGCGCGAGGAGTTCCGCGCGTCGAAGATCATGCTGGAACGTGCCCGGGCTAACGAGAAGATCACCTTCCTGACCAACACCGCACCGGTGGCGGTGCAGGGCGACACCACCGTGACGGGGCTGCGGGTGCGCAACACCGTCACCGGGGCGGAGTCCACCTTGCCGGTGACGGGCGTCTTCGTCGCGATCGGGCACGACCCGCGCTCGGAGTTGATCCGCGGCGCGATCGATCTCGACGCCGAGGGCTACGTGCAGGTGCAGGGCCGCAGCACGGCGACGAACCTGCCCGGCGTTTTCGCCGCCGGCGACCTGGTGGACCACACCTACCGGCAGGCCATCACCGCCGCGGGAAGCGGCTGCGCGGCCGCAATCGACGCCGAGCGGTGGCTGGCCCATTCCCGTGACGCCGCCCATGACACCACTTCCGACAACAGCCAGATGATTGGAGCGCAACCGTGAGCACCGTAACCGTTTCCGACGCCAGCTTCGCCGACGACGTACTGGCCAGCCCCACCCCGGTCCTGGTCGACTTCTGGGCCGCCTGGTGCGGCCCGTGCCGGATGGTGGCACCGGTTCTGGAGGAGATCGCCACCGAGAAAGCCGGCAGCCTGACGGTGGCCAAGGTGGACGTGGATGCCAACCCGTCGACAGCCCGCGACTTCCAGGTGGTCTCGATTCCCACGTTGATCCTGTTCAAAGGCGGCAAACCGGTGAAGCGGATCGTCGGAGCCAAGGGAAAAGCCGCGCTGTTGCGCGAACTCGACAGCGAGCTCTAACCACTGGTTCATCCGGGCCGCCGCAGAGACCGATTCGTTACGCCCCGGCCACCCGGTAGTTTTCGTAACAGCTATTTTTTCTGCGACAATGACTTTCATGTCCAGTCCCGGCAACGGTCCCGGCGATGGTTCCCCCTGGGGACATTCCCCCGCCGCCGACGTCCTGCGCCGCGGGGACCGCGGCGCTGCCGTGGTCGAGATCCGCGCCAGCCTGGCAGCACTGGGCCTGCTGGCCAATCCCGACGATGACCTGACCACCGGCAAACAGGTGGCACTGGATGTCTTCGACGGCGAACTGGACCACGCGGTGCGTGCGTTTCAGCAACGCCGCGGCCTGCTGGTCGACGGGATCGTCGGCGAGGCGACCTACCGCGCGCTGCGCGAAGCGTCCTACCGGCTGGGCGCCCGCACCCTGGCTCACCAGTTCGGTGCGCCGATGTACGGCGACGACGTCGCCACGCTGCAAGCCCGGCTGCAGGACCTCGGCTTCTACACCGCCTTGGTGGACGGCTACTTCGGACTGCAGACCCATAACTCCCTGATGTCCTACCAGCGCGAGTACGGGTTGGCGTCGGACGGCATCTGTGGGCCGGAAACGTTGCGCTCGTTGTACTTTCTGGGATCCCGCGTCACCGGCGGCTCGCTGCACGCGATCCGCGAGGAAGAACACGTGCGTCGTTCCGGCCCCCGCCTGTCGGGCAAGCGGATCATCATCGATCCGGGCCGCGGCGGCAGCGATCACGGGCTCATCGTCGACGGCCCCCAGGGCCCGATCAGCGAAGCCGACATCCTCTGGGACCTGGGCCGTCGGCTGGAAGGCCGGATGACCGCGATCGGCATGGAGACGTTCCTGTCCCGGCCGGTGAACCACAGTCCGGCCGACGCCGAACGGGCCGCCACCGCCAACACCGTCGGCGCCGACCTGATGATCAGCTTGCGGTTCGAACGCCAGGCCAGCCCGGCGGCCAGCGGCGTGGCCTCGTTCTACTTCGGCAGCCCGCACGGATCGGTGTCCACGATCGGGCGCAACCTGGCCGACTTCGTTCAGCGAGAAGTGGTGGCGCGCACCGGATTACGCGACTGCCGCACACACGGCCGGACCTGGGATCTGCTGCGGCTGACCCGGATGCCCACCGTCCAGGTCGACGTCGGCTATATCACCAGCCCGCACGACCGGACCATGCTGGCCACTCGTGAGACGCGCGACGCCATCGCCGAGGGCATTCTGGCCGCAGTCAAGCGCCTGTACCTGCTGGGTAAGAACGACCGGCCCACCGGAACATTCACCTTCGCCGAGCTGCTGGCCCACGAGCAGTCCGCGGAGCACGGCCGCCCCGCGGTCTAGCCCGTCAGCGCGCGCTCCCCGACCTGCTGGAGTTGCGCACTCTTCAGCAGCCGCTCCAGGGCCGCTTCAACCTCCGCCTTCCAGCCGAGGCCCTTGTCGAGCTCCAGTCGCAGCCGGGGAAAGTAGCGATGCGGGGCGACGACGGTGAAGCCGGCGTCGAGCAGGAAGTCGGCGTTGATCATGCACTGATCGAACGCACAATCCCCCAGCGCCCGGACGGCGTGGGCAAGTTCGGGATCGGCGGCAGCCATGTCATGGAGCTCCGCGGCCTCGGCGGTGCGGCCGAACGCCTCCAAGGCTCGCACACCGCGGCGCACCAGCTCGCCGACCACCTGGGCGATCAGATCGGTGCTGAGCGAGTCCGGCTGTCCGGGCTCCACCCCCATCGAGGTGAGCAGCACCGCGTCGGCGCCGACCGGCCCGGTCGGAAACCGTTGGGCACGCGGCACCGCCCGGGGCGGCGCGTAAAGGACATAACCGAGGCACGGCTCGTCGTCGGTGGCGTCGTCGGTGGGAGTCACGGCGACCTGTCCGCACGACCCCCACTCCAACATGACCATGGACAGCCATGCCTCTTTCTCGAACTCCGGGTCGGCGAGATGGTCCTCGCCGTCCACGGTCTGCGGGTCGACTTCCCAGAACACACAGCGGCGCGCGTGCTTGGGCAGCTGCTCGAATCCCTCGAGCCGCAGCGGCCTGATGTGAACGGACACCCAGTCTCCCGGTTCAGTGCGCCGTGCGGAGCGCCCGGCAGTTTCAGGATAGGAGAGCCGGGCGATCCGGGGCCACTATTGCGCCTTACCGGCGGCGCGGCGGCCGGGTTTAGCGAAATCTGTTGCGCTGCTTGATATTTCCTGGCAGCGACGGCACCAAGCGTCCGCGACGGCGCCGTAGTGTCACAGTGACGTAACGCCCCGGCATGCCTGGTAGGAGCTATTTCGCGTTCGGGGAGTTCATCAGGCTGACAATTCGCTGAAGATCGTCCACCGAGCCGAACTCGACGACGATCTTGCCCTTGCGCTTACCGAGGCTGACCGTCACCCGGGTGTCGTAGGTACTCGACAGGCTCTCGGCGACGTCCTGCAGACCCGGCATGTGGATCGGCTTACGCCGCTTGGGGGCGGCGGGCTTATCGCCGGCACGGTTGGCCAGAGTGACGGCCTCCTCGGTGGCCCGGACCGACAGACCTTCGGCGACGATACGGGCCGCCAGCTCCTCCTGAGCCTCGGCGCCGGCCTCCAACGCCAGCAGTGCCCGGGCATGGCCGGCCGAGAGGACACCCGCGGCTACCCGGCGCTGCACCGGAATCGGCAACCGCAGCAGCCGGATCATGTTGCTGATGACTGGGCGGGAGCGCCCGATCCGGGTGGCGAGCTCTTCGTGGGTGACCTCGAACTCTTCGAGCAGCTGCTGGTAGGCGGCGGCCTCTTCCAACGGGTTCAGCTGCGCTCGGTGGATGTTCTCCAGCAGTGCGTCGCGAAGCAGGTCGTCGTCGGTGGTGTCCCGCACGATCGCGGGAATCGCGGTCAGTCCGGCCTGCTGGGCGGCGCGCCACCGCCGCTCCCCCATCACCAGTTGGTACCGCGGCCCGGCGGACCCCGAGCCGGCCACGTCGCGGACCACGATCGGCTGCATCAGACCGAACTCGCGGATGGAGTGGACCAGTTCGGCGAGTGCGTCCTCATCGAACACCTGCCGCGGCTGACGCGGGTTGGGTTCGATCTGCGACGGCGGGATCTCCCGGTATACCGCACCGATATCCACCGTGGTGTCGAGACCGGTGGGGGTACTCCCGCCGCCGCCGGCGACACCGCCGATCACCACGTCGGCAGCGGCGTTACCGAGGCGGTGACCGCCATCGGCCGGCCCGGTGGGAATCAGGGAAGCCAGGCCGCGGCCGAGGCCGCCCTTGCGCCGTGATGACTGCGTCATGGGGTCTCCAGTTGCTCAGGGCCGGTTGGCGAGTTCGCGGCTGGCGTCGAGGTAGCTCATCGCACCTCGGGAGCCGGGGTCGTAATCGATGATCGTCATGCTGTAGCCGGGCGCCTCGGAAACCTTAACGCTGCGCGGGATCACCGTCTTCAGCACTTTGTCGCCGAAATACCGGCGCACCTCCGTGGCCACCTGGTCGGCTAGCTTCGTGCGGCCGTCGTGCATGGTCAACACCACGGTGCTGACATCCAGCGCGGGGTTGAGGTGGGCCTTGACCATGCCGATGTTCTTCATCAGTTGAGAGACACCCTCCAGCGCGTAGTACTCGCACTGGATCGGGATGAGCACCTCGGGCGCGGCCACGAGCGCGTTCAGGGTCAGCAGGCCCAGTGACGGCGGGCAATCGATGAAGACGTAGTCGAAGTCCATGCTCTCCAGGTCCGCGAGCGCGTTGCGCAATCGGTTCTCCCTGGCCACCATGCTCACCAGTTCGATCTCGGCGCCGGCCAGGTCGATGGTGGCCGGCAGACAGAACAACCGAGGGCTGTGCGGGCTCTGGCGGATCGCCTCGTGGACCGGGATCTCCCCCAGCAGGACCTCGTAGGAGGACGGGGTTCCGGAGTGCCGATCGGTGATGCCCAGGGCGGTGCTGGCGTTGCCCTGCGGATCGAGATCGATCACCAGCGTCTTGAGTCCCTGCACGGCCAGCGCCGCCGCCATGTTCACCGCGGTGGTGGTCTTGCCGACGCCGCCCTTCTGATTGGCGACGGTGAAGATGCGGCGACGGGCCGGGCGAGGCAATTGACCGGTTGCGGTGTGCAGCACCTTCATCGCCCGCTCCGCCGCTGCCCCGATGGGAGTATCGGCCGCCCATGTTTCACGTGAAACATCGCCCTCCCGGAAGGGTCCCTCGGTCATCCTTTTCTCCTCTCGGATGCGCGGCGCCGTCGCGACGCGGACGACCGCGTTCCTCGCGCCACCGCAACCACGACCGTGGTCGGCGGATCCAGATAGCCGGCACCACATCTCACCACCTGAACCTCGGCGGCACCTAACCGAGCCATCGTGGGACCGTGCTCGGTGACCTCGGCCTCCGCGCGCTCACCCTTGAGGGCCATCATCCGACCTCCCTGCCGCAGCAGCGGAAGGCTCCAGCGCGTCAACTTCACCAGGTCGGCCACCGCCCGCGACACCACCACATCGGCCTCGCCCGCGCCGTCCCGGACCCCCGGGTCCTCCGCACGCCCACGAACCACAGCGACGTCGAGTCCCAGTGCGTCCACCGCTTCGACAAGGAACTGGGTGCGGCGCAGCATCGGCTCGACGAGCGTGACCATCAAATCCGGCCGCGCGATAGCCAGGGGAATCCCCGGCAATCCCGCCCCACTGCCGATGTCCACCACTGTGGCGTCCGACCCGATGAGTTCACCGATCGCCGCGCTGTTGAGGATGTGGCGGTCCCAAAGGCGATCCACCTCGCGCGGGCCGATCAGACCGCGCTCGACGCCGGCGCCGGCCAGCAAGGCCGCATAGCGCCGCGCGATGTCCAAGCGGTCACCGAACACCTGTGCCGCGGCGCCGGGCGCTTCGGGCGCGGCGTCATGTTTCACGTGAAACATCCTCTCCGCCGACACCGAACTACACGGTTGTAACTTCAGTCCTTCAGGACAACGACGCGGCGGGAGGGCTCGACTCCCTCGCTCTCGCTGCGGACGCCGTCCACACCGGCGACGGCGTCGTGCACGATCTTGCGCTCGAACGGTGTCATGGGTGCCAGCTCCTCGCGCTGACCGGACTCCAGCACCCGCCGGGCCACCTTCTCGCCCAGCGCAGACAGCTCGTCGCGGCGGCGGCGGCGCCAGTTGGCGATGTCCAGCATCAGCCGGCTGCGCTCCCCCGTCTTCTGCAGAACAGCCAAGCGGGTCAGCTCCTGCAGTGCGTCGAGGACCTCGCCGCGCCGGCCGACCAACTTGCTCAAGTCGCTGCCGCCATCGATGCTCACCATCGCGCGGTCACCCTCGACGTCAAGATCGATATCGCCGTCGAAATCCAGCAGGTCCAGTAGCTCCTCGAGATAGTCGCCGGCGATCTCGCCCTCGGCCACCAAGCGGTCTTCCAAATCGTCGGACTTGCGGCCCGGCGCCGCGGGCTCGGCCTCGGTGTCCTCGGTGTCCTCGGTGTCCTCGGTGTCCTCGGTGTCCTCGGTGTCCTCGAAGGCCTGCGCCTCGATGTCAGTCATTGCTTCTCCCTTGTCTTAGCGTCGCAGCGTCTCAGCGCTAGCGTTTGCGTTTCTTGGGTCGTCCGGCCGGGCGCGCGCCGGGGCGAGGTGCCCGGTTTGCGGTAGCCCCGCCGGCGCCGGCTGGTTTCGAATCCTCGGCCGCCCCGGTGTCCGCGTCGTCGGTGGCCTCCCCGTCAACCGGCCCGTCACCGGCACCGTTGGCCTCAGCCGCTGCAGCGGTGGCCCCGGACCCCTTGCGGTTCTTGATCGGCTTGGCCCCTGGGGCCGGCGCGTTCGCCGCCCGCCGAGCCAGCGCTTCCTGCTTCTGCTGCTCTTCTTCGCGTTCGATCTTCCCGAAGACCAGGTGCTGCTGACCGAAAGTCCAGATGTTGTTGGATACCCAGTAGATGATGATGGCGATCGGCAGGAACGGACCGCCGACGATGACGCCGAGCGGGAACACATACAGCGCCAGCTTGTTCATCATGGCGGTCTGCGGGTTGGCCGCCGCCTCCGGGCTCTGACGAGCGATCGACGCCCGGCTGTTGAAGTAGGTGGCGATGCCGGCGAGGAGCATCAGCGGGATCGAGACCGCCGCGACGGCCGGGCGGCTGAACTCGGTGAAGGCGGCGATGCCGTGCTGCTGGGTGATCGACGCACCGATCGGTGCGCGGAATAGATTCGCCTCCAGGAAGTGGGCGACGTCGGTGGTGCTGAAGAAGTAGTTGGGCAGCTGGCGGTTCTCCTCCACCGACAGGCCCAGTCGGCCGAACCCGGACTGCGTGCGGTTGAACGACATCAGCACGTGATACAGCCCGATGAAGACCGGTACCTGCGCCAGCATCGGCAGGCAGCCGAGGATCGGGTTGAAGTCGTGTTCCTTCTGCAGCTTCTGGATCTCCAACGCCATCCGCGGGCGGTCCTTGCCGTACTTCTTCTGCAGCGCCTTGATCTGCGGCTGCAGCTCCTGCATCTTGCGGGTGGTCCGGATCTGCTTGACGAACGGCCGGTACAGCACGGCGCGCAAGGTGAACACCAGGAACATCACCGACAGCGCCCAGGTGAAGAAGTTGCTCGGCCCCAACAGCGCGCCGAACAGCTTGTACCAGAGCCACATGATCCCCGACACGGGGTAGTACACGTAGTCGAGGCTGAACCAGTTAAACATGTGCACTCCTGATCTCCGGGCCGCAGTCAGCCGTCGAACACCGTTCGGGAATCGGGTCCCATCCGCCGCGGTGCCACGGACCGCACTTGAGCAATCGGACGACGCTGAGCCATGTTCCTCGCCAGAAGCCGTACTCGGTGAGCGCGTCCACGGCGTACTGACTGCACGTCGGCATGAAACGACACGACGGCAACCGCAACGGGGAAACCATGTGCCGGTACCCCTGGATGGGAGCGACGGCGATGCGCACCAGCCGGCTCGACGCGGAGCCCGGCATCAGCGAGCCCTGTCCATCATCCGGTGTGCCCGTCTCAGGCCGGCTTCGACCTGCTGGCGCAACTGAACCGATGCAGCGTCCCGGCTGCCGGGCAGCGCCCGCACCACGATCCGGTCATCGGGGGAAAGCTCGCCGGCGATGTCACTCATAACGTGACGCAGCCGGCGACTGACCCGATGGCGGTCGACGGCGCCACCGACAGACTTCGACACGATGAAGCCGATGTGTGGGGAGGTCGCACCCTCGCACCGAGCTGCGTGTACGACAAGGGTCGGCTGCGCAGCTCGCACCCCGTGCTTGACCGTGTGGCTGAACTCCGCAGACCGGGTCATCCGGTTCCGCGCCGGGAGCACTCGCTGACCCGTGGGTCAGGCAGTCAGTTCGCGGCGGCCCTTGCGGCGCCGCCCGGAGACGATCGCCCGGCCGGCGCGGGTCCGCATCCGCAAACGGAAGCCGTGAACCCTGGCCCGGCGCCGGTTGTTCGGCTGAAAGGTGCGCTTTCCCTTGGCCACGGCTGTCTCTCCTCGTTACATCTGGCGCTAAAGATCGGTGATCGCGTGTGACCACCGTCGGCTACGCCCGTTGCTAAGTTCCGCTCGAACCGGCGCGGTCCCGTTGTCCGGTCGCAGCCGTGTCGCCGGTAGTTCGACGACTCTGAAGAGGGTACTGAGGTCGCTTGCGCAGGTCAAACCGCACTGGTAGCGCATCCCCGGAAGCCTGTGCATAAATTGCCCGACTTGGTTGGCACCCGGCCCGAAACCTGTTAGCTTCTGCCAGAGCGACGAGGCACATAACCGTGCCGCCGACTTCGCTGAGCACCGCCGAGTACTGCCCAAACGCTGCGAAGCCGAGGAATGCACGAAGCTATACACATCTGTGGACAAAGGATGTGGAGAGATTCGGCAGATTTCCCACCCGTGCCGTGGCCCGATACGAGCGAGGGGGATCAGTCGGTGACCGATGGTCCCAGTTCTGACTTTGCGTCGGTATGGAGTTCGGTGGTCGCCGAGCTGAACGGCGACAGCGACTGGTCAGACAACGGCACTTCCCTCACCCCCCAGCAGCGGGCGTGGCTGAAACTGGTGCGGCCGTTGACCATCGCCGAGGGCTTCGCACTGTTATCGGTACCAAGTCCGTTCGTACAGAACGAAATTGAACGTCATCTGCGCATCCCGATCGTGGAGTCGCTGAGCCGGCGCCTGGGCCAACGCGTGGAACTGGGGGTACGGATCGAGTCCGCCGATGACCACCACCCCGACGATTCGTTGGATCACGACATCCCGCTCAGCGACTCCGATCTGGAAGACATCGACGGCGACCGCCATCCGCACGACCATGCCCACGACAACTGGCCGAGCTATTTCATGGAGCGGTCGCGCAGCGCTCCCCCCGAGGAACCGTCGGGTGCCAGCCTCAATCGGCGCTACACCTTCGAGACCTTCATCATCGGAGCATCGAACCGCTTCGCCCACGCGGCGGCGCTGGCGATCGCCGAGGCACCAGCCCGGGCCTACAACCCCCTGTTCATCTGGGGCGAGTCCGGTCTGGGTAAGACGCACCTGCTGCACGCCGCCGGCAATTACGCCCAGCGTCTGTTCCCGGGCATGCGAGTCAAGTACGTCTCGACGGAGGAATTCACCAACGACTTCATCAACTCGCTGCGCGACGACCGCAAGGTTGCCTTCAAGCGGAGTTACCGCGACATCGACATTCTGCTGGTCGACGACATCCAGTTCATCGAGGGCAAGGAAGGTATCCAGGAGGAGTTCTTCCACACCTTCAATACCCTGCATAACGCGAACAAGCAGATCGTCATCTCCTCTGACCGGCCGCCGAAGCAACTGGCGACCCTGGAAGACCGGCTTCGCACGCGCTTCGAATGGGGACTCATCACCGATGTCCAGCCGCCCGAGTTGGAAACCCGGATCGCGATTCTGCGCAAGAAGGCGCAGATGGACCGACTCGCGGTGCCCGATGACGTGCTCGAACTCATCGCCAGCAGCATCGAACGCAACATCCGCGAACTCGAGGGCGCGCTGATCCGTGTCACGGCTTTCGCGTCGCTGAACAAGACGCCCATCGATACCGCACTGGCCGAGATCGTCTTGCGTGACCTGATCGCCGACGCTGGAACAACCCAGATCAGTGCCGCGATGATCATGGCCGCCACTGCCGAGTACTTCGACACCACCGTGGAGGAATTGCGGGGACCGGGGAAGACACGGGCACTGGCGCAATCCCGCCAGATCGCGATGTACCTCTGCCGGGAGCTCACCGACCTGTCACTGCCCAAGATCGGCCAGGCGTTCGGCCGCGATCACACCACGGTGATGTATGCGCAGAAGAAGATTCTTGGTGAGATGGCCTACCGCCGCGAGGTCTTCGATCACGTCAAGGAACTCACCACCCGGATCCGCCAGCGCTCCAAGCGCTGATCGCGCCAAAAAACTTTGCTACCTCCAGTAACAGCAGTCACAGCCCCGGTTGTGAACAGCATGTGCACAAACTTGGGGAGAACCTCAAGGCTTCCTTGAGAGATGGTGAGCAACACCCGGCCGTCCACAACCAGGACACCGCTCTCGGAGTGTCGTCCACAGGGAGTCCACACCCGGCTTGACGTTGTCGAACTGCGTCGACGCCGGTCCATCCCCAACGTGCACAGGCCCTATTACTGTTACTTGTATCTATTCAAAGTTTTCCTTCCAGAAGAACGGTGTTGGGGAGAGTCGGATCACAGGCCTGGCGAACCGGTTTGACAGCGGCGTGCCACGGGTGCCGAATAGCTTTCAAGATCACGATCAACGCTCTACGGTTGGTGTTCCGGCGTTCTCGGCTGTCGGTAGCCGCCCGGGTGATGAAGGGACACGATGAACCGTGGGGACCACGACTGTTGGCTCCGACCTGAAGTTTCGTCTGCTGCGCGAGGACTTCGCTGATGCGGTGGCCTGGGTCGCCCGCAGCCTACCGACCCGGCCTCCGTCGAATCCTGTGCTCGCCGGCGTGCTCATCACCGGCACGGACAATGGGCTGACCATTGCCGGTTTCGACTTCGACGTTTCTGCCGAAGTACAGGTTCCAGCCGAAATCGCCTCTGCCGGAACGGTTTTGGTGTCCGGGCGGCTGCTTTCCGACATCACCCGGGCATTGCCGGCCAAACCTGTCGAGGTCAGCGTCGACGGCTCTCGGATGCTGCTGAACTGCGGAAGTGCGAAATTCTCGCTCCCGGCGATGCCGGTGGAGGATTACCCTGCGCTGCCGTCGCTGCCGGAGGAGACTGGGGTGGTGGCCGCGGATCTCTTCACCGAGGCGGTGGGCCAGGTGGCTGTCGCCGCCGGCCGGGATGACACCTTGCCGATGCTGACCGGCATCCGGGTGGAGATTTCCGGTGACAAAGTGGTGCTGGCCGCCACCGACAGGTTCCGGCTGGCGGTCCGTGAACTGACCTGGTCGACGGCGACGCCGGATATCGACGCCGCTGTACTGGTGCCAGCTAAAACCCTCGCCGAGGGGGCGAAGTCGGTGGCTTCCGGCAGTGACGTTCACCTGGCGCTCGGCACAGGGGCTTCGGTGGGTGAGGAGCGGTTGCTGGGAATCCGCAGCGGCGGCCGCCGCAGCACCACCCGGCTGCTGGACACCGAATTCCCCAAGTACCGCCAGCTATTGCCCGCCGAGCACACCGCGGTGGCGACCATCGGTGTGGCCGAATTGACCGAGGCGATCAAACGCGTCGCGCTGGTGGCCGACCGTGGCGCACAGGTTCGGATGGAATTCAGCGTCGATTCGCTGCGCTTGTCCGCTGGTGCCGACGGCGTGGGCCTGGCAGAAGAAGATCTTGAGGTGGACTTCGCGGGCGAGCCGCTGACCATCGCGTTCAACCCCACCTACCTGACCGATGGTCTAGGGTCCTTGCACTCGGACCGGGTTACGTTCGGTTTCACCACCCCGAGCAAGCCCGCGGTGCTGAGGCCCGCCGGCGCCGAGGGTGGTCCCAGCGGTAGCGGACCGTTCCCGGCAGTGGACACCGATTACGTCTATCTCCTGATGCCGGTTCGTCTCCCCGGCTGATCCAACTGACAAAGGAAACGTCCATGCAACTTGGTCTGATCGGTCTGGGCAAGATGGGTTTCAACATGCGCGAGCGCATGCGCGGAGCCGGACACGAGGTGATCGGATACGACCCCCGGCCGGAGGTGTCCGATGTCCCGACGCTGGCCGCGCTGGCCGAGGCGCTGGATGCGCCGCGGGTGATCTGGGTGATGGTGCCGTCGGGCCCGATCACCCACGACACGGTGGTGTCGCTGGCCGAGGTGCTCAGTGCCGGTGACGTAGTGGTCGACGGCGGAAATTCGCGGTACACCGAGGACGGGCCGCACGCCGACCTGCTGGCGCAGCGCGGAGTAGGTTTCGTCGACGCTGGTGTCTCCGGCGGAATCTGGGGTCTGACCGAGGGTTACGGCCTGATGGTCGGCGGCAGTGACGAGAACATCGCGCGGCTGATGCCGATTTTCGACGCGCTGCGGCCGGCCGGTGAGGTAGCCGACGGATTCGTCCACGCCGGACCGGTCGGAGCCGGTCACTACGCGAAGATGGTGCACAACGGCATCGAGTACGGGTTGATGCATGCCTACGCCGAAGGTTATGAGCTGCTCACCGCCGAAAAGCTGATCACCGATCCACAGGCCGTGATCCAGGCCTGGACCAACGGCACCGTGGTGCGGTCCTGGTTGCAGCAGTTGCTGGCCAGGGCGCTTAAGGAAGATCCCGGACTCGCCGCGATCTCGGATTACACCGAGGATTCCGGCGAAGGCCGTTGGACGGTTGAGGAGGCGATCCATCATCGGGTGCCCACACCGGTGATCGCGGCGTCGCTGTTCGCCCGATTCGCCTCCCGGCAGGACCAGTCGCCGACGATGAAAGCCGTTTCGGCGCTGCGTAATCAGTTCGGCGGGCACGCGGTCCAGCGAGTTCCGCTGTCCGGATAGCGTATTCGCGATCCCGATGTACGTCCGTCATCTGGCGCTGCGCGACTTCAGGTCGTGGTCCCACGTTGATGTGGACCTGGCTCCCGGACGTACGGTGTTCGTCGGATCGAACGGATACGGCAAGACCAATCTCCTTGAGGCACTGTGGTATTGCGCCACCTTGGGTTCGCACCGGGTAGCCACCGACGCACCACTGATCCGGGCCGGCGCGGACCGGGCGGTGGTGTCGACGATCGTCGTCAATGACGGGCGGGAGCTGGCCGTCGACGTTGAAATCGCGGCGGGCCGGGCCAACAAGGCCCGGTTGAATCGCTCACCGGTACGCAGTACCCGCGAAATCCTGGGTGCCGTGCGGGCGGTGCTGTTCTCTCCCGAGGACCTGGCCTTGGTGCGGGGCGACCCGGGCGAGCGTCGTCGCTACCTCGACGAGCTGGCCACCCTTCAGCGACCAGCGCTGGCCGGAGTACGGGCCGACTACGACAAAGTGCTGCGGCAACGTACCGCGCTGTTGAAGTCGGCCGGCGGGTTCCGGGGTCGCTCGGACCGCGGCGTCCTGGACACCCTCGACAGTTGGGACGGTCACCTGGCCGCACACGGTGCGCAACTCATGGCCGCCCGGATGAAACTGGTCAACGAGTTGGGCCCGCAAGTCGAGAAGGCCTATCAACTGCTGGCGCCGTCGTCGCGGGCCGCCGCGATCGGGTACCGCAACAGCATCGATGCCGATTCCGGCGCCTCCGAGGTGGCTGATCTGGAACGCGAACTGCTGGCCGCACTCGCCCGGCGCCGGGGTGCCGAGTTGGATCGGGGTATGTGCCTGGTCGGTCCGCACCGCGACGACCTGGAGCTCCGACTGGGCGAACAACCGGCGAAGGGCTTTGCCAGCCACGGCGAATCCTGGTCATTCGCGCTGTCCTTGCGGTTGGCGGCCTACGAGCTCCTGCGCGGTGAGGGCAGCGAGCCGGTGCTGCTGCTCGACGACGTCTTCGCCGAATTGGACACCTCGCGGCGCCGGGCGCTGGCATCGGTGGCTGCCGGCGCCGAACAGGTGCTGGTCACCGCCGCCGTCGGCGAAGACATTCCCGACGACTGGGACGCGACCCGGATCGGGGTCGTGATGGGCGAGGACGAGACCGGGCGCGCGTCGGCGCTGGTGCCACTATGACGTGGTTGACGACCTGGTTGACGACGTGGGTGACACCGTGAGCAACCAGGAATACAACGAGGACTCCGACGAAGAATCCGACAAGGCGGCCGACAAAGCGGCCGACAAAGCGGCGGGCCCGCCCGAACATCTGGCCGGGCTGGCCGGCATGGACCTGGTACGCCGGGCCCTGGAGGAGGCCCGGGCGGCTGCCCGTGGCCAGGGCAAAGAGGTCGGACAGGGCCGTCGAGCACCGCCGGCCGCCCGCGCCGCCGGCAACCGTGCCCGCCGCCGCTGGTCAGGGCCGGGACCCGACGCCCGCGATCCCCAGCCGCTGGGCCGGGTGGCTCGCGACCTGGCGAACACTCGCGGGTGGTCCCCGCGTGTCGCCGAAGGTGCGGTGTTCGGTCAGTGGCCCGAGGTGGTCGGCGAGGACATCGCCGAACACGCGGTGCCCACGGCCCTGCGCGACGGAGTGCTCAGCGTCAGTGCCGAGTCCACCGCATGGGCCACGCAGCTGCGGATGGTGCAGGCCCAGCTGCTGGCGAAGATCGCCGCCGCTGTCGGCGACGGTGTGGTGACGTCGCTGAAGATCACCGGCCCGACCGCTCCGTCGTGGCGCAAGGGGCCTCGGCACATCCGGGGGCGGGGCCCCCGGGACACCTACGGCTGACCGCCTCTATCACAGCGGCCTCAGCGCCACCACGAACCTGCGGACGGGCGTGTCAGCCGTCGCCTGACCCTTCAATCCACGATCTTGCGCGCACGGCGCAAATAGCTGTGCAGAAACGCTGCGGGAAAATCGGTGCTGTCCCACATTCCCGGTAGACTCGCCGGAGACGTCCGCGCGGCTGCTTCGCCGCTGACTTTCAATCCTGAGGAGACCCGTCCGACCGTGGCTGCCCCGAAGAAGAAAAAAGACGACGAATACGGCGCGGACTCCATCAAGATTCTGGAGGGTCTGGAGGCGGTCCGCAAACGTCCCGGCATGTACATCGGTTCGACCGGCCGCCGCGGCCTGCACCACCTGATCTGGGAGGTGGTCGACAACGCCGTCGACGAGGCGATGGCCGGCTTCGCCACCCAGGTTGACGTTCGTCTGCTCGACGACGGTGGTGTGGAGGTGACCGACAACGGCCGCGGCATCCCGGTGGCCATGCACGAGTCCGGAGTTCCGACCGTCGACGTGGTCATGACCGTGCTGCACGCCGGCGGCAAGTTCGAAGAGGGCGCCTACCAGGTCTCCGGTGGTCTGCACGGCGTCGGCGTCTCGGTGGTCAACGCGCTGTCGACGCGCCTGGAGGCCGACATCTGCCGCGACGGTTACGAGTGGTTCCAGACCTACGACCACTCGGTGCCGGGCAGTATCAAGCAGGGCGAGAAGACCAAGAAGAACGGCACGACGATCCGGTTCTGGGCCGATCCGAACATCTTCGAGACCACCGACTACGACTTCGACACCGTTGAGCAGCGCCTGCGGGAAATGGCCTTCCTGAACAAGGGCCTCACCATCAACCTCACCGACGAACGAGTGACGCCCGAGGAAGTCGTCGACGAGGTGGTCAGCGACACCGCCGAAGCGCCCAAGTCGGCCGACGAGATGGCCGCCGCGAAATCGACGCCGGCCAAGAAGGTCATGCACCGCACCTTCCACTACCCCGGTGGACTGATGGATTTCGTCAAGCACATCAATCGCACCAAGCAGCCGATTCACAGCAGCGTGGTGGACTTCAGCGGCAAGGGCGTGGGCCACGAGGTCGAGGTGGCCATGCAGTGGAACGCGGGCTACTCGGAGTCGGTGCACACCTTCGCCAACACCATCAACACCCACGAGGGCGGCACGCACGAAGAGGGTTTTCGCGCCGCCCTGACCACCGTGGTCAACAAATACGCCAAAGACAAGAAGCTGCTCAAGGAGAAAGACGCCAACCTCACCGGCGACGACATCCGCGAGGGCTTGGCCGCGGTGATCTCGGTGAAGGTGGCCCAGCCCCAGTTCGAGGGTCAGACCAAGACCAAGCTCGGCAATACCGAAGTCAAGTCGTTCGTGCAGAAGATCTGCAACGAGCAGCTGACGCACTGGTTCGAGGCCAACCCGACTGATGCCAAAATCGTTGTCAACAAGGCGGTTTCGTCGGCGCAGGCCCGGATGGCCGCCCGGAAGGCACGCGAACTGGTGCGCCGCAAGAGCGCCACCGACATCGGCGGTTTGCCCGGCAAGCTTGCCGACTGCCGCTCTACCGATCCCAAGGCTTCCGAACTGTATGTGGTGGAGGGCGATTCGGCCGGCGGCTCAGCCAAGAGCGGCCGCGACTCGATGTTTCAGGCGATCCTGCCGCTGCGCGGCAAGATCATCAACGTCGAGAAGGCCCGTATCGACCGGGTGCTGAAGAACACCGAAGTCCAGGCCATCATCACCGCGCTGGGCACCGGCATCCACGACGAGTTCGACATCTCCAAGCTGCGCTACCACAAGATCGTGCTGATGGCCGACGCCGACATCGACGGCCAGCACATCTCCACGCTGCTGCTGACCCTGCTGTTCCGGTTCATGAAGCCGCTGATCGAACACGGCCACGTATTCCTCGCCCAGCCGCCGCTGTACAAGCTGAAATGGCAACGGATCGAACCGGAATTCGCCTACTCCGACCGCGAACGCGACGCACTGCTCGAACACGGCCTGGCCAACGGCAAGAAGATCAACAAGGACGACGGCATCCAGCGCTACAAGGGTCTGGGCGAGATGGACGCCAAGGAACTGTGGGAGACCACCATGGATCCCGCCGTCCGGGTGCTGCGCCAGATCACCCTCGACGACGCGGCCGCGGCCGACGAATTGTTCTCCGTGCTAATGGGCGACGACGTCGAAGCCCGCCGCAGCTTCATCACCCGTAACGCCAAAGACGTTCGCTTCCTAGATGTTTAGCGATGTTTAGCGATGTTTAGCGATGTTTAGCTCCTGACTCCCAACAGAGGAACCCATGACTGACACCACGCTGCCTCCAGACGGAACCGCCGGCGACCGGATCGAACCGGTCGACATCCAGCAGGAGATGCAGAACAGCTACATCGACTACGCCATGAGCGTGATCGTCGGGCGTGCGCTGCCCGAGGTCCGCGACGGCCTCAAGCCGGTGCACCGCCGGGTGCTGTACGCGATGTACGACTCGGGCTTCCGCCCGGACCGCAGCCACGCCAAGTCGGCGCGGTCGGTGGCCGAGACCATGGGTAACTACCACCCGCACGGCGACGCCTCGATCTACGACACTCTGGTCCGGATGGCGCAGCCGTGGTCGCTGCGCTACCCGCTGGTCGACGGGCAGGGCAACTTCGGTTCGCCGGGCAACGACCCGCCGGCGGCCATGCGGTACTGCGTTACCGGGGACGCCTTGGTCAGGCTCCCTCTGGGGCAGACCGTGCGGATCGCCGATGTGGCGCCCGCCAAGCCAAACAGTGACGCGGTCATCGACATCAAAGTGCTTGATCGACACGGCCATCCGGTAACCGCCGATCGGCTGTTCCACTCCGGGGAGCACCAGACCTACCGAGTGACGACGATCGAAGGCTTCTCGGTCACGGGTACGTCCAACCATCCGCTGTTGTGCCTGGTCGACCTCGGCGGTGTGCCCACACTGCTGTGGAAGCTGATCGAGGAGATCCGGCCGGGAGACCGTGTTGTTCTTCAGCGGTCGCAGCCGGCGGAACTCGGGCCGGCCAACTGGCTGGAGACCCTGACCGGGCTCTTACTCGGCGCGTTCATCAGCGAGGGTTTCGTCTCCGGGAACCGCGCTGGGTTCAACAACCTGGACCGCGACTACTTCAATACCGTGGTGGCCGCCTACGACGCCGTGGTCGGCGGAGCGCGGTACGTATCCGAGCGCACCATTGCTTCCGGGTCGACGCTTCTCGAACTGGATGTCCACAATCTCGACGCCGTCGCAACCAGCCCACTGGCTGAATTGGCGGGTATCCGTTCGGCCGCCAAGTACATCCCCGACGCCGTCTGGTCTGCGCCGGTTGCAGTCAAACGCTCTTTCCTGCAGGCGCTGTTCGAAGGCGACGGCTCATGTTCGGCATTGCCGCGCAACACCATTCAGGTGTCGTATTCGACGCGCAGCGACCGCCTGGCCGGAGACGTCCAGAAGATGCTGCTCGAGTTCGGGATCATCTCTCGTCGGTACCTGCACGCCACCGGTGAGCACAAAGTTGTGATCACCAACCGGGCGCAGGCGGAGCTCTTCGCCGCGCAGGTGGGATTCAGCGGGGCCAAGCAGGACAAGCTCCGCACGTTGCTCAGTGCTCTGCCCGAGCGCGCCGCAGGTGCCGATTCCGATCGGGTGCCCGGCCTGGCGGAGTTCATCCGTCAGCACGGCGGTGGTCGCTGGGCCGACAAGGAGTGGCTCCGCAAGCACAACATCGACGGCGTTCAACGGTGGCGTCGCGACGGCGCGGACATCCTCGGTCGCATCGCCGATCCGGATGTCCGGGCGATTGCCACCGAACTGACCGACGGCCGGTTCTATTTCGCCGAAGTCGCCTCGGTGACCGGCGCCGGCGTCCAGCCCGTCTACAGCCTCCGGGTCGACACCGATGATCACTCGTTCATCACCAACGGCTTCGTCAGCCACAACACCGAGGCCCGCCTGACCCCCCTGGCCATGGACATGCTGCGTGAAATCGACGAGGAGACAGTCGATTTCATCCCGAACTACGACGGCCGGGTCCAGGAGCCGACGGTTCTCCCGAGCCGGTTCCCGAACCTGCTGGCCAACGGTTCCGGCGGCATCGCGGTGGGCATGGCCACCAACATCCCGCCGCACAACCTGCGCGAGCTGGCCGACGCCGTCTACTGGTGCCTGGAGAACTACGAGGCCGACGAAGAGGCGACGTTGGCCGCGTGCATGGAACGGGTCAAGGGACCCGACTTCCCCACGCACGGATTGATCGTCGGGACCGGCGGCATCAACGACGCGTACACCACCGGTCGCGGATCGGTCCGGATGCGCGGTGTGGTGTCCATCGAGGAGGACGCCCGGGGCCGCACCTCGATCGTCATCACCGAATTGCCGTATCAGGTCAACCACGACAACTTCATCACCTCAATCGCCGACCAGGTGCGCGAGGGCAAGATGACCGGCATCTCGAACATCGAGGACCAGTCCAGCGACCGGGTGGGCTTGCGGATCGTCGTGGAGATCAAGCGCGACGCCGTGGCCAAGGTGGTGCTGAACAACCTCTACAAGCACACCCAGCTGCAAACCAGCTTCGGCTGCAACATGCTCTCGATCGTCGACGGGGTGCCGCGCACCCTGCGGCTGGACCAGATGATCCGCTACTACGTCGAGCACCAGCTCGACGTGATCGTGCGGCGCACCACCTACCGGCTGCGCAAGGCCAACGAACGCGCCCACATCCTGCGCGGTCTGGTCAAGGCACTCGACGCCCTCGATGAGGTGATCGCCCTGATCCGCGCGTCGGCGACGGTCGACATCGCCCGCCAGGGCCTCATCGAGTTGCTTGACGTCGATGACATCCAGGCCCAGGCCATCCTCGATATGCAGCTGCGCCGGCTGGCCGCCCTGGAACGCCAGAAGATCGTCGACCAGCTGGCCGAGATCGAAGAAGAGATCGCCGACCTCGAAGACATCCTGGCCAAGCCGGAACGCCAGCGGATCATCGTGCGCGACGAGCTCGCCGAGATCGTCGACAAGCACGGCGACGACCGTCGGACCCGGATCATCGCCGCCGAGGGTGAGGTGTCCGACGAGGACCTCATCGCCCGCGAGGACGTCGTCGTCACCATCACCGAGACCGGCTACGCCAAGCGCACCAAGACCGACCTCTACCGCAGCCAGAAGCGCGGCGGCAAGGGTGTGCAGGGCGCGGGCCTCAAGCAGGACGACATCGTGCGGCACTTCTTTGTGTGCTCCACCCACGACTGGATCCTGTTCTTCACCACGCAGGGCCGGGTGTACCGGGCCAAGGCGTACGAGCTGCCCGAGGCGTTGCGTACCGCCCGCGGCCAGCATGTGGCCAACCTGCTGGCGTTCCAGCCCGAGGAGCGCATCGCCCAGGTCATCCAGATCAAGAGCTACGAGGATGCCCCGTATCTGGTGCTCGCCACCCGCAACGGGCTGGTGAAGAAGTCCAAGCTGACCGACTTCGACTCCAACCGATCCGGCGGCATCGTCGCGGTGAACCTGCGCGACGGCGACGAGCTGGTGGGTGCGGTGCTGTGCTCGGCGGAGAACGATCTGCTGCTGGTCAGTGCCAAGGGCCAGTCGATCCGGTTCTCCGCCACCGACGAGGCGCTGCGGCCGATGGGCCGCGCCACCTCCGGTGTGCAAGGCATGCGGTTCAACGCCGATGACCGGCTGCTGTCGTTGAACGTCGTCCGCGAGGGCACGTATCTGCTGGTCGCGACGGCCGGCGGGTACGCCAAGCGCACCGCGATCGACGAGTACACCGCCCAGGGCCGCGGCGGCAAAGGCATCCTCACCATCCAGTACGACACCCGTCGTGGCAGTCTGGTGGGGGCGTTGGTGGTCGACGACGACACCGAGTTGTATGCGATCACCTCCGGTGGCGGTGTCATCCGAACCGCGGCGCGGCAGGTCCGCAAGGCCGGGCGGCAGACCAAGGGCGTTCGCTTGATGAACCTGGGCGAGGGCGACACACTGATAGCCATTGCCCGCAACGCCGACGAGCAGGGCGAGGAAGACGGTTCGGAGTCCGACCCGGACGCGACGTAGCGGGTAGCGGCCGGCTTACGGCGTGAGACCTGAAGAAATGGAGCAGCGGTGAGTTCACCGAACGAGCCCGGGATGGGAGACCGCCCGGCGAACGGAGACGTCACGACCGACGTGCCGCCGTGGCAGAACAGCGCCCGGCGGCCCGATCCGGCGGCCCGGCCCGTGGTCTCGCCCGCCGCCAGCCGCTACATCACCGGGGTCGCGGCGCCGGATCTTGCCGGCGCCAACGCGGCCGCCAAGACCGAGGTCGGTGTCATCGAGGCCATCCCGAGCGAGCTTCCAGACCTGTCCGGGCCGGTGCCCAAGCCGCCGCAGAGCCGGCACGCCGCCGACCAGGCCCGGGGGATGTCCTCGCCGCGGAACCCGACCGCGCCGACGGCCGTCATCTCGGCGGTCGGCCGGGCGCGGGGTCCGGTGCGGGCCAGCATGCAGATCCGTCGCATCGACCCGTGGAGCGCGTTGAAGGTGTCGCTGCTGCTCAATGTGGCGCTGTTCTTCATCTGGATGATCGCGGTGGCGTTCCTCTACCTCGTGCTCGGTGCGATGGGGGTGTGGAGCAAGCTCAACAGCAATGTCGGCGACCTGTTGACCACCACCAGCGGGGGTGGCGGCGGCGATCTGGTTTCGGCCGCGTCGATCTTCGGCGGTGCCGCACTGATCGGGCTGGTCAACATCGTGCTGCTGACGGCGATGGCGACGGTGGGCGCCTACATCTACAACCTCAGCACCGACATCGTCGGCGGTGTCGAAGTCACACTGGCCGACCTGGACTGACCGGTTTGGGCGCGCCACTTGCGGTGCGGTAATCTTCTGCCCGCACACGGGCCTATAGCTCAGGCGGTTAGAGCGCTTCGCTGATAACGAAGAGGTCGGAGGTTCGAGTCCTCCTAGGCCCACGATGTCCTGGTCGACGTGGGGAAAGCTGGCCTTGCCGGCTGCGGTGGCCGGCGTGGTCCTGCTGATCGCCGGGCGCCGCCGCTCGCGGGTGTGGCACAGCCTCCAGGGCACCGTTTCGGGGCCTTAGCTCAGTTGGTAGAGCGCTGCCTTTGCAAGGCAGATGTCAGGAGTTCGAATCTCCTAGGCTCCACAAATTTTCCTGCTTTGCTGTGCTGCCCGGTAGCACCCAAGCCCCTGGCCTCAACCACCCGTTGGTGCAAATGCACCGGGTTCCGGGTGTGATCTGCGGATTCGGCGCCGTGAGGCCCGGGTTTGCTGGCAAACTACTGGACCACCCGCGGGGCCACCGCAGGAGACCCAGACAAGGGGGCAGCCATGCCTACAGACTCCGTCCAGCGCAATTTGCCCGGCGGCCAAGGACCGAGCCACTCTCGATATGTGGGCCGGGTTGGAGCGCTCGCGGTAGCTCTGGGCATCGGCACCGCGATCGTCGCGATGCCGGCGGTGGCGTTTGCCGACACCACCGGCTCGGCGGGCGCCAGTTCGGACGACAGCAACCAGTCCAGCCCCAGTCGCGGCGCGACCCGCGGACCCCGCGGCGAGGCGGCGAACTCCGATCCGGCGCCCGCGGCCCAGACACCCGACAGCCCCGGCGCCGACGCCCCGGCCGGCCTCAGCGACGACGACACTGCGCCAAGCACACAGCGCCGCGGCGCCCGCCCCGATCGGGACCCCGCACCCGATATCGCTTCCGATAACGACTCGTCGATCCCGTCGTCGATCCCGTCGTCGACGCCTTCGGTGACGGACCCGGATTTCACCCCGTCGACTACCGCGGATATCCCGGCCCCGGCGGCAGCGCTGCCGGCCCCCTCCTCGGCCAGCGCCGCGCCGACCGAAGCGATCACTCCCCCGGCGTCCGCGGCCAATGACAGCCCGGCTTCCCCGACCGCGTCCACCCCGTCGTCCGGTGTGAACGCCAACGTCCTCACCAATCCTGTTGTCGCCGTGGAAGCGTCCGCTCCGGTGATGACGGCCGCCGCCGGAGGCAACGTCTCAAGCATGCATTCCGACTTGGCCACCTGGCTGGGCGGCTCCGGCAACGGCGACACCCCGGGAGCGGCTCAGCTGATGTGGACCGCGGCGGCGTTCACCCGCCGGGAGCTCGGCTCCGCGCCTTCCACGACGCTGCCGAGGCCGGCGGCCACTACCAGCGGCCCCGCCGATCCGACAGTGGCGCTGAGCAGTGCGTTCACCGCACTTACCGCCGGACCCACCGCCGTCGTCGGTGCCAACCCGCTCGGGGACTTCATCCGCATCTTCATCGGCGACGGCACCGCCGAGAACCCCAACGGCGGCATTCTGATCGGAAACGGGTACAGCTACACCGGCTATGCCGGAGCCTGCACCACAGGCGCCTGCGACGGCGGCGACGGCGGTCTGATCGGCAACGGCGGCAACGGCTTCAACGGCGGCAACGGCGGCGCGGCGGGTTGGTTCGGTGACGGCGGTGACGGCGGCGCGGGCCTTGACGGCATCAACGACGGCGACGCCGGCGCCGGCGGCCGCGGCGGCATGGTCTGGGGCAACGGCGGCAACGGTGGTGCGGGAGCGGACGACGCCGACGGCAACGGCGGAAGCGGCGGCAAGGGCGGCCGCGCCGCGATGCTGGCCATCTTCGGCAACGGCGGCGCGGGCGGCGCTGGCGGCAAGGGCGGAGCGCAGGGGCTTCTCACCGGCAACGGCGGAATCGGTGGTGCCGGCGGATTCGGTGCCTTGTGGCTCGGTAACGGCGGAGCAGGTGGCAAGGGTGGCGACGCGACCGACCCCAGCAACCGCGGCGGCAAGGGCGGAGCCGGCGGTGGCACCGGCACGCTGTCGGTCTGGGGTGATGGCGGTGACGGTGGCGACGGTGGTGCCGGCGCGGATGGTGCGACCGGAACCGACGGCGCGAAGCCCGGCAAGGACGGCACCAACGGCGCCATCGGCGGCGCCGGCGGCAAGGGCGGTCTGGGCGGCAACGGCAGCTTTATCTTCGGTCGCGGCGGTAGCGGCGGTAACGGCGGACTGGCAGGCAACGGCGGTAACGGCGGAAACGGAGCCAACGGCGCCGACGGCGTCGATCCCGGCGACAAGGGTGGCAGCGGTGGCGACGCCGGCGATGCCGGCACCGGCGGCCGCGGTGGCGCAGGCGGCGAAGCCGGCACCGGACGCCTGCTGTTCTTCGTCGAGCAGAAGGGTGACGCCGGTGACGGCGCCGCCGGCGGCAACGGCGGCAATGCGGGCATCGCCGGTCGCGGCGGCAACGGCG
>JAULZA010000038.1:0-3103 GCA_032117575.1 Mycolicibacterium sp.
GCTGGATCACGGTGGGGTTCATCGAGTCCAGCAACTGGACGGCCAAGGCGGCCTGGGTGGCGTATTCGATGACGGCCTGGTCGAGGCGGGCGAGATTCTCCGCGTCGGGACCACCGATCAGTGCGTAATTGCGGGAGGCGGCAAGTAGCCAGCCCGCCTTGAGGATCTGCGCGGCCACCCGGTTCAGCGGCGACTCCTGTAGTGAGGTGGCCAGGCTTTCGGCGCGTAGCTGATCGCTGTTTCCCAGCACACTGATCGGTATCGGTGTGTCGGTCGGGTTCTCCAGAACCGTCACCGCTGTGGTGGCGGTGTGACCGCCGTTGGGCGCGAAGAACGTTGAGAGCCCATGCCAGTGTTCGACGTTGCCCGGCCGGTCGTCGGCCACGACCGTGAACGTATCGGTGCCGCCGAGGGCGGCGAAATCGGAGTCGGGCGTGTAGATGAAGGTGCCGTTGGCGGCAATGTCGACCGAACCTTTGGCCGGTGCGCCGGTGACGGAATAGGTCAACGAATATCCATTTGCCTGGTTGGGGTTCAGCGTTCCCGAGATGGTGCCGTCGACGTCCTGAACGTTCTGCGCCGCGTTGTAGGCGAGGGTGGGCCGGCGGGCGAGGAGGGTGGACCCCACGCTTTGGGCACCGGCGCGGGGTGCGGCGGCTTGCTTGGTCGTCTTGGTGGTCTTGGTCGTCTTGGTGGTCTTGGCGGGCGCGGCGGCCCGTGTCCGAGACGGCGGGGTTGCTGTGGAGACCCGCGGTCCGGCACTGGCTACCGACGCCGACGAGCGATCGGTGCCGGTGTCGGCGCTTGCGGCGGCTACGCCGCCGGCGATCACCACCCCCGCGCCCAGGGCGAATGCCAGCGCTCCGACGCGGCCGACATATGAGCTTGCGGTGTGGGTCACATGCCGACTGTATGGGACGTCGACGGCTGTGCCCGGGGTTTGTCAGAGGCGACCTCTAGTATCGAAAGTATGTTCGATTTATTGATCGATCTCGATCCGGCCGCCGGGGAGTCTGCACTGGTGGAGGGCATCGCCGCTCTGGAGCGGCTCAAGGCCGCGGCCGCTGCGCGCCAGGCCAGGCTGGCCGTTGCCCTCGATGTCGCCCGGCGCGCTGCCGAGGCGGACAGGGGAGTGCCCGCCATTCGGCGGGGCCGCGGGGTCGCCGCCGAAGTGGCGCTGGCCCGACGGGATTCGCCGGCACGCGGTGGCCGCCATCTCGGGTTCGCCAAGGCGCTGGTTCACGAGATGCCCCACACGTTGGCCGCTCTCGAGGCCGGTGTGCTCTCCGAGTGGCGGGCCACCATTGTCGTCCGCGAGTCGGCCTGCCTTGACCTGGCGGACCGGGGTCGCCTTGATGCCGAGCTCTGTTCGGAGACGAAAAAGCTTGACGGGGTGGGTGACGGGGCGCTGGCGGCCGCCGCCAAGGCGATCGCCTACCGGCTGGACCCGCATGCGGTGGTCGACCGCGCGGCACGGGCAACGCACGACCGGACCGTCACCATCCGGCCCGCACCCGACACCATGACCTACCTGACCGCACTGCTCCCGGTGGCCCAAGGGGTCTCGGTCTATGCCGCACTCAAGCGGGAGGCGGATGCCTGCGGCGATGGGCGCTCGCGCGGACAGGTCATGGCCGACACTCTGATCGAACGGGTCACCGGTCGCCCTGCGGCGCAACCGGTTCCGGTCGCCGTCAACCTGGTTCTCTCCGACCAGGCACTCATCGGGGCGGAGAACGCGCCGGCCGTCATCGCCGGCTACGGAACCGTTCCCTCATCGTTAGCGCAGCGGCTCATCTCCTGCGCGGTGGCCGACGGTATGTCCTCGGCGACCCTTCGCCGGTTGTACGCCAGCCCCGCCTCCGGAGCATTGGTGGCGATGGAATCGCGCGCGCGGTTGTTCCCCAAGGGTTTGGCGGACTTCATCGGGCTGCGCGACCAACGCTGCCGCACTCCCTACTGCGATGCGCCGATCCGGCACCGCGATCACGCCAACCCATACCGCCGCGGCGGTCCGACCACGGCGGACAACGGTCTGGGGTTGTGCGAGCGCTGCAATTACACCAAGGACTCCGACGGCTGGGAAGTAAAGGCCGGCGCCGGCCAACGCGAGAGGCATACCGCGAGTTTCCGCACTCCGGCCGGATCGCACCACCACTCCACCGCGCCGCCGGTGCCGGGTACGCCTGCCCGGCCGATGACCCAGATCGAAGTCTGGCTCAACAATAAGCTGCTGCCTGCCGCCGGATAGCTACCGGCGCTGGGCGGCGTCCAGGCGTGCCTTGAACTCAGGGGACTCGATCGACGTCGCCTGCGGTCCGAGTTCGATGTCCTTGGCAGCCACATGGTGCTCGGTATCGAGGAACCCGGGAATCGCGGTGGCCCGCATCGACGTTTTGGTGGCCACCACCACCTCGCGCGGCGCCGCGGCGGGCCCGGCCGCCATTTCCAGCGCGGCTGCGACGGGATCCTCGGCCACCCGCAGAGCAAGGCCGTGGAGTACAGCGGATTCTGCGTCGAAGCTCATCCCGAACAGCAGTGCCGCCCGGGCCACCTGGGGGCCGACGGCGCGCTGCATCATCCAGGTCGCTCCGCCGCCGGGGTGGATACCCAATTTCTGGAATCGCGGATCGAACAGCGCCCGCGGTCCTGCGATGCGGACGTCGGCAGCCAGTGCCAGATTGAGGCCCGCGCCGACTGCGGCCCCGTTGACCGCGGCGATCGTCGGAAGACTGCACCGCCCCACCGCCATGAAGCCGGCGTAGATGCGTTCCAGTCCTTCGCGCGCGGCGGCGCCGAGCGCCGACAGGTCCGCACCCGCGCAGAACGCCTTTCCGGCGCCGGTGATCACGACGGCATGAACGCCGGTGTCTGATTCGGCGCGCTGCACGGCTTCCTGCAACTGGTCCGACATGGCGTTTGTGACGGCGTTGCGGCGGTCGGGATCGTTGACGGTGATGACCGCGACACGGTCGACGACGCGATAGAGAACCAGATCAGTCACGACACGTGAGGCTACGCCCCTGGGTCCTGCCAGCGTGACGAGCTACTGCGATGTGGTCAGGTCCGCCGAGAACAGTTGCCGCTCCACCGCGTCGGCGTC
>JAULZA010000039.1:0-4453 GCA_032117575.1 Mycolicibacterium sp.
CTCCGCTGGGCTCAGCCTGCAACCGGCGCGCAGGACCATAGCCGCCATCACCGCATCGCCCACCGTCTCATCGGGCACCGCGTAGACCGCCACCCTGCTCACCGGGTCGAGTCGGTGCAGGATGCGCTCGATGGGCGCGCAGGCCAGGTTCTCGCCATCGACCCGCAACCAGTCCCCGGTGCGCCCGGCGAAATAGATCCAGCCGTCGGCGTCGCGGTAGGCAAGATCCCCTGACCAGTACATGCCCTCGCGCAACCGTTCGCCGGTGGCAGCGGCGTCGTTGTAGTAGCCGGTGAACAGACCGGCACCGCTGGTGTTGACGATCTCACCGATCGCGTCGCGGGCGTTGACCAGAGCGCCGGTGTCGTCGAAAACCGCAGGGGCGCATTCGGTCAGGGTCTCGGGGTCGTAGATCGCTACGCCGGGAAAGCCGCGGCCCACCGAACCGGGCGGGCAGTCGCCGTCGCGCGTGATGATCACCGCGCCCTCAGTGGACCCGAAGCCGTCCCAGACGGTGCAGCCGAATCGCCGGCCGAACTCGGCGATATCACGCTCCGTTGCTTCATTACCGAACGCCACCCGCAGCGGGTTGAGGTGATCGTCATCATGCTCGGGCGTGGCCAGCACGTAGGCCAACGGTTTGCCGACATAGTTCATGTACGTCACGCCATAGTGGCGCAGGTCGGCCAGGAGCGCGGACGCGGAGAACGCCGCCGGTGCCATGGCTGCGCCCGATGCCAGCGCCACCGACCAGCCGGCCAACAGAGCATTGGAGTGAAACAGCGGCATGGACAGATAGCAGACATCGTCCTGGGTGATCGAGAAGCGTTGCACCAGAGCGACTCCGGAGAACGGGACCATCATGTGCGCCACCTGGACGGCCTTCGGCTCGCCACTGGTGCCGGAGGTGAAGATCAGCATGAACGTGTCGCCGCCGGCGACTTCGCGGTGCGCGGTGAGTTCACCGGCCCGGCCCAGGAGCGCACTCCAGTCCGGGGCGTCCACGTCGATCACCTGCACGCCCGGCAACGCCAGTCCGTCGAGCAGGCCGGCGTTGTCGGCGTCGGTCAGCAGGATCTGGCAGTCCGCCTTGGCGATATCGCGTGCCAGCGCATCCCCGCGGCGGGTGTTGTTGATGCCGCACAGGACGTAGCCGCCCAGTCCGGCGGCCGCCATGGCGGTCAGCATCTGCGGGGTGTTGCCCAGCAGTGTTCCGACGTGCAGTGGCCGCGATGGATCCGCGCCGGTGATCAGCGTGGCGGCGTGCCGGGCGGCCTCGTCGAGGTGCTCCTGCCAGGTCCACACCCGCTCCCCGTACTTGACGGCCGGCGCGGGGTCGCCGATGCGGTTCCGGAGCAACTGCTGAACGGTGTCGGCCACCGGTGCCTCAGGCCCGCGTGGACGCGCGTGCCGACTTGGCGGCACTGCGGCATGCATCCGAGCAGTACCGCACGTCGTCCCAGTTCTTGGCCCAGCGTTTGCGCCACGACATCGGCCGCGCGCAGTGCAGGCATGGCTTGCTGGGCAGGCCGGCTTTGTTGCCTTTGAACACAGTTGCCCTTGAACGCGGAGTTAGTCGGAGTCCATCGATCCCGGCGTCGTCTTGGACACCTGAACCAGGAACTCATAGTTGGTCTTGGTCTTGCGCAGCTGACTCATCAGCAGGTCGATCGCCTGATGGGAATCCAGACCGGACAGCACCCGCCGCAGCTTGTGCACGACGGCGAACTCGTCGGCCGAGAGCAGCAGCTCGTCTTTGCGGGTGCCCGACGGGTTGACGTCAACAGCCGGGAATACCCGGCGCTCAGCGATCTTGCGGTCCAGCTTGAGCTCGGCGTTAC
Organism: Mycolicibacterium sp.; assembly: GCA_032117575.1. Taxonomy (GTDB): domain Bacteria; phylum Actinomycetota; class Actinomycetes; order Mycobacteriales; family Mycobacteriaceae; genus Mycobacterium. The sequence continues at coordinate 1,842 of JAULZA010000039.1, forward strand.
CGGTGCCCTTGAACTCCTCGAAGATCACCGTGTCACCGGTCGACCCGGTCTCCACCATCGCGGTGGCGATGATGGTCAGCGAGCCACCGTCCTCGATGTTGCGTGCCGCACCGAGGAACCGCTTGGGCGGGTACAGCGCGGTGGAGTCCACACCACCGGACAGGATGCGGCCCGATGCCGGGGAGGCGTTGTTGTAGGCGCGACCGAGCCGGGTGATCGAGTCGAGCAGTACGACGACGTCCTTGCCCTGCTCCACCAGACGTTTGGCCCGCTCGATGGCGAGCTCGGCGGCCTGGGTGTGATCCGACGGCGGCCGGTCGAAGGTTGAGGCGATGACCTCACCCTTGACCGAGCGCTGCATATCGGTGACCTCTTCGGGCCGCTCGTCGACGAGAACGACCATCAGGTGGCATTCGGGATTGTTCTTGGTGATCGCGTTGGCGATGTCCTGCATGATCGTGGTCTTGCCGGCCTTGGGCGGCGAGACGATCAGGGCGCGCTGCCCCTTGCCGATCGGCATGATCAGGTCGATCACTCGGGTGGTCAGCCGCTCGGTGGTGGTCTCCAGCCGTAGCCGCTGATTGGGATAGAGCGGGGTGAGCTTGCTGAACTCGGGGCGGTTGCGGGCCGCGTCGACGGGGCCGCCGTTGACGCTGTCGAGGCGCACCAGCGGGTTGAACTTCTGGCGCTGATTGGCACCGCCGCCGTCACCGCCGCCGTCACGGGCGACCCGTACCGCGCCGGTGACCGCGTCGCCGCGGCGCAGGCCGTGCTTGCGGACCATGTTCATCGAGACGTAGACGTCGTTGGGGCCGGCCAGATAGCCCGACGTGCGCACGAAGGCGTAGTTGTCGAGCACGTCGAGAATGCCGGCCACCGGCTGGACGACATCGTCCTCGCGCAGTTCGGTATCGGGGCCTTCGCCCGGGCCGCGCTCACCGCGGCGGCGGCGGTCACGGAACCGGCGTCCGCGCCGGCCACCGCGGCCGTCGCCGTCGTCGTCCCCGCGGTTGGAGTCGCGGTTGGAATTCTGGTTCTGCTGGCCGCCGGAGCCGCCGTCGCCCCCGTCGCGGGCCGGACGGTCCTCACGCGGCTCACGTGGCTCGGTCTTGGCCTCCCCCCCGTCGCGTGCCGGGCGCTCGTCGCGACGCCTCTCGGCGGCGGGCGATTCGGCGGTGTCCGCACCGCTGCGGGAGCCACCGCCGTTCTGGCTGTCGCGAATGGCGGCGATGAGGTCGCTCTTGCGCATACCCGAAGCGCCCTTGACGCCGGCGCGGCTGGCCATCGCCCGCAACTCCGGCAGCACCATGGTCGCCAGGGAGCCGGATTCGGCGGGTTGATTCACGGGGGCCTGCGACGTTTTGTCCGGTGCGCTGTCCTCAGCCGTGATGATGTCCGTATCGGTCACGGATTTCCTTTCTTGCCTCGCGCCGTCTCGTGGCGCGGGGTTTCGGTGGCGTTGAAGCCGATTCGGGTGAACCCCGAAATCCCACCGTTGTGGTGTCAGGCCTGATCGAGGCAGCCGAAGGCATGCCGTCAGTCCCCTGCATTGTCAAACGAAGATGTGGTGATTGGTCCCTGTGTCGGCGCAGCCATGTACCGCTGCGGTTGTCGGACTGCTCCCGAGGATAGCCTCCCGCGCTGCCCTAAGCAAGAAAACCCCTACCCCGCCGCGGCGGTCACACCGGCAGTCCAGCGAACCGGTTCGCCCGCGGGCATCCGGCTGACAGCAAATCCGTGCGCGGCGCCGACCTCCAACGCCTCCGCCGGCAGCTCATCGGCCGTGGTCAGCGCCAGCACCGCCGGCCCGGCACCGGACAGCACCGCCGGCACCCCGTGGTGCCTCAGGACCTGCAGAAACTCCGCCGAGGCGGGCATCGCCCGGCCTCGTTGGGGCTGGTGGAGGAGATCCTCGGTGGCTGCCATCAGCAGATCGGGCCGCTGCGTGAGAGCGACCACCAGCAACGCCGCACGGCTGACGTTGAAACGCGCGTGGTGGTGGCTTACCTGCTCGGGTAACAGGACCCGCGCCTCGGCCGTCGACGAGCGGAGCTCAGGGATGGCGGGGAACAACCGGATGTCCGGGTGTAGCCGGATCCGCACGGCGTCATACCGGGGCTCGGCACCGCCGTGGGCGGGCTCGGTCCAGGAGACCACCGCGCCACCGAGCACTGAAGCCGATGCGTTGTCGGGATGTCCTTCGAACTCCGATGACAGCTGGATCAGCTGTGCGTTGCACAACGGTGTCCGATCAGTCTGTGCCACAAGGGCATTGGCCGCACCGAGTCCGCCCACCACCGCCGACGCCGACGATCCCAGGCCCCGTGAGTGCGGAATCATGTTGCGGCAGCGGACAATCAGTCCCCCAGCCTGACATCCGGCTTCACGAAGCCCGCGCACAAGCGCCGTCACGACGAGGTGATCGACACCGGATGACACCTGACCGGCGCCCTCGCCGGACACCTCCACGACGACATCGGGGCCATCGGTGGTCACCACCTCGATCTCGTCGTCGAGGCCGAGCGCGACACCCAGACTGTCGAAACCGGGGCCGAGGTTGGCACTCGATGCCGCTACCAGGGCGCTGCCGGCCAGACCGGCAGGAAGTGTGA
>JAULZA010000040.1:0-68014 GCA_032117575.1 Mycolicibacterium sp.
CCTGCCCGGGTGCCCGCCGCGACCGGAGATGCTGCTTAACGCGATTCTGGCGCTGCACGCCAAAATCTCCGAGATGCCCCTGGGTGTGAACCGGGTCGAAGCGGTGGCTGCCGCCGAGCGGGCTGCGCTGGCGGCCCGACCGACGATTGAACTGAAGGGTCTGCTGCGGTGACCGGCGGGGAGGAGCGCGAGGTCATCGGCGTGCGCCGGGGCATGTTCGGCAGCACCGGCACCGGCGACACCTCCGGCTACGGCCGGCTGGTGCGGCCCGTGACCCTCCCGGGCAGCACCCCGCGTCCCTACGGCGGCTACTTCGACGAGATCGTCGACCGGCTCGCCGAGGTGCTCGGGCCGGACGTCGTCGAGGCCGCCGTCGAGCGGGTGGTGGTCCACCGCGACCAACTCACCCTCGACATCCGCCGCGAGCACCTGCTCCAGGTCGCGTCGGCGCTGCGCGACGACGAAGCGCTGCGATTCGAATTATGTTGCGGGGTATCGGGAGTGCACTACCCCGACGACACCGGCCGCGAATTGCACGCCTTCTACCCGCTGATGTCGATCACCCACAACCGGCGCATCCACCTCGAAGTGGCCTGCCCAGACGACGATCCGCATATCCCGTCACTGTTTTCGGTGTACCCGACCTGCGACTGGCACGAGCGGGAGACCTACGACTTTTTCGGCATCATCTTCGACGGTCACCCGGGTCTGACCCGCATCGAGATGCCCGACGACTGGGTCGGCCATCCCCAGCGCAAGGATTACCCCTTGGGTGGCGTGCCCGTCGAATTTGAGGGTGCCCAGATTCCCCCACCCGACCAGCGCAGGTCGTACCGCTGATGGCCCCCCAGTCTTTCGAGCCGGAGACCGTTGTCGTTCTGGGCGGCCAGGATTGGGACGATATCGTCGCCGCCGCCCGAGAGGGTGTGGCCGGGGAACGGATCGTGGTCAACATGGGCCCGCAGCACCCGTCCACCCACGGAGTGCTGCGGCTGATCCTGGAGATCGAAGGCGAGACGGTGGTCGAAGCCCGTTGCGGCATCGGCTTTCTGCACACCGGGATCGAGAAGAACCTGGAGTACCGCAACTGGACTCAGGGCGTCACCTTCGTGACCAGGATGGATTACCTGTCGCCGTTCTTCAACGAAACCGCCTACTGCCTCGGGGTGGAGCGGCTGCTGGGCATCACCGACGCCATCCCGGCGCGCGCGTCAGTGGTCCGGGTGATGCTGATGGAACTCAACCGGATCTCCTCACACCTGGTGGCGCTGGCCACCGGCGGAATGGAACTGGGCGCGATGACGCCGATGTTCTTCGGGTTCCGGGAACGCGAACTGATCCTCACCGTTTTCGAGGCCATCACCGGCCTGCGGATGAACAACGCCTACATCCGCCCGGGTGGCCTGGCCGCCGACCTGCCCGACGACGGGCCGCAACGGGTCGCCGAACTGCTGAAGATCCTGCCCGGCCGGCTGAACGAACTGGCCGATCTGCTCACCGAGAACTACATCTGGAAAGCCCGCACCCAGGGCGTCGGATACCTCGACCTCACCGGCTGTATGGCGCTGGGCATCACCGGTCCGGTGCTGCGCTCCACCGGCCTGCCGCACGACCTGCGCAAGACCCAACCCTATTGCGGCTATGAGGATTACGACTTCGACGTGATCACCGCCGACACCGCCGACTGCTACGGCCGCTACCTGATCCGGGTCGGTGAGATGCACGAATCGGTGAAGATCGCGCGCCAGTGTCTGGAACGCCTCGCAGACATCGGGCCGGGCCCGGTGATGATCGAGGACAAGAAGCTGGCCTGGCCCGCGGATCTGCAACTCGGACCGGACGGGCTGGGCAACTCTCCCGCCCATATCGCCCGCATCATGGGCACGTCGATGGAAGGCCTCATCCACCACTTCAAGATCGTCACCGAGGGCTTCCGGGTCCCGGCCGGCCAGGTGTACAGCGCCGTGGAGTCACCGCGCGGCGAACTCGGCGCGCACATGGTCTCCGACGGCGGCACCCGTCCGTACCGGGTGCACTACCGGGACCCCAGCTTCACCAATCTGCAAGCGGTGGCAGCGATGTGCGAAGGCGGCATGGTCGCCGATGTGATCGCCGCGGTGGCGAGCATCGACCCGGTGATGGGGGGCGTGGACAGGTGATGGCCGATGAGCGCTTGCGCGAAGAGCAGAAGGCACCGATGAGCGCTTGCGCGAAGAGCAGAAGGCACCGATGAGCGCTTGCGCGAAGAGCAGAAGGCACCGATGAGCATCGACTTGGTTCTCGGCCCACGCCCCGACGAGCCCGGCCCCCCGATCGGAGGGCCGTCGTCCTACCCGGCCGACGTCGCCGAGCGGCTGGCCGCCGACGCGGCAATCATCATCGCCCGCTACCCGCAGGCCCGCTCAGCGCTATTGCCGCTGCTGCACCTGGTGCAATCCCAGGACGGCTACCTCACCGGTGCCGGAATCGCCTTCTGCGCAGACCAACTCGGCCTGACCGCCGCCGAGGTGACCGCGGTGGCCACCTTCTATTCGATGTACCGGCGCACCCCCACCGGCGACTACTTGATCGGGGTGTGCACCAATACCCTCTGCGCGGTCATGGGTGGCGACGCCATCCTGGAAACACTAGAAGGCGAGTTGGGTGTCCACGCGGGACAGACCACCGCCGACGGGGTTATCACCCTGGAGCACATCGAGTGCAACGCCGCCTGCGACTACGCACCGGTGGTCATGGTGAACTGGGAGTTCTTCGACAACCAAACACCCTCCAGCGCTACTGAACTCGTCGCCGCGCTGCGCAACGGGCAGACCGTCACCCCCACCCGCGGTGCGGCGCTGTGCCCGTTTCGCCAGACCGCGCGAACACTGGCCGGTCTTGGCCCCCATACCCCGGACACCTCCCTCCCCGGAGAGGCAACGCTGGCCGGTCTGCGGGCCGCTCGCCGCGAGGGGGACGCATGCTGACGCCCGTGCTCAGCCGGTTCTGGGACGAGCCGCAACCCTGGACGCTGCAGACCTACCTGCGCCATGACGGCTACCAGGGTCTACGCACAGCGCTGAGCATGTCGCCCGACGCGGTGATCACCGAAGTCAAGGAGTCGGGCCTGCGCGGCCGCGGCGGTGCGGGCTTCCCGACCGGCATGAAGTGGTCGTTCATTCCGCAGGAGCGAAGCTCGCCGAGCGACTCATCGGCCCAGGACGGTCCCGCCGGCGCCAAGCCGAAGTACCTCGTCATCAACGCCGACGAGTCCGAGCCGGGCACCTGCAAAGACATGCCGCTGCTGCTGACCACCCCCCATTTCCTGGTGGAGGGCGCCATCATCGCGGCCTACGCAATCCGCGCCCGGCACGCCTTCATCTACCTGCGCGGGGAGGTGGTCCCGGTATTGCGCCGGTTGCAGGCCGCCGTCGCCGAGGCTTACGACGCCGGATACCTGGGCAGCAACATCCTTGGCTCCGGCTACGACCTCGACCTGATCGTCCATGCCGGGGCGGGCGCCTACATCTGTGGTGAGGAGACCGCACTGCTGGACTCGTTGGAGGGCCGTCGCGGACAGCCGCGGCTGCGTCCGCCGTTCCCCGCGGTCGCCGGCCTCTACGCCTGCCCGACGGTGGTCAACAATGTGGAGTCCATCGCCAGCGTGCCGCCGATCATGGCCAACGGGGTGGATTGGTTCAAGTCGATGGGCACCGAGAAGTCGCCGGGGTTCACGCTGTACTCGCTGTCCGGGCATGTCACCCGACCTGGCCAGTACGAGGCGCCACTGGGCATCACGCTACGCGAGTTGCTCGACTACGCCGACGGGGTTAGGGCCGGGCATGAGCTGAAATTCTGGACCCCCGGCGGGTCGTCCACGCCGCTGCTGACGGCCGAACACCTCGATGTGCCCTTGGATTACGAGGGCATGGCGTCGGTGGGGTCGATGTTGGGCACCAAGGCGCTACAGATCTTCGATGAGACGACCTGCGTGGTGCGGGCGGTGCGCCGGTGGACGCAGTTCTACGCCCACGAGTCGTGTGGCAAGTGCACGCCGTGCCGGGAGGGCACTTATTGGCTGGCGCAGATCTACGAACGACTTGAAGACGGACGCGGCTTGCCGGAGGACTTGGACAAGCTGCTCGACATCTCCGATGCCATCCTCGGAAAGTCGTTCTGCGCCTTGGGTGATGGTGCTGCATCGCCCATCATGAGTTCGTTGCAGTACTTCCGCGCCGAGTACGAAGCGCACCTGGACGGCGGTTGCCCGTTCGACCCGTACGCCTCGATGCTGGCCGCCCCGCAGGGAGTGGGCTCATGACGCAAGCCCCCGAGACGCGCACCGAACTGGTCACCATCACCATCGACGACACCACGCTGTCGGTGCCTAAGGGCACCTTGGTGATCCGGGCTGCTGAGCTGATCGGTGTGCAGATTCCCCGGTTCTGCGATCACCCGCTGCTCGACCCGGTCGGTGCCTGCCGGCAGTGCCTGGTCGACGTGGAGGGTCAGCGCAAGCCGCTGGCCAGCTGCACCACCACCGTCAGCGAGGGCATGGTGGTACGCACCCAGTTCACCTCCGCGGCCGCCGACAAGGCGCAGCGGGGGGTGATGGAACTGCTGCTGATCAACCATCCCCTGGACTGCCCGGTCTGCGACAAGGGCGGCGAATGCCCGCTGCAGAACCAGGCGATGTCCAACGGCCGATCCGAGACCCGGTTCACCGATGTCAAGCGCACCTTTCCGAAGCCGATCAGTCTCTCCAGCCAGGTGCTGCTGGACCGCGAACGCTGCGTGCTGTGCGCCCGCTGTACCCGCTTCTCCAACCAGATCGCCGGGGATACCTTCATCGAACTGCTGGAACGCGGTGCGCTGCAACAGGTCGGCATCGCCCCGGGCGCGAGCTTCGACTCCTACTTCAGCGGCAACACCGTGCAGATCTGCCCGGTCGGCGCGCTCACCGGAACCGCCTACCGGTTCCGGGCCCGCCCATTCGACCTGGTGTCCTCGCCCAGTGTCTGCGAGCACTGCGCCTCGGGGTGTGCGCAGCGCACCGATCACCGCCGCGGCGTAGTGCTGCGCCGGCTGGCCGGCGACGACCCGCAGGTGAATGAGGAGTGGAACTGCGACAAGGGGCGGTGGGCTTTCACCTATCCCAGCGTTGGTGACCGGATCACCACCCCGATGGTCCGCGACGACGACGGGACGCTGCGCCCCGCCTCGTGGCCGGAGGCCATCGCCCGGGCTTCCGCCGGCTTAGCCGGCAGTCGGACCTCCGCCGGCTTAGCCGGCAGTCGGACCTCCGCCGGCTTAGCCGGCAGTCGGACCGGAGTCCTGGTGGGCGGCCGGGTCACCGGTGAGGACGCGTACGCCTACGCCAAGTTTGCGCGAATGGTGCTGGGCACCAACGATGTCGACTTCCGGGCCCGTCCGCATTCGGTGGAGGAGACCGACTTCCTGACCGCACGGGTCGCCGGCCAGCCGATCACCGTGAGCTACGCCGACCTGGAGACCGCGAGCACAGTGCTGCTGGCCGGCTTCGAGCCGGAGGAAGAGTCGCCCATCGTCTTCCTGCGGCTGCGCAAGGCGGTCCGCAAGCGCGGCCTGACGGTGGTGAGCATCGCCCCGTTCGCCTCCCGTGGCGCGACGAAGCTCTCGGCCCGGCTGATCGCCACCATCCCCGGCGCCGAGGCCGTCGCATTGGACGCGCTGGGCGGCGAACTTGGCGAGGACACGGTGATCCTGGTCGGCGAGCGGCTGGCCACCAGCCCCGGTGCGCTGTCCGCGGCTGCCCGGCTTGCCGACCGGACCGGTGCGCGGCTGGCCTGGGTTCCGCGGCGGGCCGGTGAGCGCGGCGCGCTGGACGCCGGGTGCCTGCCCACGGTACTGCCGGGCGGACGCCCCATCTCCGATCCGGTTGCCCGCCAACAGATCGCCGACGCGTGGAACTGCACCCTGCCGGCCGACCGGGGTCGCGACGCTGCCACGATCCTCGACGCCGCCGCCAACGGCGATCTGGACGCGCTGCTTATCGGCGGAGTCGAACCCGCCGACTTCGCCGACCCGCGGCAGGCACTGAACGCCATCGCCGCCACACGGTTCGTGGTCAGCCTGGAGTTACGGGAGTCCGACGTCACCGCCTTGGCCGATGTCGTCTTCCCGGTGGCGACGGTGTCGGAAAAGGACGGCTCCTTCACCGACTGGGAGGGCCGGGTGCGACCGTTCGGCCCGGCACTGACCACCAACGCCGCCGCGGACCTGCGGGTGCTGACCATGCTGGCCGAAGAGTTGGGCCAGGAATTGGGGATAGATCTCGGGCTCCGGACCGCCGCCCAGGCGCGCGCCGAGATGTCCGCGCTCGGCAGCTGGGATGGACCCGGGCCGGCCGGCCCGGACGTCGCCCCCGGCAGCGCAGCCTCGCCCGGACCCGGCCAAGCGGTACTGGCCGGCTGGCGGATGTTGTTGGACCGCGGCCGGTTACAGGACGGCGAGCCCTACCTGGCCGGGACCGCCCGGCTGCCGGTCGCCCGCCTCTCGTCGGCCACCGCCGCGGGCATCGGCGCTTCTGACACAGTGACGGTGTCGACCGACCGCGGGTCGGTGACACTGCCGCTGGAGATCACCGACATGCCCGACCAGGTGGTGTGGCTGCCACTGAACTCTCCGGGCAGCGCGGTGCACACCCAGTTGGGGGTGACGACGGGCGCCGTCGTCCGCATCGACGCAGGGGGGCTCGCGTGACTTATCCGGACCCGGCGATCTTCGGCCACGACCCGTGGTGGCTGATCCTGGCCAAGGCGGTGGCGGTATTCGCGTTCCTGCTGCTGACCGTCTTGGTGGCCATTCTGGTGGAGCGAAAGCTGCTGGGCCGCATGCAGATGCGTTACGGCCCCAACCGGGTCGGCCCGTGGGGGCTGCTGCAGTCCGCGGCCGACGGCATCAAGCTCGCCCTCAAGGAGGGCCTGATCCCGGCCGGCGTAGATAAGCCCCTTTACCTGCTGGCGCCGGTGATCTCGGTGATCACCGCGATCATGGCCTTCGCCGTGATTCCGCTGGGTCCGGTGGTGTCGGTCTTCGGCCACCAGACTCCGCTTCAGCTGACCGACCTGCCGGTCGCGGTGCTCTACGTGCTGGCGATCACCTCGATCGGGGTGTACGGGATCGTGCTGGCCGGCTGGGCCTCGGGATCCACCTATCCGCTGTTGGGCGGCATCCGCTCCAGCGCCCAGGTGGTCTCCTACGAGATCGCGATGGCGCTGTCGTTCGCCGCGGTGTTCCTCTACGCCGGGACGATGTCCACCTCCGGGATCGTCGCGGCGCAGAGCCACACCTGGTACGCCTTCCTGCTGCTGCCGTCCTTCGCGGTGTACATCACCGCGATGGTCGGCGAGACCAACCGTGCCCCCTTCGACCTGCCGGAAGCCGAGGGTGAACTGGTCGGCGGGTTCCACACCGAATACTCGTCGCTGAAGTTCGCGATGTTCTTCCTCGCCGAGTACGTCAATATGACCACCGTCTCGGCGCTGGCCACCACCCTGTTCCTCGGCGGCTGGCGCGCCCCGTGGCCGCTCAGTTTGTGGGACGGCGCCAACACCGGCTGGCTGCCGGTGCTGTGGTTCGTCGCCAAGACGTGGATTTTCCTGTTCGGGTTCATGTGGCTGCGCGCCACCCTGCCCCGGCTGCGCTACGACCAGTTCATGGCACTCGGCTGGAAGCTGCTGATCCCGGTCTCGCTGGTGTGGATCCTGACCGTCGCCGTCCTGCGCGCGGTCCACCTCGACGGTGTCATCCCGAACCTCCTGGCTGCGGCGGCGCTGCTGGCCGTTCTGTTGGTGGCCAACACGCTTCGGCGCAGAGGGGTCGAGCGCCGGACACCGCCACCGTCCCCGCCGCCGGACGGTTCCTTCCCTATTCCCCCGCTACCCGGCCAGGCCGAGGAGGCCGCTCATGCCTAAATTCCTGGATGCCCTCTCCGGCTTCAAGGTGACCTTCACGACGATGTTCAAGAAGCCGATCACCGAGCAGTACCCGGAGCAGCCCGGCCCGACGGCTCCGCGCTACCACGGGCGCCACCAGCTCAACCGCTACCCCGACGGGCTGGAGAAGTGCATCGGCTGCGAGTTGTGCGCGTGGGCCTGCCCGGCCGACGCCATCTATGTCGAGGGCGCGGACAACACCGAGGAGCAGCGCTTCTCTCCCGGCGAACGCTACGGGCGGGTTTACCAGATCAACTACCTGCGCTGTATCGGGTGCGGGTTGTGCATCGAGGCCTGCCCCACCCGGGCGCTGACGATGACCGCCGACTACGAGATGACCGACGACAACCGCCAGGACCTCATCTACGGCAAGGACAAACTGCTCGCCCCGCTGCAGCCAGGGATGCAGGCCCCGCCGCACCCGATGGCGCCGGGCGCCAGCGATGACGACTACTACCTGGGGCGGGTGACGCCGTGAACGCCGAGGCGATCGCCTTCTGGGTCCTGGGCGCCGTCGCGGTCGCCGGCGCAATCGGGGTGGTCGCCGCACCTAAGGCGGTGTACTCGGCGGTCGCGTTGGCGACGACGATGATCGCGCTGGCGATGATCTACGCGGTGCAGGAGGCCCCGTTCCTCGGCGTGGTCCAGATCGTGGTCTACACCGGCGCGGTGATGATGCTGTTCCTGTTCGTGCTGATGCTCATCGGCGTCGACTCCGCGCAGTCGCTGGTGGAAACCATTCGTGGACAACGGGTTGCCGCGATGCTGGCCGGATTGGGGTTCGGAGTCCTGTTGATCGCCGGCATCGGCAGCGCGAAAACCTCCAATTTCACCGGCCTGGCTGAAGCCAACGCCAACGGCAACGTTCAGGGCCTGGCCGAGCTGATCTTCACCCGCAACCTGTGGGCGTTCGAGTTGACCAGCGCGCTGCTGATCACCGCGGCGCTGGGCGCGATGATCCTGGCTCACCGGGAACGCCTTCAGCCGCGGAAGACTCAGCGCGAGATGGCGATCGAACGCTTCCGCGGCACTAGCCGGGCCACCCCACTGCCCAACCCCGGCGTCTACGCGCGCCGCAACGCCGTCGACACCATGGCGCGCCTGCCTGACGGCTCCGACGATGAGTCATCGGTCAGCGATACCATCCGGACGCCGCGATGAATCCTTCCTACTACCTGTATCTTTCGGCGCTGCTGTTCACCATCGGCGCCGCCGGAGTGCTGCTGCGCAAGAACGCCATCGTGATGTTCATGTGCGTCGAATTGATGCTCAACGCGGGCAACCTCGCGTTCGTGACCTTCGCCCGCATGCACGGCGGACTGGAGGGCCAGGCGGTGGCCTTCTTCACCATGGTCGTCGCGGCCTGCGAGGTGGTCGTCGGCCTGGCCATCATCGTCGCCATCTACCGCACCCGTCGCAGCGCCGACGTGGACGAGTCGAACCTCCTCAGGAATTGATGGGGAGGCACTGAACGGTGACGACGCTGCTGTGGCTGACTATCGCGCTGCCCCTGTTCGGGGCGGTCGCTCTTTTGCTGGGCGGGCGCCGCACCGACGCATGGGGCCACCTGCTGGCATGCGCGACGGTGATCGGTTCGTTTGCCTGTGGCGCGGCGCTTTTCGCGCACCTGTTGGGCCGGCCCGCTGAGGACCGACTGGTGGGTGAGACGCTGTTCTCCTGGGTTCCGGTCGGGGAGCTTCGGGTGGACTTCGGTCTGCAACTCGACGCGCTGTCGGTGTGCTTCGTACTGCTGATCACCGGCGTCGGCGCGCTGATCCACCTGTACTCGATCGGCTACATGGCCCACGACCCCGACCGCAGAAGGTTTTTCGCCTACCTGAACCTGTTCGTCGCGGCCATGCTGTTGCTGGTGCTGGCCGACAACTACCTCGGCCTCTACACCGGCTGGGAGGGCGTGGGCCTGGCTTCGTACCTGCTAATCGGGTTCTGGTCGTACAAGCCCAGCGCCGCCGCGGCAGCCAAGAAGGCATTCGTGGTCAACCGGGTCGGCGACATGGGCCTGGCGGTCGCGCTGATGGTGTTGTTCGCGACCGTCGGCCAGGTCGATTTCGCAACGGTTTTCGCTGCCGCCCCGCAGATGAGCCAGGGCACGCTCAACGCCGTCGGGTTGCTGTTGCTGCTCGGGGCATGCGGCAAGAGCGCGCAGGTGCCCTTGCAGTCCTGGCTGGGCGACGCCATGGAGGGCCCCACCCCGGTGTCCGCGCTGATTCACGCCGCCACCATGGTGACCGCCGGCGTCTACCTGATCGTGCGCTCGGGACCGGTGTTCAACGCCGCGCCCGTCGCCCAGACCGCCGTGGTGACCGTCGGTGCGGTTACCCTGCTGTTCGGCGCCGTGATCGGTTGCGCCAAGGACGACATCAAGAAGGCGCTGGCCGCCTCCACCATGAGCCAGATCGGCTACATGGTGCTGGCCGCCGGACTGGGTCCCGCCGGATACGTGGTGGCGATCATGCACCTGCTCACCCACGGCTTCTTCAAAGCCGGCCTGTTCCTGGGCGCCGGTTCGGTGATGCACGGTATGAACGACGAAACCGACATGCGCCGCTACGGCGGGCTGCGGACGCTGATGCCGGTCACCTTCGTCACCTTCGGGCTGGGTTACCTGGCGATCATCGGGGTGCCGCCGTTCGCCGGCTTCTTCTCCAAGGACGCCATCATCGAAACGGCCGTCAACGCAGGCGGATTGAAGGGCTGGCTACTCGGCGGTGCGGCGCTGCTCGGCGCAGCGATCACCGCGTTCTACATGACCCGGGTGATGCTGCTGACCTTCTTCGGGCAGCGCCGCTGGGCCGAACAGTGCCATCCGCACGAGTCCCCCGCGGTCATGACCCTGCCGATGGTGATCCTGGCGATCGGCTCGGTGGGCGCCGGTGCGGTGCTGAGCCTCGGTCACACGCTGCGCACCTGGCTGGAACCGGTGGTCGGGACACACGAAGCCCACCACCACGTCCCGGTCTGGGTGACAACGGCGCTGGCGCTGACGGCGGTGGCCGTCGGAGTGGGCATCGCCTACCGGATGTACGCCAAAGCCGTGCCCGAGACGGCGCCGCAGGACGTCTCGGCGCTGACCGTCGCCGCCCGCCGCGACCTCTACGGCGACGCCGTCAACGAGGCCGTCTTCATGCGCGGCGGCCAGCAGCTCACCAAGGCGCTGGTCGTTGTGGACGACAAGGCCATCGACGGGTCGGTGACCGGAATGTCCCATGGCGTGCGCCGGATCTCCGACGGGCTGCGCGGCCTGCAGACCGGGTTCGCCCGCAGTTATGCCCTGTCCATGCTCGCCGGCACCGGTCTGTTCGCCGGCGCGGTGCTGATCGCGGCGATGTGGAGGTGATCGCGTGACACCGTGGCTGAGCATGCTGTGGGCCGTGCCGATGATCGGCGCGACGGTCATCATCGCGCTGCCCGCACCGATGCGGGGGGCGGCCAAATACGCCGGGCTGGCGGTGTCGCTGATGGTGCTGGCCATCGCACTCGTGGTGGCGGTGCGTTTCGACCCGGCCGGCCCGCGCTACCAGTTCGTCGAAAACCACCCGTGGATAGAGTCGTTCGGCACCGGCTACATCCTCGGCGTGGACGGCATCGCGCTGGCGCTGGTGGTGCTCACCGCAGTACTGATGCCGCTGCTGCTGATCGCCGGCTGGAACGACGCCGACGACCGGCCCGGGCTGGGCGGGCGCGGGACGCACGGCTACGTGGCACTGATGCTGGCCGTCGAGGGCATGGTGCTGATCTCGCTGACCTCGCTGGACATCCTGCTGTTCTACGTGTTCTTCGAGGCGATGCTGATCCCGATGTACTTCCTCATCGGCGGGTTCGGCGGTGAAAACAGATCGCCCGCGGCGGTGAAATTCCTGCTGTACAACCTCTTCGGCGGTCTGGTCATGCTGGCCGCCCTGGTCGGGCTGTACGTGGTGACCGCCGGAACCTTCGACGCCGGCACCTTCGACGTCCGGAGGATCGGCGACGCCGTCGCCGACGGCCGGCTGACCATCCAGCCCGCCGTGGCGCACCTGCTGTTCGGCGGCTTCCTGTTCGCCTTCGCGGTCAAGGCGCCGCTGTGGCCGCTGCATCGCTGGCTACCGGACGCCGCCGTGCAGGCCACCCCCGCCTCAGCGGTGCTGATGATGGCGGTGATGGACAAAGTCGGCACGTTCGGCATGCTGCGCTACTGCCTGCCGCTGTTCCCCGATTCCGCGGCCCTATTCCGGCCCGTGGTGATCGCACTGGCCGTCATCGGCATCGTCTACGGCGCGATCCTGGCCATCGGCCAGACCGACATCATGCGGCTGATCGCCTACACCTCGATCAGCCACTTCGGCTTCATCATCCTCGGCATCTTCGTCATGACCAGCCAGGGCCAGTCCGGCTCGACGCTATACATGGTCAACCACGGGATCTCCACCGCCGCGCTGTTCCTCATCGCCGGGTTCCTGGTCAGCCGCCGCGGCACCCGCGCCATCGCCGACTACGGCGGGGTGCAGAAGGTAGCGCCGATACTGGCCGGCACTTTCCTGGTGGCCGGCCTGGCCACCCTGTCACTGCCCGGGCTCGCGCCGTTCATCAGTGAATTCCTGGTCCTGATCGGCACATTCACCCGGTATCCGGTGTTCGCGGTGCTCGCCGCGCTGGCGCTGGTGCTCTCCGCGGTCTATGTGCTGCTGGCCTACCAGCGGATGATGACCGGGCCTGTCACCAAGGGTAACGAGACCCTCACCGACCTGCGGCCCCGCGAACTGCTCGTCGTCATGCCCTTGATCGCGCTGCTGCTGGTGCTGGGCGTGTACCCGAAGGTGGCGCTGGACGTCATCAACCCGGCGGTCGCCCATACACTGACCGAAATCCGCCAACCCGACCCGGCGCCGACGCTGGGAGCCGCGAAATGACCACGCCGAGCGTCGAATACGGAGTGCTCTCCCCGATGCTGATCCTGTTCGGCGTCGCGGTGGCCGGGGTGCTCGTCGAGGCGTTCCTACCGCGCCGGTCGCGCTACCCGGTGCAGATGACCCTCGCCCTCGGAGGGCTGCTCGCGGCGCTCGCCGCGCTGGTGGGCGTCTACCGGAACCTCGGGCCCACCGGGCAGGCGGCGGCAGTAGGCGCCGTGGCGGTGGACCGTCCCGCGCTGTTCCTACAGGGCACCGTGCTGATGGTCGCCGTGCTCGGCGTGCTGCTGATCGGCGAGCGCCGCAGCCGCGCAGGCGGTTTGGACGGCTTCACCGCGCAGGCTTCGACGGTGCCCGGCAGCGCCACCGAGCAGGTGGCCACCAAAGCGGCGGTGGCCCAGACCGAGGTGTTCCCGCTGACCATGTTCGCCGTCGTCGGCATGGTGCTGTTCCCCGCCGCCAACGACCTGCTGACCATGTTCATCGCGCTGGAAGTGCTGTCCCTGCCGCTGTACCTGATGTGCGGTCTGTCCCGGTACCGACGCCTACTCTCCCAGGAGGCGTCGCTGAAGTACTTCCTGCTGGGGGCGTTCTCGTCGGCCTTCTTCCTCTACGGGATGGCCCTGCTCTACGGCTACGCCGGCACGCTGAGCATCACCGGGATCGCGGCCGCGCTGCGCACCGGCACGGTATCCGGCGCCCCGAGCACCACCCTGGCACTGCTCGGTGCCGCGCTGGTGATGGTGGCGCTGCTGTTCAAGGTCGGCGCGGTGCCGTTCCACGCCTGGGTGCCCGACGTCTATCAGGGCGCCCCCACACCTATCACCGCATTCATGGCGGCGGCCACCAAGATCGCCGCGTTCGGCGCGCTGATGCGTCTGCTCTACGTCGCCGTGCCGGAGCTGAAGGACCAGTGGCGACCGGTGCTGTGGGCGGTGGCCATCCTCAGCATGGCCGTCGGCACCGTCGCCGCGGTCACCCAGCGGGACGTCAAACGGATGCTGGCGTATTCCGCTGTGGCGCACACCGGTTTCATCCTCACCGGGGTGATCGCGGGCAACGCCTCGGGCGTGTCGGGGACGTTGTTCTATCTGGCCGCCTACGGGTTCAGCACGGTGGGCGCCTTCGCGGTGGTCAGCGTGGTCCGCGGCGCCGACGGAGCCGAGGAGACCGCGCTGGAGCGCTGGGCCGGGCTGGGCCGGCGATACCCGGTGGCCGGGGTGGTGTTCTCGCTGTTCCTGCTGGCGTTTGCCGGCATTCCGCTGACCAGCGGATTCGTCAGCAAGTTCGCGGTGTTCAAGGCCGCCGGCGAAGGCGGGGCGATCCCGCTGGTGGTCGTCGGTGTGCTGGCCAGTGCCATCGCCGCCTACTTCTACGTGCGGGTGATCGTGCTGATGTTCTTCACCGACCCGCCGGACGACGCGCCGGAGTTCGCCCCGCCGGGATTCCTCAGTGTCGCCACCATCGGGGTGACCGCGGTGATCACCGTCGCCTTAGGGGCGCTGCCGCAGCCACTGCTGGACCTCGCCGGTGCCGCTTCGGAGTTTCTGACGTCCTGAACAGCGGAGGTTCACATGACCAATCAGCCGACCGTCAACACCGAACTGACCCACGTGCAGCGCTCCGGGCGCGACACCGGCGCCATCCCGGCCGCGCTGTCCCACTGGCTCGCCACCGTGATGCCCGGCGGGATCGTTCCGGCGGTGACCGTCGACAGCGGCGTCGACTCCAACGGAATGTCCTCGGAGACAATCCTGGTGACCGGCCGCTGGGATGAGAAGGGCGCTCCCGTCGAGCAGAAGTGGGTGGTCCGGATGGCCCCCAGTGCGCAGGACGTCCCGGTGTTTCCGGTCTACCGGCTGGACCACCAATTTCAGGTGCTGGGGCTGGTGTCCGAACTCACCTCGGTGCCTGTCCCGCGGGCGCGCTGGATCGAACCCACCGGAACCGTGCTCGGCAGCCCGTTCTTTCTCATGGATCACGTCGACGGCGTCGTCCCGCCGGACGTGATGCCCTACACCTTCGGCGGCAACTGGTTGGCCGACGCGCCGCCCGAGAAGCGCCGGCAGTTGCAGGAAGCCACCGTCGCGGTCATCGCCCAGCTGCATGGGATACCCTCGGCGGCAGAGACATTCGGGTTCCTCATCGACGTCGACCCGCCCGGCGACACCTCGCTGCGTAGGCATTTCACCTGGGTCAAGGACTGGTACGAATTCGCCGTCCCCGGCATCGGCCGATCACCGCTGGTGGAGCGCGCCCTGGCCTGGCTGGAGGACAACTTCCCCGCGGGCTCGGCCGCGGTCGAGCCGGTGCTCACCTGGGGTGACTCCCGGATCGGCAACGTCTTGTACCGCGACTTCACGCCGGTGGCGGTGCTGGACTGGGAGATGGCGACGGTGGGGCCACGGGAACTCGACGTCTCGTGGATCATCTTCGCGCACAGGGTCTTCCAGGAGATCGCCGGCCTCGCCGGGCTCCCTGGCCTGCCCGACATGTTGCGCGAGGAAGACATCCGCGCGAGCTACCGGCGGCTCACCGGTGTCGAACTCGGCGACCTGCACTGGTTCCACATCTACAGCGGGGTGATCTGGTGCGTTGTGTTCATGCGCACCGGTGCCCGCCGCATTCACTTCGGCGAGATCGAGAAACCCGACGACATCGAGGCGATGTTTTACCACGGCGGTCTGCTGCGCCGGCTTCTCGACGAGGGTGCAGACGCATGATCGGCCCACTGGACGAGTACCCCGTCCACCAGCTCCCCCAGCCCATCGCCTGGCCCGGTTCCTCGGACCGCAACTTCTACGACCGGTCCTACTTCAACGCCCACGACCGCAGCGGCGACATCTTCGTCATCACCGGTATCGGGTACTACCCCAACCTCGGAGTCAAGGACGCCTTCTTCCTGGTCAGCCGCAACGGTACCCAGACCGCGGTGCACCTGTCCGACGCCATCGACGGCAACCGGCTGCACCAGCGGGTCAACGGCTACCGCGTCGAGGTCACCGAACCGCTGCAGAGGTTGCGGATTGTGCTGGACGAGACCGAAGGCCTGGCCTGCGACCTCACCTGGGAGGGTTTGTTCGGCGTCGTGCAGGAACAGCGGCACCTCATGCGCACCGGCACCCGGGTCACGCTGGACGCCCAACGTTTCGCCCAATTGGGTTGCTGGCGAGGGCATCTGGTGATCGACGGCGAGCAGATCACCGTCGACCCCAAAACCTGGATCGGCAGCCGCGACCGATCATGGGGTATCCGCCCGGTCGGCGAACCCGAAGCCCCGGGCCGCCCGGCGGATCCGCCATTCCAGGGCATGTGGTGGCTGTACGTGCCGATAGCCTTCGACGACTTCGCGATCGTGATCATCATCCAGGAGGACCACAGCGGGTTCCGAACCCTCAACGACTGCACCCGCATCTGGGGCGACGGGCGGGTCGAGCAGCTCGGCTGGCCTCGGGTGAAGATCCAGTACCGCTCCGGCACAAGGATTCCCACCGGCGCGGTCATCGATGCCACAGACAGCGCCGGTGCGCCGGTGCGCTTCGACATCGAATCCCGACTGGCGGTGCCCATCCACGTCGGCGGCGGCTACGGCGGCGACCCGGACTGGCTGCACGGTGTCTGGAAGGGCCCGGCGTTCACCGAACGGCGCACCTACGACATGGCCGACCCGGCGATCGTCGGGCGGTCCGGCTTCGGCGTCATCGACCACGTCGGCCGGGCAGTCTGCCACAGCGGCGGGCAGCAGGCTGAGGGGTGGGGCCTGTTCGAACACGGGGCGCTCGGACGCCATGACCCGTCCGGCTTCGCCGACTGGCTCACCGTCGCCCCGTGATCGACGAATGAGGCCTCAACGCTGGGTTTTTCCCAGGGAAACTTTGGAATTCGGCCGTGCGCTGAACCTCATCGATGCGATCTTCGGATTCTCCTTGACGCTGTTGGTCACCACCCTGGAAGTTCCCCCGCCCGACGCATGGACGAGCCTGCGGTCGGTTCTCGGCACCGGGCTCGGCGGTCAACTGCTGGCCTTTGCCATCAGTTTCGTTGTGGTGGCGGGAATGTGGGTGGTCAACCACCAGGTGCTGTCGTCCTTTCGGGCACTTGATTCCGCCACCGTCCGCACCTGCATTTATCTGGTCGCCCTGGTCATCTTCATCCCGTTCACCACCAAGGCCGTCAGCGCCCCGGACCCGGAGGACCTCCCGTTGCCCACGGCGGTCTTCGCCGTCAATGTCGCGGCGATCGTTCTCGCCACCGTGGCGCTCGTCTGGGTCGGTCGCGCGCGGGGGCTCACCGACAAACCCTTGCCGGTGCCGGGGCTGATAGTTCACTCCGTGGCGGTGGCCGCGATCTTCCTGGCCTCGATTCCGATCGCCTACCGTTTCGGACCCGGCACCGCGCAGAAGTCCTGGCTGTTGTTGCTGCTCGTCGGTCCCGCGGTGAGCGTGTTCGTCAAGCGCCGCTGAAGCGCGCCAGCTCGTCGACGATCTCCGCGAGCACCTCGATCGGGATCGGCCCCGGCTGATACAGGCAGACGGTGCCAGCCGGCCCGCCTCCGGCGGCGGTGCCGCCCCAGCCGCCTCCGGCGGCGACCCGCTCGCGGATGTGGGCGGCGATCTGCCCGGGAGTGCCGCACGCGGCAATGGTGTGCAGCACCTCGTCGCTGATCAGTCCGCCCATCTCGGCCCACCGGCCCTGTTTGGACAGCTGGTTCAACTCCGGTTGCAGTTCGCCCCAGCCGTGGACGTCGAGCACCGGCCGGTACGCCGGAGTGGATCCGTAGAAGGCCAGCAGCCGGCGGGCCGCGTCGTGCTCGGAACCGGCGGAAACGATGACCTCGGGCACCACCGCGAAGCCAGCCTCGTCCCGACCCGACGCGGCCAGCCCGGCACGCACCGCCGGCATGGTGGCCTCGCGGAGGAACCGCGTCGAGGAGAACGGCATCACCAGCAGCCCGTCGGCCGTCTCCGCCGCCGCCCGGGTCAGCCGCGGCCCCAGCGCGCCGAGGTAAATCGGCGGTGGGCCGAACGGATTCGGGCCCGGGTTGAAGGTCGGAGTCATCAGCGTGTGCTGATAGAAATCGCCGCGGAAGTCCAGCCGCTGCCCGTCCTGCCACGCGGCGAAAATCGCCCGCAGCGCGCCCACAAGCTCGCGCATCCGCGCTACCGGGCTGTCGAACTGGGCGCCGTAGCGCTTCTCGATCTGGGTGCGGATCTGGGTGCCCAGACCCAGGGTGAACCGGCCGCCACTGAGCAGCTGATGGTCGTAGGCCTGGTGGGCAAGCTGTATCGGATTGCGCGGGAACGCGATCGCCACGTTGGTCAGCAAGTCCAGACCACCCACCGTCGAGGCCAGAGTCAACGGCGCGAACACGTCGTGCGGTCCCTCGAAGGTGAACACCCCGGCCGCCCCGGCGTCGCGCAGCGCATGCGCCCGGTCCACGGCGTCGGTCGGTCCGAACAGGGCGGTCAGGATTTTCACGTCAACCCCACCCTAAGCTTCGGTGCAATAACCGGCGGCAGGCGCACGTTTCCGCACCGAAATCGGGAAGACTGGATTCATGGCGCATGACGTGGTGGTAATCGGCGCGGGTTTGGCCGGGCTCACGGCCGCACGCGAATTGACCCGGCAGGGGTTCGACGCCCTGGTGCTGGAGGGACGCGACCGGGTGGGCGGACGCACCAAGCCGGCCATGCTGGCCGGACACCCGGTGGACCTGGGCGCGTCGTTCGTAGGGCCCACACAGGACGCGGTGCTCAAACTGGCCGCCGATCTGGGTTGCGGCACCACCCCGACGTACTGCGATGGCGCCAACCTGATCCGCTGGCGGGGCAACGTCCGCCGCTACCAGGGCACCATCCCGAAGCTGGGGTGGCTGGGCCTGGTCGATATCGGCCGCATCCAGTGGCAGTTCGAACGCCTCTCGGCCGGCGTCAGTATCAGCGCGCCGTGGACCGCCAAGAACGCCGACAAGCTCGACGGCATGAGCCTGGGCAGCTGGCTGCGCTCGATCAAGGCCAGCGCCTCCTCACGGGACCTGATGGCGATCATGGCGAGGGTCACCTGGGGCGCCGAGCCCGACGAGGTGTCGATGCTGCATGCGGTGCGCTACGTCAAGACCTCCGGCGGCCTGGACCGCATGCTCGACGTGGTCGGCGGCGCCCAGCAGGACCACTTCCCCGGCGGAACGCATCAGATGTCGGCCAAGATGGCCGCCGAACTCGGCGACCGGGTCCGGCTGAACGCGGTGGTGTCGCGCATCGAGTGGTCCAGTGACGCGGTGGCCGTCGCTTCGTCGGCCGGGGTGGTCGACGCGCGCCGCGCCGTCGTGGCGGTGGCACCGATGCAGCGCTTGGACATCGACATCGCGCCCGCCCCGCCGATCGAGTACCAGCAGCTGGCGCAGCGCTGGCCACTGGGCGCTCTGACCAAGGTCTACGCCGCCTACCCCGCTCCGTTCTGGCGGTCGCAGGGCCTGTCGGGCCAGGCATTGTCCGATGCGGGCCCGGTGTTCATCACCTTCGACGTCAGCCCGCCCGACGGGCCGGGAATCCTGCTGGGCTTCACCAACCCGCGCGGATTCGACGCGCTGCCCGAACCGCAGCGCAGAGAACAGGCGCTGGCCTGTTTCGCCGGCCTATTCGGCGAACAGGCCGCGAACCCGATCGACTACATCGACCAGCGTTGGGGTGCGGAGGGCTTCGCTCCGGGCGGCCCGACCGCCGCAGTGCCGCCGGGGTCGTGGACGGAGTTCGGGCCGCTGCTGCGGATGCCGGTGGGGCCGCTGCACTGGGCGGGCACCGAGACCGCCGACGAGTGGACCGGTTTCATGGACGGCGCGGTGCGCTCCGGCCAGCGCGCCGCCGCCGAAGTGGCTGCAACGCTGACTGTCTAGGAACTGATCCGCTGGGCCGAGGCGCCGGCGTTCACCAGGCTGCGCAGGTGCCGGTTGACCACCTCGGGGTGTTCCAGAGGTGCACAGTGGCCGCCCGGCATCTCCACCACGTCAAGGAGGTTGGGTGCGGCCGCAGCGATCTTGTGGGACCTGCACATCGGCAGCAGCCGGTCCTTGGCGCTGCCGATCACCAGCGTCGGCACGGTTAGCCCGGACAGGTCGATGTAGGACCGGGGGCCCAGTTCGTCGACCAGTACCCGCGCCCACGCGCCGCGGCCAGCGGGCGGGGTGGCGGAGAACAGGTCGTGCAGGAGATACGAGATCGACGGGTCCGCTTTTGCGCCCACCGCCATCATCTGAATGAATCGGCGGCTGCCGGGCTGGATACCGTGGAGCAGGGGCGCGCCGCCCAGGGAACGGATCATGGTGCGGGCCGCCACGACGCGGGTGGTCCGCAGAACTCCGGGCACCGGTAACAACTGGATCTTGTCAACCAGGTTGCCGTGCGTGGTGTTGATCAGAGCGACGGCGTCGACGCGCTGCTCGACTCGGTCGCGGAAACGGTCCGACCAGGAGCTGACCGCGATGCCGCCCATCGAATGGCCGGCGACGACGGCCCGCTCCCCCGGCCGCAGCACCGCGGCCAGGACGGCGTCGAGGTCGGAAGCCAGGTGGTCGAGGCTATAGGAAGACGGGGCGGGCACCCCGCTGCGGCCATGACCGCGGTGGTCGTAGGCGATGACCCGGAAGTCCCGGGACAGGTCGTTGATCTGCTCGTGCCATACCCGCAACGAGCAGGTGATTCCGTGCGCCAGCACGATCGGGTAGCCGTTGGTCGGCCCGAACACCTCGGTGTGCAGGCGGGTGCCGTCGGCGGAGTGCACGATCATGGTCTTGCTGGGCGGCAGGCTGGGGCCTGTTCCTGCACCCCGCGCGCCCTTGACCTGGCGTTTGTCGATTCGTGACGGTGCCATCATCGCTCCTCGCGGGGCGGCGCCGTTGCCGCTCCGTCCAGGGAGCGTAACCCTTCTTACGCCTTCCAACCGGGATACCGGGGACCAACTTCGGCAGATTCACACCGCTGCTGCCGAACCGTTATTGCCTCCGTTGCGGGGATTCGGGGCCAAGGCCAGTATCTTAGGCGATGCCGCAGCGCAAATTGCGTTTGCTAGTTTGGCGGGCGACGCATGTCGTCATGCCGATCCACGTAAAGGAGAACCCAGAGAATGAACACCAGAATGGCCCGCGCCGCGGCCGCTGCCGGCGGCCTCGCCATCGCTGCCGCGTTCGCGGTGAGCTGCTCGCAGGCCACGGAGGCCACCAAGGACATCGCCGCCAGCGCGTCGTCGGCCGCGGGCGCAGCCGGCAGTGCCGCCAGCAGCGCCGCCGGTGCCGCCGGCAGTGCCGCCAGCAGCGCCGCCGGTGCCGCCGGTAGCGCCGCCAGCAGCGTCGCCAGCGGTGCCAGCAGCGCCGTGAGCAGCGGCGCCAGCGCCGCGTCCAGCGCCGCGTCGTCGGTGATGGACGGCACGCCCACCACCATGAACGTGCCCGGCGTCGGCGAGGTCTCCCTCGACGGACCGACCGCCGCTGCGTACACCCGTCTCGGTGGCGCCACCGCTCTCGGCGCTCCCACCGGGATGACGGAGAAGGTCGGCGACGGCAGCATGACCGCGTTCGAGAACGGCACCATCTTCACCTCGCCGGCCGGTTCCTACATGGTTCAGGGCGAGATCCTGAACCGCTACCTGAACGAGCAGGGCGGCCCCGCGGGCGCACTCGGCTGGCCCACCGCCGACGAGACCGAGACCGGCGGCGGCTCCAAGGTGTCCGGTGGCGGCTGGATCAGCGAGTTCCAGAACGGCACCATCGCCTGGCTGAACGACGGCAAGGGCAGCTTCTCGGAGACCGTCACCACGAAGTAGTCACGAAGTAGTTCGGTGTCAGACACGGCAGACGGCCCCCGCCTTTCCCGGGGGCCGTCTCCTTTTCGGCTTCAAGTAACCCTCAAAGTAACGAAACCGCGCGATCATGGCGATAATGGCGGCATGAAGACAAAAATGACGGCCACGCTATTGGCCGCGCTGGCGATGGCCAGCCTCCCGGCAGCCCTCACGCCGGTCGCCCAGGCCGAGATCTGCGGCGATGTCGGCGGCCGCCACGTCAGTGTCGGCGGCTGCACGCCCGGCATCGTCGGCGATGTCGCCGGTGCCGCGGTGATCGGTGCCGCGGTCGACCACCCGTACTACGGCTACCCGGTCGCTCCCCCGCCCCCGCCGCCGCCCATGTGGCCGCCGCTGCCCCCCGGCTACCTGCCGTTCCCGGCGTTTCCCGGCGAGATGCCGTGCTACCTGCCGACCGGCCAGCCGTACTACACACCCGCCGGGATTCCGTGTTACTGAGCGGCGTCCGCAGCCGGGTCTGACAACTAGTCCTGGACGGCTTTGGCGACGGCGACGCACCGGGTCAGCCAACCCGGGTCGGCGCCAAGCCCGTCCTGGACTGCCCACATGGCGTTGTGCACCATCCGCACGATCACCCATGCGCGGGCCCGATCCTCATCGAAACCGGCGGCGTCCACCAGTGTCCAGAAGCGTCGTCGAACCCCGTCGCGGACGTCCGCGACGATGTCGTCCCACCGGTTCCACAACATCGGCGCCAGTTCGTAATGCGGGTCGCCGTTGAGCGGCTTCGGGTCGATCGCCAACCAGGGCGCACGATCGCCGGCCAGAACGTTGCTGTAATGCAGGTCGGTGTGGATCACCCGGTCCGGGACCGACCGATCGGCAATGAGCTCGCGGCCCAGCGTGGCGGCCTGTTCGACGAGCCGGTGCGGAATCGGCCCGCCGCGAGGCAGATCCGCCAATTCGGCGGTCCCCCGGGCGACGATGGACGACAGCGCTCGCAGCGCGGGTGAGGCGGGCACGTGCAGACTGCGGTAAAGCCCGGCCACCACTTCGCACGCCTGCGTCTCGGGCACCGTAGACAGGTCCCGGGGATGCAGCCGCTCCAGCAACAGCGCATGTCGGCGCGGGTCGGCGCTGAGTAGTTTCACCGCGCCGTGCCCGCCCCACAGCCGCAGAGCCAGATGCTCGTTCTCCGAATCCTGTTCAGGGAAGCCGATCTTCAGCATCGCCTGCACACCATCGGCGGTCCGGACCGGCACCACCAGCGAGCAGTGTCCGCACCCTGGATCGCCGTCGGGCCGCACCCGCCACTGCGCGGCAAGCCGTTCGGCGGTCGACGGCAGCTCCGCCACCCAGTCCGCCCATCGGGGTCCGCGCCGCGCCATCGCGGCGACGCCGTCGGGCAGCGGGATCACGCTGGCGCTGAGGACGATTCGCGCAGCGCCCGCGCGACGACGATGGTGACCGCGATCAGCAGCAGACCGCCGAGCACGCAGTTGCCGCCCAGGCTCAGGGTGAACGCACGCGGGTCGGCGGACTCGCCGAAGCTGGCCACACCATCGCCGAACACGATGTAGAGCACCGATACCACGCTGCCGGTGATCGCGATGCCCAGCGCGGTGCCCAGCTCGAACGCGGTCTCGGAGATTCCGGTGGCGGCGCCCACCCGGTCGGCACTGGCGCTGGTGAGCACCAGGTCGGAGGCGACGGTGACCACGGAGCCGAACGAAAAGCCCAGCAGCATCAGGGGAATCACCATGGCCGGATAGGACAACGGGATCGTCAGGCCCAGCAGCACCAGGCCGACGCTGCCCACCACCATGCCCAACAGCAGGGTGCGACGGTGCCCCCACCGGCCCACCAGTCGGGCGGTATTGGAAGCGGTGATAAGGCTGACGACCGATTCGGGCAACGTGGCCAAACCGGATTGCAGCGGCGAAAAGTCGCCGACTTGCCGCAGGAAGATCGGCAGGAAGAAGAGCGCCCCGATGTTGGCGAAGACGATCACCAGTTGCGACACGATGGCGGCGCTGAACCGCCGCTGGAGGAACAACTGCAGGTCGAGCAGGGGGGCCGGCAGGAGGCGCTGGCGGCGCAGGAACACCCAGAGCAGTACGGCCCCGACAACCAGCGCGAGATAGCCCGGCCAGAACCCTGGCCCGGAATGTGCCAGTTCGGTGATGCCGTAGACCACCCCGAGGATGCCGGCCGTGGAATAGGCCACCGACCGCGGATCCACCGGGTGCCGGGTCTCGCTGCGGGCCTCGGGCAATGCCCACCACCCGACGACGACGATCAGAACGACCACCGGCAAGTTGACCAGAAGCACTGAGCCCCAATAGAAGTGCTCCAACAGCAACCCGGCGACCGTCGGCCCCATGGCTGCCCCGGCCGCGCCGGCCGCGCTCCAGATACCCACCGCGCGCATCCGCTGCCGGTCGTCGGTGAACACGGTGCGCAGCAGCGCCAGCGTCGACGGCATCAGACCCGCCCCCGCCAAGCCCTGCACCGCCCGCATCGCGATCAGCAGGCCGGCGGTGGGCGCCAGCGCCGCCGCCGCCGACGCGGCGCCGAAGGCGATGCTGGAGATCAGCAGCAACCGCTTGCGACCGACCCGGTCGCCGACGTTGCCCATCGTGATCAGCAGACCGGCCAGCACGAACGAGTAGATGTCGCCGATCCACAGCACCTGGTTGTAGCTGGGGTGTAACTGCTCGGTGATGGACGGCACGGCGACGCTGACGACGGTGCCGTCGACGGCCACCATGAAGACGGCCAGGCCCAGCACGGACAGCGCGAGCACCTGACGCCGGACCAACGGACGCCCTCTGAAATCGCTCAGCGCAGGGCGTTATCGAGCAGCGATGCGGTGACGATGTAGGCACCGTGGCTGCCGATTGCGCTGAGCTGGGCGTCCAGCGGCCACTGCCAGGGCCAGGGGGTACGCCCCAGCACCGGGAAGGCCACCGTCGTCATCGTCGCGAGCGCCGAGCCGAACACCAGGCTGGAGTAGGGCTCACGAATCTTGTTGCGCAGCAGGACGTGCAGAATTCCGAACGCCGAACCGTAGGTCCACCGCAGGACCAGAGTGATCGCCCCGGCCTCCCTCGCGGTGGGTTCTGGAAGGTTCAGCAGGTCGGCAACGATCTGTCCGGGTACCACGCTGTCGTCGTAGTCCAGCCCCTCATGGGACCACAGACCTTCCACCGGCGTCCCGTCCGCCAGCGTCGCCACTCCGGTGTAGTTACCCTTCCGCAGGGTGCGCTCGAGGTGGTACCAGGCGGCCATCGCCGCGGTGCCACTGGCACCGGCCACCAGCCCACGTTTCCACCAGGGCAGCTTGGGCAGTGCGCGTGTCCGCATAGGGGAAGGTTAGGGATCACTGGGGCGAGGTGAAGCGGAATTGCCAGATCGATTCGGGCGCCGCGGTTTCCCTGATGACAAAACAGTCGATTTGGCTGTGGGTAGCACCAGAATTCGGCAAGATCCGCTAGGTGTCTGAACAGCGCACCAGTAAAGTGTCCATCGTCGGGGTCGGCAGTGTCGGGACCGCCATCGCCTACGCGTGCATGATCCGCGGGTCGGCGGGCGCCATCGCCCTGTACGACATGGCGGCCAAGAAGGTTCACGCCGAGGTCCTCGACCTCAACCACGGCAGCCAGTTCGTCCCCAATTGTGTGGTGACCGGATCTGACTCGATGGAGGTCACCGCGGACTCGTCGGTCGTCATCATCACCGCCGGGGCCGCGCAGAAGCCCGGGCAGACCCGTCTGGAACTGGCCGCCACCAACGTCGGCATAGTCCAGTCAATGATGCCCCAACTGCTGGAGCACTCCCCCAACGCGATCTTCATCTTCGTCACCAACCCTGTCGACATCGTCACCCTCGCGGCGGCGCGCTCCGTCGACATCGAACCGGGCCGCATCTTCGGGTCCGGAACGGTGCTGGACTCGAGCCGATTCCGCTACCTGATCGCCAAGCGCGCCGGGGTGGACGTGGGCAACGTGCACGGCGTAATCGTTGGCGAGCACGGCGATTCGGAGATCCCGCTGTGGTCGAGCGTGTCCATCGGCGGGGTGCCGGCGTTGCAGTGGCGCGACGTCGCGGGCAACCTCGTCTTCGACGACACCACCCGCGAACAGATCGCCTATGGCGTGGTCAACGCCGCCTACGAGATCATCGAGGGCAAGGGCGCCACCAACCTCGCGATCGGCCTGTCCAGCGCCCGGATCATCGAGGCGGTGCTCAGCGACGAGCAGCGCGTGCTTCCCATCTCGACGGTGCAGACCGGCGCCTATCAACTCAAAGACGTCGCACTGGCATTGCCCACCCTGGTCTCACGGTCCGGAGCCGGCCAGGTGCTGGAGGTGCCGCTGTCGGTCAACGAGCTGCTGGGACTTCAGAGTTCGGCCAAGACGCTCGCCGAAATCCGCGATTCACTGCAGCTGTAGCCCCTCGACGAAGCATGATCTCGGCATGCAGATCACCGAACTGACTGCCGACCTCGCCAAGCACGAAGAAGCCAAGGACTATCTGGCCGTCATCGAGGGCGTCCGCGGGTTGGTCTCGGTCAAACCGCAGTCCGTCAAAGACCCGTGGATCAAGGGCTGGATCGGCCGCCGCTGGCGCGACCTGTTCCTCCAAGAGGCGGTCAACGACACTCGGGCCGTCGAGTACGCCTCCAAGCCGTCGCTGCTGTCAGCGGTGCCGCTGCCGTCGATGCTGAAGAAGTCCAATCCGCGCCAAGCACTGGCCGAACGCTTCCTCAAAGACGCCCCAGCCAGCGAATGGCAGGCCGAAATGCCTCCCGCGCAATTCGATTCGATCGAGAACACCACGCTGCTCCTGTGCGGAGGTCTGCTCACCGGGCTGCTGCATCCCGATGCGCACGCGTTCCCGGTGGAGGCCAACAAGCTCTACGAACAGCGCGGCTGGCGCACCATCCGCGCCGACGTGCATCCGATGCGGTCCTGCCAGGCCAACGAGGCCGACATCGAGGCGGCGTTCCGCGGCGAGGGACTCGACGCCCGGATGCAACCCATCGAGTACCCCGAGCCCCCGGACAAAGTGTTCTTGCTCGGCTACAGCAAGGGCACCCCGGACATCCTGTCGTTCATCCTCAACCACCCCGAGTACCACGACCAGATCAAGGGCGTTTTCACCTGGGCCGGCGCGGCCGGCGGCTCCTACACCGCCGACGGTATCTACGGCCAGATCAAGGATCTGCCGACCGAACGGTCCTACGAATACCTCAGCACCCTGCTGGGTGTGATCAGCGGGGCGATGCTCGACCGGGTCGGGTTGCGCCGGCTCGACGAGTACGACGTCAAAGGCGCGATCAACGATCTGCGCACCGAGGTCCGTGAGGCGTTCAACCGCGCGAACGCGGAGTTCTTCGACAACCTCGACATCCCGATCTTCGCGTTGACTGCCGCCACCACGCCGCTGGAGGTGCCCAACGTCCAATTCATGGACGCGGTGCGGCTGAGTTCCTACGACGCCAACAACGACATGCAACTCACCCAGAAACAGTCGCTGGTGCCGATTGGGATGAACACCCACGTCGCGATGGCGCACGCCCACCACTGGGATGTGGCCTACGCGCCGTTCCCGCTGGCGATGCGCGCGGCCTCCCCCAACCTCGACCACTGGTGGCCGCGGTACGCCGCACTGGTGGCCTGCTGGGAGCTGCTGGCGGAATTGGGCCTGATCGATTGAGAGCCCGCCGGAGCGCGCCGGGCTGCGCGCGCTGATCCGCTAGTCCGGGTCAGGCAGCCGCAGACAGCGGCACGCCACCAAAGCGAGGTCCGCGGCGACCTCCGACGGTGAACGGGTCGAGGTCAGGATGTGGCTCAGGCACAAGCGCACAACACTTTCCACCATCACCCGGACATCGGCCGGATCGGCCGTGGGCCACTGTGCGTTCACCCAATCGCCGACGATCGTGATGGCGTGGTCGATCAGGGGCTCGCTGCGGATGGTCAGTAACGGCAACAGCGACACGTCGTCACCACCGCCCGCCGGCGCCCGGGTCAAAATGGTCTGCAGCAGTGGATTGCCCCGCGCGACCTCGATCATGTAGCCGGCCGCTTCGAACACTCCGCCGGCCAGGTCGCCCGGGTGCTGTTCCAGGCGGAACCGCATGCCGTCGAAGAACTGCTCCGTCTCGTGCATCACCAGCGCGTCGCCGAGGTCGTCCTTGGTGCCGAACTCGGCGTGCAGGCTTTGGCGGCTGATGCCGATCGCCGTGGCGATCGCACCCATCCGCACCGCCGCCCAACCGCGATCCAGCACCACCTCCCGGGTGGCGTCGAGCGCTAGTTCGCGCAGTCTGGCCCGCCCGTAGGCGCGGGTTTCCGCAAGCAGGTCGGGGACGGACATGGCGGAAGTCTAGCGCGGGTACGACACAAAATCGCCAACGTCATCATTGCTTGACACTTTTACTTTTTTGTCGGAGGCTGGAGTGAAGCACGCCACTAAGGAGAACCGATGAGCGCCCCAGCCATGACCCGCGCCGACCGCCCGTACGACCCCGCCGACATCTCGTCGCTGGAATTCTGGTCGGGCACCGCCAAGGATCGCGAGAAGGTGTTCGCCGAACTACGCGCGAACCGGCCGATCTCATGGCACCGTCCGGTGAAGAACGGGATGTTCGAGGATCCCAACGACCAGGGCTTCTGGGCCGTCGTTCGGCATGCCGATCTCGTCGAGGTCACCCGCCGCCCCGGAGACTTCCTGTCCGGCAAGGGCATCACCTTCGAATCGCTGCCTGTCGAGGTGCTCGACGCCGCCCAGGGCTTCATCGCGATGGATCCGCCACGGCACACCAAGATCCGGCGGCTGCTGGCGTCGGCGTTCACCCCCAAGCAGCTGGCCCGCATCGACGACCACATCGTCGACAACGCCCGGCGCATCGTCGACGGCGCGATCAAGAAGGGGGCCGACAAGGGGCGGATCGACTTCGTCACCGAGGTGGCGGCGTTGGTCCCGATGCACAACATCTGCGACATGGTCGGCATCCCCGAGGAACACCGTCGCACCATCGCCTACGAATCGCAGTTCGCCGACGGCTGGCGCGACCCCCGGCTGCTGCAGGGCGTCGACCCGCTCACGCGGGTGTTTCAGACGGTCACCACCATCCACGGCGTCGCCCACGAACTCATCGACGCCCGCCGCAGCAAGCCCGAAGACGACCTGATGACCGCACTGGTGCAGGCCGAGGTGGACGGCGAACGACTCACCAACGACGAGATCTCGTCGTTCTTCGCGCTGCTGATCATCGCCGGCAACGACACCACCCGGCAGTCCATCGCCCACGGGATGAAGGCGCTCACCGACTTCCCCGAGCAGCGCGCCTGGCTGCTGGAGGACCTCGACGGCCGGATGCACTCGGCGGTCGAAGAGATCATCCGGTGGGCCACCCCCATCATGACGTTCCGGCGTACCGCCGCCCATGACACCGAACTGGGCGGGCACCACGTCACCGAGGGCGACAAGGTGATCATGTTCTACTCCTCGGCCAACATGGACACCGAGGTGTTCGACCATCCCGAACAGCTCAACCTGTCCCGCTCTCCCAACAAGCACGTCGCGTTCGGCGGCGGCGGCATCCATCACTGTCTGGGTGCGCAGTTGGCCCGCCGCCAGATCGCCGCCTCCTTCCGTGAGCTGCTGACCCGGCTGCCCGACATCCGGGTGGTCGGCGAGCCGGAGTTGGGCAACGGCAACTTCTTCCATACCGTGATGTCCATGACCGCCGAGTTCACTCCCGAGAAGTCGAAGGCCTGAGCCCGATGAGAGTCGTGGTTGACCGCAGCAAGTGTTCGTCGATCGGGTTGTGCGAAGCCACCGCTCCCGACATCTTCCAGATCGGCGCCGACGGCGCCCTGGAGATCCTCATCGACGACATCCCCGCCGACCGCCGGATCGACCTGGAGCAGGCCTGCGAGAACTGCCCCACCCAAGCTCTGAGCATCCAGGACTGAGCGGCTGTCAGCTTCGGGATCGCCTGCGTCGGGGCGGCGCTGTGGGAACAGTTCTTCAGGCGCAACCTCCGTACGGTTGACGATGTGACCACGCTGCCGCCGGGACCGCCGCTGCCGGCCGCCGTGCAGACCGCACTGATGCTGCGCTGGTGGTCGGCCTACGCATTCGCCTGCCAACGCCGCTACGGCGACGTGTTCACCGTGCGACTGACCGGATTCGGTGCCGGGGTTTACCTGGCCAACCCCCGAGACATCAAGACGGTATTCGCTGGAGATCCGCATATTTACCATGCGGGCGAAGCGAATTCGGTTCTCGGCGGGATGCTGGGCCCCAGTTCGGTGCTGCTGCTCGACGATGATCTGCACCGCGATCGCCGGCGGCTGATGATGGCCCCGTTCCACCGCGACGCGGTCGCCCGCCAGAGGGGTCTGATCGCCGAGATCGCGGCCGCCAACATCGCGGGCTGGCCGGTGGGCGTCGACTTCCCGGTGGCGCCGAAGATGTCGGAGATCACCCTGGAGGTGATCCTGCGGACCGCCATCGGGGCAACCGACGACCAGCGGTTGGCCGCGATGCGCGCGTTGATGCCGCGGTTGCTCACCCTGGGCACGTTCGACACGCTGGCCATCGCCCGCCCTTCGCTGCAGCACAGGCGTCCGTGGCGCGCGCTGCGCCGGCGGATCGCCGAGGTCGACGAACTGCTCTACGCCGAGATCGCCGACCGGCGCGCCGACCCGAACCTGGCCGAGCGCACCGACACGCTGGCCATGCTGGTGCGCGCCAGTAAAGAGGGTGCCGGCCAGGACGGCCGTCAGATGACCGACGCCGAACTGCGCGACCAGCTGATGACCCTGCTGCTCGCCGGGCACGACACCACCGCCACCGCGCTGTCCTGGGCGCTGGAACGGCTGACCCGCCACCCGCAAGCGCTGGCCCACGCCGCCACCGCCGCCCACTCCGGCGACGAGGACTACCTCGACGCCGTCGCCAAGGAGACGCTGCGCATTCGCCCGGTGATCTTCGACGTCGGGCGGGTGCTCACAGCGCCGGCCGAGATCGCCGGCTACCGGCTACCCGCCGGCACCACGGTGATCCCGGCCATCGGGCTGGTGCACGCCGAGCCGGCCGTGTACGACGACCCCGGGCGATTCCGGCCCGAGCGGATGCTGGGCGCCACCCTGTCCCCCACCACCTGGCTGCCGTTCGGCGGCGGCAACCGCCGCTGCCTCGGCGCCAACCTCGCCATGGCCGAGATGCGGATTGTTCTGGGCGAGGTGCTGCGCAGGGTGGAGTTGGCCACGACCACCGCACCCGGCGAGAGCCTGCGGATCAGCGGGGTGATCCAGCAGCCGCACCGGGGTGCGGTGATCCGGGTCCGCGCACAGTTGCACACCGAGTGAAATAGTTTCACCGACCAGCTGTCGGATACCGTTGGCGCATGGCCTCGCTGCCCCCCGGACCGCGGCTGCCGGCCGCTGTCCAGAGCACGCTGATGCTTCGCTGGAAATCGGCGTTCGCATCGGCGTGCAAGCGTCGCTACGGGGATGTGTTCACCGTCCAGCTTGCTGGTTTCGGTCCCGGCGTGTACCTGGCCAACCCGGACGACATCAAGACGGTCTTCACCGGTGATCCGCGGACTTTTCACGCCGGCGAGGCGTACTCGATGCTCGCCGGAATGCTCGGCCCCAGTTCGGTGGTGCTCCTCGACGGGGATCTGCACCGCGACCGGCGCCGGCTGATGATGGCCCCATTCCGGCTGGAGGCTGTGGCCCGTCAGCATCAGCTGATCGGCGAGATCGCCGCCGCCCATGTCGCCGACTGGCCGGTGGGCGTCGAGTTCCCGGTAGCGCCGAAGATGGCCGAGATCACCCTGGAGGTGATCCTGCGGACCGTCATCGGCGCCAGCGACCCGCAACGGCTGTCCGCGCTGCGGGAGGTGATGCCGCGGCTGTTGACCCCGGGCACCTACGACACCCCCGCCATCGCCCGCCCGTCGTTGCAGCAGCGGCTGCCCTGGCGGCAACTGCGCCACCGGATCGCCGAGGCCGACGAACTGCTGTACGCCGAGATCGCCGACCGGCGCGCCGACCCTAACCTCGCCGAGCGCACCGACACGCTGGCCATGCTGGTACGCGCCGCCGGCCAGGACGGCCGTCAGATGACCGACGCCGAACTGCGCGACCAGCTGATGACCCTGCTGCTCGGCGGGCACGACACCACCGCCACCGCGCTGTCCTGGGCGCTGGAACGGCTGACCCGCCACCCGCAAGCGCTGGCCCGCGCCACCGCCGCCGCCGACTCCGGCGACGAGGATTACCTTGACGCCGTCGCCAAGGAGACGCTGCGCGTTCGCCCGGTGGTCTTCGACGTCGGGCGGGTACTCAAAGAGCCGGCCGATGTCGCCGGTTACCGGCTACCCGCCGGCGTCACGGTGATCCCGGCGATCGGGCTGGTGCATGCCGAGGAGTCGCTGTACGACGACCCCGCACAGTTCCGGCCGGAGCGGATGCTCGGCGCCACGTTGAGCCCGACGAGCTGGCTGCCGTTCGGCGGCGGAACCCGGCGCTGCCTCGGCGCGAATCTGGCTCTGGCCGAGATGCGGATTGTGCTGCGCGAGGTGCTGCGCGGCACCGAATTGCGCACCACCACCGCACCCGGCGAGCGAGTCCGGATCGGCGGCGTCATCTTCCAGCAGCCGCACCGGGGGGCCCGAATCACTTTGCGGGCCAGGCGAACTGCCGATCTTGTGCCGCTGGCCGCCAACCCGCAGCAGGACCAGCGCCGAGACTGAACCCCGGCAGCCGGTCAGCGGCGTGTCGTCTGCGTGGTGGCAGTGTCGGCGTCCTTGACCGCCCGGTCGGCGGCGTTCGCGGGTGCGATGATGAACGGCACCGCGATCAGGCCGATGATGCCGAAGACCCAGCCGCCCAGCGTGGTGTCGTCGCCGCCCAGCAGCGGACCGGCCAGCGTCGGCCCGATGGCCAGGCCCACCGAGGACAAGCCGAGGGTGAAGGCCACCAGCCGGCCGGAATTGCGGTCGAGGTCGGCGGCCACCGACAACCCCAACGGCAGGATCACCCAGTAGCCGAGATTCACCGCGAGGTTGCCGGCGATGTAGGCCGCCGGGTCGCGTACCAGGGCCACCAGCATCACGCCCACCGCGCACAGCAGCAGGCCCGCGGCGCCGAACACACCGCGGCCGACGAAGCGCCCCAGCAGCCACGGCGCCATGGGGTGCCCAGCAGACCGGTCAGCTGCGAGAACCCCAGGAAGCTCGCCGTGGCCTGCGCCGACAGCCCCGAGCCGGTGCCCAGCTCCTCGGCGAAGGTCCACAGCCCCGCCAGCGAAAGCTGCGACAACGCCACCGCCAGGCCGAGCATCAGCGGCAGCGGGCTCAGCAGTTTCAGCTGCCCGGACGCCGACGGCGCCGACTGCGTGTCGTCGCCTTTGGACAGCAGGCGGGTGTCGGGCAGCTTCCACCAGATCAGCACCAGACAGAGCAGTTGCACCGCGACCATCGCCGCGTACGGCAGCACGATCGGATACATCTGGCGCAGAACGGGATTGGTGCTCATCATCACGAACACGAACACCATGTAGGCCGTGGTCAACAGGCCGAACGCTCGTTCGCTGTCGTTGGCGAAGGACAGCGCGGCGTTACCGGCGACGAACGCCAGACCGCAGCCCAGCCCGAGGGCGACCATCCCGGCGAACAACGACCAGAAGCTGTTGTCGCTGACCTGGCTGATGTAGATCAGCGCCAGCACCGAGACGACGATCCCCGACGTCGCGACGGCCGCAGGCTCCGGTGGGCGATGGAGTGCGCGAGCCCGAACTCGACGACGGCCATCGCCCCCAGCGCGGCGGTGACCAGCAGTCCGGCCTGAGTGTTGCTCAGCCCGAATCCGCGGTGAAAAGACGTCGCGTAGATCGGGCTGAGCAGGTCGGCCATCACCCCTGCCACCCCTGCGGCGATGCCCCCGATAAGCAGGCCTTTCGGCTCCTTCACGGCACTCTCCTCTACTGCGATTGGCCGTCAGGCTAGCCCTTCGTCCGAACCTGGAGTGCCAGGCCGACGATGTGGCTAGTCTCGACACGTGTCAACCGCGGAACACTTCCTCGAACCCACCCGCACCGTCGGCGAACTCACCCCCGACGACCTCGAACTTGAGCGCTATCTGCTCGACCTGTCGCTGCAGCCGATCGAGCGTTTCGACGGCTTCTCCCACATCGAGCAGTACCTGCTGTCGGCGCTGCGCTATCAGCTCAACTACACCAATTACGCACTGGCGCAAGCGCAGTACAACTACACCCCCGCGTTCACCGGCTACCTCACCGAAGCGCAGGCCAACACCATCGAGAAGATGCGCGACAAAAAGGTGTGGGGGTACTGGGCGCATGAGTGCCTGGTGGGTTACCAGCGCTGGGATCCGGACCCGATCAAGTTCGCCAACGTGATGTACACCGGTTTTTTCGGAGTGATGATCGGGTTGTTCGAGACGCTCAACGATCACCGGTTCTCCCGGCCCGGCGCGTTGACCCTGCGCTGGAACGACGACACCGAGTACGTCTACGAGTTCAACTCGCTGTGTGAAGCGATCGTGCACAACATGGGCATCAGCAGCCAGACTCCGCTGTATCCGTGCGAGCCGCGGCTGGTCTACCCCATGTGCAACGCCTTCTCGCTGTCGACACTGCTGATGCACGACCGGCTGCACGGCACCCACTACGGCAACGGCCGCGTCGAGCAGATGGCCCAGGCTTACCTCGACCACAAGTACCTGCGGCCGGACCACCGGTTCATGGCCGCCCGGGGACCGTTCAAGTTCTTCATGGGCCCGTCGGTGGGCAACGACGGGGTGATGTCGTTCTGGCTGAACTTCGCGATGCCCGAGCAGGCGACCAAGACGTGGGAGAACCTGCGGGAGAACCTCATCCGCATCGAGGACGACGACGTCAAGATGGACGCGACCAGCTGGGAGACCCTGGATCCGGGCAACTACAGCCGCGGTACCGGCATGAGCCGGGTGTCGGTGATGGCCTCGGCCAAGGAGCACGGCGACAACGAGATGGCCGACGCACTGGAGCGCTCACTGGACAAGCGCTACGAGACGGTGCGCAAGAACGGGGCGCGCGCCTACACCGGAATCTCCAGCTGGGGTAACGCCGGCCATGTGCTGTCCCGGTTCACCACCCGCAATTCGATGGCCCACCTGCTCGCCGGGGAGGTTCCGGCGGAATGGAAGACGGGTCCGATCCTGACCCAGGCCGCCTACCCCGACGTGCTGGTGGCCCGCGCGGTCACCGACGGCCGCGCCCTGGACATGGTGCTGCAGCCCGGAAACGGCGGCGGCCGAACGGTTCTGGAGATCGAGCGGCTGGCACCTGAACACGACTACCTGGTCACCGGCGGGGTGGAGCAGAGCGTCACCGCCGACCAACACGGCCGCGCACGGCTCAGCGTCGACCTCGACGGCCGGCTGGAAGTGCTGCTGCGCCCGGCTAACCCGTAACCGAGCTCACCGCACGGGTCGACGTGCCCTTAGGCGGTGACGGCCCGCCGGCTCCTCGCCCCGGACAGCAGCACCAGCCCGCCCAGCACCGCCAGAGCGGGGCCGATGTTGTGGAACACCATGTCGGCCATCAGGTTTCCGTGGTCGACCGCGATCAGCCGGAACACGTGCATGTCGAGCACACCGGTCTCGAACAGCACCGCACCGAAGACCACCAGCAGCCAGCCCGGGCCGCGGGCGTTGCGCCACAGCGGCATCGAGCGGCTGAGCACCAGCGCCACCGCAACCATGGCCAGATAGCAGACCCCCCGCACCAGCCAGCTGCCCGTGCTGCCGGTGTTCTCCAGCAGACCGGCCCACACCAGCACCGGCACGCCCAGCAGGCACACCACCGTCGCCAGCGCGGCGTACCGGAACACCGCCGCGGCGGCGGGCGGCCTCGGCGTCTCGACGACGCGGGCCGCAACCATCGTCTGACCCGGCGCCGGCCGCTGCGCGACGGGCGCGAACAACTCCGGCGTCTCAGTCGCGCCCGTGACGGCCCCCCGGATCCGCCGGATCCGCCCGACGAGCGTCATGATCAGCAAGCCCACAATGCAACAGGTCATCGCCCCTCATCATGGCTGACCAGAGGGCCCTATCCGTAGTCATCGGCGAATCCCGATTCGGGGATCGCCCGGCGGTTGTGGATGACAGGATGATTCACACCAGAGTCTTTGGGAGGACACGTGGCTGACAGCCCGCAGAAGAAAGCCCCGGCCAAAAAGGCGGCCGCGAAGACGGCGCCGACCAAGAAGGCTCCCGCCACAAAAGCGCCCGCACCCGCGGCCAAGGCCCCCACCACGAAGGCCCCCACCAAGAAGGCGGCGGCCCCGAAGACCCTGCGCGGCGACGAGACCATCAAAGAGGCCCGGCGGCTGGGCGGCTGGGATTTCGCCACCTGGCGGATGGCCACCGACGACCCGGTGATGCGCTCGACCATTCTCGGCGTTCTCGTGCTCGACAGGAGCCCGGACTGGGCCAAGCTCAGCGATCGCTACGAGCGGGCCACCCGGCTGGCGCCGGTGCTGCGGTCCAAGGTGGTGGAGGGCCCCACCGGCTTCGAGACGCCGCGCGTTGTCGTCGACCCCAACTTCGATCTGTCATTCCACATGCGTCGCTTCGGGATGCCGGACGGGTCGACATGGGAGGACGTCCTGGAGGAGGCCCGCCGGCAGAGCATGGCCGACTTCGACAAGGACCGCCCGCTCTGGCGCGTGACACTGCTGGAGGGTCTGCCCGGGGGTAAGTCGGTGCTGGTGCAGAAGCTGCACCACGCGATCGCCGACGGCCAGGGTGCGGTGCAACTCGGTCTGGCGTTGCTGGACTTCGCCCCGGAGGCCGCCGACCTGGGACCCATGCCGGACGCGCCGGACCCGGTGGTGCTCGACACCAAGGGCTTCATGCAGGCGGTGGTGCGCAATAACGTCGGCTGGGTGGCCAAGACGGCCGAGGACGCCATCAGAGGCATGCCGGGGTTGGCGCTGACGGCCATCCGCCACCCGCGCACGCTGTTCGGCAAAGTGAAGGAGACCGCCGAGTCGGTGGCCCGGTTCACCAAGGTGTCGGTGGAGCCGCTCTCGCCGATCCTCAAGGGCCGCAGCATCAATTACCACTTCGAAACCATCGACATGGATTTCGACAAGTTCAAAGCCGCGGCCAAGAAGCGCAACCGGACGGTCAACGACCTGTTCCTGGCCGCGATCAGCGTCGGCATGCACGACTACCACCAGAAGATGGGTCACCCCGTCGACGAGCTGCGGATGAACATGCCGATCTCGCTGCGCACCTCCGCCGATGAGAGCAACGCGGTGACGATCGCCCGTTTCGAGATTCCGGTGAGCAACGTCATCGACGACGTACTGGAGACTGCGGCGAACACGGTGCGCAGCTGGCGCGCCGAGCCGGCGCTGAAGCTGGCCGACTACCTCGCCGAGCTCAGCCGATTCCTGCCGCCCGAGCTGGTGTCGGCCGCCGCGCAGACCTCCGATCTGACCGCCTCGAACGTGCCGGGCATCCCGGTGCCGGTGTGGCTGGCCGGCGCGAAGGTAGAGCGGATGTACCCGCTGGTGGGCACCATCGGTGCGGCGATCAACGTCACGATGCTCACCTACACCAACGCCGCCAGCGTGGGCGTGAGCTCCGACGACGCCGCCGTCGGGGACCGGGCCGCGCTGATGGACAGCCTGCGGCACGGCTTCGGTGAAGTGGTCGGCGAGTCGGTGTTCATCGGAGACCCGCTGACCGGCCGCTGACAAGCCCTCAGCCGGTGGGCCGTCGGGGCCGATGCCGGCCGGCGACCGCACGGAACAGACTCCACCCGACCAGCGTGCCCAGCGCGATCGAGACGATAGCGCCGCCCGCGACGCTGAGACTGGCCGTGCCGGCCGCGCCGGACAGATCGCCCGTGCCGGCGCCGGAGAGCGGACCGCTGATCGACATGAAGGTCAGCTGCCCGGGAACCAGCGACCAGAACGCCGCCAGGGTCAGCACCGCGGCCGGGGGCGCGCCACGCAGCCGGGAGACCACCACCGCGAACGGGATCGACACCATCGCCGCGATGAATCCCGAATGCGCGGTGTTGGCCACCAGCCCCGCCACGTTCTGCACCAGCACCGCCACCCCGATGGTCAGCACCAGCCACGGCAGTGAGCCGCGCGGCGCGGACAGGTACAGGTAGAGCCCGACGGCGATCACCGCGATCGACAGGTACACCGACCACCAACCCAGCGCCGCGGAGGGCAGCTGAGCCGGTACCGACCCGGCGATGCGCATGCCGAGCACCACGCCGTAGACCATCAGGAGCAACTGCGCCAGGCCGTAGATCAACCGGGCCGACCCGGAAAGGATTTTGGCGCCGGCCAATTCGATGGCCCCCATCACCAGGGACATGCCGGGCAGGACGGCGATCAGCGCCGGGCTGATCACCCGCAACAGGCCGTCGTGGGCGACGTCGGCGACGAACCAGGTGGCCAGCAGCGTCACCACCATCGCCGACAGGGTGGGCAGGATCGGGATGAGGCTCGGGACCGGCCGGCTGAGCTGGGTGATCACGCCGACCACCAGACCGAGGAACAGATGTGCGCCCAGCCCGCGCCAGGTCGGGTCGACCACCATCCCGAAGCCGGCGGTGGTCAGCCCGTAGCCCAGCACGGTCAGGGCGGGCCCGAACCGGGGCGGGGCGACGCGGGCGGCGTGCACCGCGGCGACGGCGTCACGGGGATCGATCGCGCCGGCGGCGGCCAGTCCGGCGATCTCGTCGACGCGCCCGGCCACGTCGAGCAGACCCGACGGCTGCACCGAACTCTCCATCTGGTGGACGGCCGAGCCGATCTGGACGAATACCACCGTGGGCAGCACGGCGATCTGCACCGGCTGGGTGGTGTAGCGGGCGGCGATCGCCGCCAGCCGCTGCTCGACCAGTTGGACCGGCATGGAAGCCTCGACCAGCGCCGCGCCGATCTCGCGCAGCATCAGCGCGATGTCGTCGGGGTCGAAGTGGTCCGGGTCGGCCAGCGGCGCCGGCGGGATCTTGCGGAAAACGGGCGCGATCAGTCGCCTAGCCCGGCCCGCAGACCGGGGGGCAACTGCTCGACGTGGCGTTCGACGTCGTAGACCGCGTGCTGCAACTGTTTCTCGACGCTCTCCAAAGCCAGTCGGGCGTAGACCATCTGGCTGGTGGTGGCCAGCTGTCCGCGGCTATGCGTGGTGAAGGTGAGGATCCAGCTGAACAGCGTGCTGATCCGGTTCTTGAACCCGACCAGGTACACCAGGTGCAGGAAAAGCCAGGACAGCCAAGCGATGTAGCCGCCGAACTCCAGCTTGCCCACCTGGGCAACAGCGCTGTGCCGGGAGATGGTGGCCATGCTGCCCTTGTCCCAGTACTTGAAGGGCTGACGGTAGGGCGGATTGTCGTTACCCCGCAGCGAGCGCTTGATGATCTGGGTGGCGTACCGGGCGCCCTGGATGGCGCCCTGGGCCACGCCCGGCACGCCGGGCACCGCCATCATGTCGCCGACGACCCACACGTTGGGATGGCCCTTGACGGTCAGGTCCGGTTCGACGACCACCCGCCCGGCCCGGTCGACCTCGCACCCCTCGGCCTGGGCGGCGATCATCGCGCCCAGCGGACTGGCCTGCACCCCCGCCGCCCACACCTTGCACGCGCAGTCGATGCGGCGCACTTCGTCGGTGTTCTTGTCCTTCACCGTGATTCCCATGTAGTCCACGTCGGTGACGATGGAGTTGGGCTGCACCTGCACGCCGAGCTTCTCCAGCTTGCGCTGGGCCTTGTGGCCCAGGTTCTCGCCCATCGGCGTCAGGATGAACGGCGAGGCGTCGAGCAGCATCACCTTGCATTCGGCGGGATCGATGGTGCGGAACGCCCCGGGCAGGGTGCGCTGGGCGAGCTCGGCGATCTGCCCGGCCAGTTCCACACCGGTGGGCCCGCCGCCGACGACGACGAAGGTCAGCCGACGGGCACGCTCGACCGGGTCGGTGGTGACTTCGGCCGCCTCGAACGCCCCGAGGATGCGACCGCGCAACTCCAGCGCGTCGTCGATGGTCTTCATGCCGGGGGCGAAGGTGGCGAACTGGTCGTTGCCGAAGTAACTCTGCTGGGCCCCGGCCGCGACCACCAGGTAGTCATAGGGCAGCACGGTGTCCATCGTCATCAGCCGCGAGGTGACGGTCTGGTTGTGCAGGTCGATATTCTCCACATCGCCGAGCAGCACCTGACAGTTCTTGACCTTCTTCAGGATCAGCCGTGTCGTCGGAGCGATGTCGCCCACCGACAGGATGCCGGTAGCCAGCTGGTAGAGCAGCGGCTGGAAGAGATGGCTGGTCGTCTTGGCGACGAGGGTGACGTCGCAGTCGGCCCGTTTGAGGAACTTGGCCGTGTTCAGACCCCCGAAGCCGGAGCCGATCACGACGACGCGGGGACGACGGGCGGTCAGAGCGGGACTTGCCATGGGATCGTCCTCTGGTGTTTGCGGGGTACTGGCGTCCGGACCAACAGGTTATCGCCCGAATCCCAATTCCGGTTCGAGTTCGAACAGGATCACCGCGCGGCTGTGCAGCCAGAGAACTTCTGACGGCTGGAAAGTATTCTCAGATTCAACAACCCACCGAACCTATCTCGCCGCTAGTCTCCTCTCAGTCTCGTTTAAGGAAAATTAGCGAAAGGGCCTACGTCATGGGAGCCAGCGGATACGTCGGCCGAGTCGGGGGATTGGCGATAGCACTCGGGGTGGGCGCTGCGATTCTGGGTGGGACGGCGACCAGCTGGGCCGACGACGGGACCGCAGCGACGTCAGACAGCACCAGCCGGGACACCTCGGCTCAGACCGCCGACGACGGCCCCGCTACCGCGCGCCGAGCCCCGGCGGCCCGGGTCCGCGACGCCGGACCGGACCCGACGAGCGCCGACGACGGCACGTTCTCCGGACCGCTGGACGCTCTCCCGGACGATCTCCCGGACGCCGACAGTGCCCTGGATACGGCCGAGGAGTCCGCACCGCAGGTCGCCGCGGTGCCCGCCGCGGCCGCGGCCGAGCCGGAGCCGGAGCTGGAGGCCGCACTGCTCGATACCGCACCGGTGGCCGCTGCGGTGGCCGT
This sequence comes from Mycolicibacterium sp., assembly GCA_032117575.1. Lineage (GTDB taxonomy): Bacteria > Actinomycetota > Actinomycetes > Mycobacteriales > Mycobacteriaceae > Mycobacterium. Next base: position 40,813 of record JAULZA010000040.1, read on the forward strand.
GGAGCCGGCCGCCTCGGCTCCCGAGCCTGGGCCCGTCGCCGAGGTCACCGCTGTCGACTTCACCCCGGAGTTCACCGCAGAGCCGACGGTCACCGCCGTCGACGTCGTCTCCCCCGCACCGGTGGCCGCGCCCGCCTCCGCGCCGGTGACCTCGTTCCTGGCCGACGCCCTCAACGCCATCGGCGATCCGTTCGCCGGCGGCAATCCCGGGGTCCCCGTCGAGTCACCCCTGGACTGGGCGGCGCTGGCCTTCGCCCGCCGCCAGCCGCTGGCCGCCGCCACGTCGCTGCAGTCCCCCGCGGCCACCACCTCGACGACCGCGACGTTCATCATGGGCCCCAGCGGCGTGCCCGTGCCGACCGTGGCCTACGGCGACACCGTGATGAACTACTACATCCCGGGCAACGTCCCGGGCACGCAGCAACTGGTCTTCACCCCGGAAGGCCTCTACCCGATCACCGGTGTCAAGAGCCTGCCGTTCAACACCTCGGTGGATCAGGGCATCCAGATCATCGCCAGAACGCTCGGCGACCAGCCGGCCGGAACCCCGACCACCGTGTTCGGTTACTCCCAGAGCGCGGTCATCGCCTCGCTGCTGCAAGGCGGCTACACCGTCGATGGCGTGGAATACACCGTGCCCGAAGGACTTCCGGCCAGCTTCGTTCTAGTGGGCAACGAGATGAACCCCGACGGCGGGTTCCTGTCCCGGTTCAGCGGCCGCGACATGCCGATGTTCAGCCTCACCAGCCTGGGCATCGACTTCTACGGCGCGACCCCCGAAAACCTCTATCCCACAACCAATTACACCCAGCAATACGACGGCTTCGCCGACTTCCCGCGTTACCCGCTCAACTTCCTGTCGGTCCTCAACGCCGGGCTGGGCATCGTCTTCATCCACGTCAAGTACACCCCCACCCCTGATGAACTGGCGAAGTGCAAGGCGTACTGCCTGACCAAGGAGCAGGTCGAGAACGCCATCGTGCTGCCGACCACCGATCCGACGCAGCAGTACCGCTTCATCCCGATCGAGAATCTTCCGCTGCTGCAGCCACTTCGCCTGATTCCGCTGATCGGTAACCCGCTCGCCGATCTGATGCAACCGGTGCTGAAGGTCATCGTCAACCTCGGTTACGGGGATCCGGCGCACGGCTTCACCACCGGCACCCAGCCCTACGCGAATGTCCTGCAGCCGTTCGGGGTGTTCCCCGACGTGGACCCGGGCGAGGTGTTCACCCAGCTCGTCGACGGCATCAAGCAGGGCATCGCCGACTTCTTCGCCGCGTTCGGGCCCAACGGGTCGGTAGCTCAGGAGATGGCGGCGATGTCCAACCCAACGCCGGCGCCGCTGGCGCTGTCGGGGTCCGGCGATTTCGTCTACGACGTGCAGAACCTGATCGACTCGGCCGCCGATTTCGTCTCGAACGCGGCCGCGTCGCTCTACGCGGCACTGCTGCCGACGGCGGACATCATCAACTCGCTCCTGACCACGCTGCCGGCCTACAACGTCAATCTGTTCCTGTACGGGATCCAGCAGGCGCTCACCGGCGACGTCATCGCCGGGCTGGTGAATGCCATCGGCCTGCCGCTGGCGGCGGACGTCGGCCTGGTGACCACCGCCGGACTGGTCGGCGCGCTGGTCTGGGGCGAGGGTTTCGCCGACGCCTTCGGGCTGTAGAGCACGGCCGGCGCCTACTCGGTAGCGAACGAGTGAGCGGCGGGGACAGGGCCGCCTGACCCTGTCCCCGCCGCTACCCGCGCCGGTGTGCGGCGCGGCGGGGAGGAACCTACTTATCCGCCGGGGACTCAGCGTTGTCGGCAGCGGCGGCCTGCCGGTCACCCCGCTGAGCCCTGGTAGCCGAAACGCCGCTGTCGGTGTCTTTCTCGGTGACCGACGCGGTTTCCGAGACGCTGTCCGAGACGCTGTCCGACAGGATGTCCGAACCCTGGCCGGCCTCCGAAGCGGCGTCGCCGGTGGCCGGCTCGTAGGCGAGGTCACCTACGGAAGCGTCGGCCGTCGGCGGCTCGTCGGCCGGCGATATGTCAGCCTCGACCTCAGCCGGCGAACTCGCCGCGCTCTCCGGCTCGTCGAAGAGCTCAAACTCCTCGGTGGGTGACACCGTTGTCGTCAGAGCTGAGGCAATCTTCTGGGCGCTGGACTGGAACGCGGTGCGCAGACTCGGCACGAAGGTGTTCGGGTCCTCCGTATCGATCTGAATGCCAGCGCCGACGCTCAGATTGAGCATGACGCCCGGGAGGCCGTCCGGGCCGAGCAGACCCGCCACACCGGCATTCCATGCCCCCTCGAGATCGCCGGCCGCCAGGGCGTCGGTAAGGCCGGTGACGACGTTGTTGGTCGCGAAGGACAGATAATCCAGTTGGTAGGTGAGAATCGGCCCGAGTTCCTGCAAGGACACGGTGATCGCCTCGATCACGGCGCCCGCCCGCGCGATGACATTGTTGACGATGTCGGTCCCGGCGAACACGACGGAATCCAGTGCGCCCGTCAGACTGGCCAGGACGTCATCGATGGCGTCCTGAACGTCGGCGGGAATGTCGTCGACGTTGCCGCTCAACAGATCTGCGATCACCGCGCCGGTCAGGCTCACCGGAACCCATACGACGTCCGCCCCGGCCTGCAACACGTCCCCGGTGGCCTGCGCGGCGGTGTTGCCGTAGCCGACCACGTTCGCCAGGAACTGGGTACCGACCGGGAACGGAACCTCGATGGAGTTGGGAATCACGCCGACGCTCGTGATGTGCGGCACGAACCCGAACACCGGATCGTGGACCTCTTGCAAGACCGCGTTCCAAAAATCCCCGATACCCGCGGCCTCGCCCCAGTTGACCACCGGATCCTCGCTGTAGCTGCCGTTGATCAGATAGTTGAGCCCGAATTGCCCGGTGGCTATCAGGGCACTGATCGGGTCGTCCAGAGCCGACAGCGCGACAGCGGAATTAGCAGACGACAGCGCCGTCGGCACGGTCGGGGCTACCGGAGTCACGGCAACAGCGGCAGCACTGACAAATGCGGCAGTCCCCGCAATCGTCTGCGAGCGAAGTGAGATGAGCATTCTTTGGGTTCCCTCCCTTAAGCGAAGCACGGACGAACCTCAGATTCAGCTGAGAAGAACGGCCAGCGCAAGGGAGGGAGCTGCAAATAGACCATCTGGACTAGAGCCGAATTTCGATCCGGACCGCTCGGATTCCCCGGCGCACAACCGCGCTATTTGACCGAGGGCCTTACCCGGACTGGCCCGGATAGGCGACGATGGCACCCATGCGACAAGGATTGCTGGGTGTCGGGATCGTCATGGTGTTCTGCGGTGTGTTGTTCACCCTGCAGGGCGTGGGGGCGGTGCAGGGCAGCCCGATGAGCAATACGACGACCTGGACGGTGCTCGGCCCGATCATCGCGCTGGCCGGCGTGGTGCTTGCCGTGCTGAACCGCCCGCGGCGCTGACGGGCGTTCTTGTGGGCTGACCTCAGCCCACCAGCGCGGCCAGCTCCGTCCGCCCGGCCACTCCCAGCTTGGTGCACGCGCGATAGATGTGGCCCTCGACGGTGCGCACCGACATGCTCAGGGTCTCGGCGATCTGCTTGTTGGACAACCCTTCCCGAACCAGCGCGGCGATCTCCCACTCACGGCGCGTCAGCGCCAGCGGCACGACGGCCTGACCGATCGCCGGGGTGCGCGCCCCGCACTCGGCGGCGATCCGCTCGGCCCGCGTCACGGCGGTGAGCCGGGCGCCCCGCAGGTTCGCCCGCTCGAAGATCCGGCCCGCCTGCGCGGCGGCATCCGCGGCGGCGATCCGGTCCCCCATGGTCTCCAGGTCGTCGGAGACCTGCATCAGCGCCGGGCCGTCACGGCCGGTCAGCGCAGCCGCCCAACGCGCCGCGATACCGGCACGGGGGCCCTCGACCAGACCCGCCAGTTCCGTTAAGCGATCACCGGATCTCGTGTCGCCGAATTGGATTGCGGCCTGCAGGCAGCTCACCTCACGGGCGAGCTGGCCATGAGCGCGGGCGAAGTCGGCGGCGTCCCCGGCCAGGGCCACCGCCTCGGTGCGCAGCCCGCGCACCGCGGCCACCCACGCCTGCGCCAGCAATCGGTTGGACTCGATGAAGCTGTACGCGGGGTGGCGGCTGCGCTCCATCAGCCCCATCGCCTCGACGGCGTCCTCGACCCGGCCGGCGCGGGCCATCGCTTCGGTGTAGCTCACGCTGAGTAGGCACGCGACGCCCAGGTAGGGCAGTCCCCGCCGGTCGTCGCGCAGTTCCTGTCTGTCTAGAACGGCCTGCAGCAGCCGCAGCGCGGTGGGCAGATCGCCGTAACCCAGCGCCGCCATACCCTCGACGGCGGCGGCGATGAGGAGCGGAACCTCAGGCAGTTCGGCCCACTGCCGGACGACATCCTCGGCAAGGGTGCGAGCCTCAGCGATACATCCGTTGGTCACCAGAGTGTCGGCATGGATCAGCGCCAGCGCGACGGCCTGGTAAGCGGTGGCGGGCGGCCTCGCCGCGTTCACCATCGCGCCCACGGGGGAACGGGTGGCCGCATGCGGGCGGCCCACGTCACCCAGGGCGATGGTCAGCCCGTAGTTGAGGTTGATCCGGGCCAGGTCCGTCAACCGTTCCCGGTCAATGGATTCGGCGATCTCGACCGCCTCCGCCGGGCGGGCCGCCATGGCGAGTTGCACCACCCGGAACGCCGTCAGCTCAGCCACTGCCGGTTCGGGGGCGCGCGCCAAGGCGTCGTCGATCATGGCCCAGGACCGATCCGGGTCGCCGTGGGCGAGCATTGCGCTCAGGGCACGCATATTGGTCGCCGCCGGCCACATCGGATCATGGACATCCCCTGCGGCAAGGGAATTCAGCAGTTCCTCGGCCTCGTCGGCCCGCCCGAGCAGGGCCAGCGTCCGGGCATGCAGGAAACGTGGCTTCATGCCGCCGCCGGCGCGGATCGACGCCTCGGTGAGCCGCTGACTCAGCGGGGTGTCGAGCCGCCGAAACGCTTCCTCGGCAGCCTCGTACATCACCTCAGAGTCGGGCGGTAGGTCCGACTCCAGCCACAGCAGGCCGAGCCGGACCGGATCCACCGGGTTGGCGCCGGGGGCCGCTGTGGTGATCGCGTTGACCGCCCGGCCCCGCAGCCGTTTGGCGCGGACGCTGCCCATCCGGCAGCGGCGAGTCTCGGCGTACAGCGGGTGACCGATCCGCACCCGATCCGCGGGCAGGCAGTGACACATCCGGATCAAGCCCCGTCGCTCGGCCTCCTCGACGGCGGCCGGGTCGGCCAGGGCCGTCAGGTGGCTGAAGTCCAGGGGCTCGGCCAGTGCCACCAAGTCGACGACGTCGATCACCGCCTGGGGAGCCGAACCGATGTCGGCCTGCACCAGGTCGGCCAGCGTCGCCGAGACCGTCACCGGTCCGGTCCACTGCCAGCAGCCGCTGTCGTCAGGGGAAAGCCGGCCGGCGTCGACCTCTTGGCGGACCAGGTGATGCAGGAACAGCACGTTGCCGTCGGTCAGTTCCCAGAGTCGTTGGGCGGCCGGCGCCGCCAGGGGCCCGCCCACTGCCACGGTGAGCAGGCGGTCGCATTCCTCGCGCGACAGCGGTTGCAGGTCCAGTCGCTGAAGGCGCCCGTTCTTCCACAGTTCGGTGACGGTGCGAGGCGGTTCCTCACCGCTGCGCAGGGTGATGATCACCCTGGCCAGGCCGTCGGCGATGAGCTTGTGCAGGACGAAGGCGGACAGGTCGTCGAGCAGGTGGGCGTCGTCCACGGTGACCACTATCCGACCGGCGTGGCCGGCGCTGATCGCCGTGACCACTTCGCTCGCCAGGTCCAGCGGCGGCCCGTCGAGCCGGTTGATCCAGTTCGAGAACGCCCCCAGCGGAATCCCCTGCCCGGCGGCAGTGCCCTCCACCTGCCGGACTGCCCAGCCCCGTTCCGCGGCCACCCCGGCGGCCTCACGCGCCAGCCGGGACTTCCCCACGCCCGCGCCTCCCACGAGCACCATGCCCCGGTACCCGGCTTCGGCGCCGAGCACCGTCGTTACCAGGTCGAGTTCCCCGCCGCGACCGGTGAAAGGCCAGTCCACCCGTCGATGGTATGGGGTCGCGGGGCCTCACGGGCTACCTATGGCGCGAATGCCCGCTGGGGCGAAAAAACAGGTAGTTGACTACGCACGCCCTTCCAGCCTCGCGAACGGAGAATTCTCAGCAAAGCAACGAAAAGCGAGGCATCCCCGCGTGATCACGACATCGGAGGGCTCGCCCCGCCTCCGTCGACCCACCAAGACCGGACTGACCCCCGAACTCCTGGAAGAGATCAAGACTCTCCTGCGCCGCAGTTCCATCCGGCACGGCCAGGCCTTCCGCGGGATGGAACGGGGTGCGACCGCTCAGCAATTGGCCACCGAGTGGGGCGACCGGACGATCACCTACGTGAAGTCGGTCATGCGCAGTGCCCAGTACATGCTGGACGGCGAACTGCCGGCCGGAGCCGCGATGTCCTATGAGAACTCGTTCGGCTATCGCGAGCTGTGGGAACAGGGTGCCTCGCCCCCGCTGCTCGACTACGTCAAGACCTGCCTGGCCGAACTCAAGCGCCGCAACCCCGAGGTCAAGATCGAGCCGACCGGCCGCGTCAGCTTCCCGGGCGGGCCGGTCCCGAAGAAGTTCGGCAAACCGGTGGCGTTTTGCGGCGAGTGCTACCTGGAATTGCCCTGCGACTGCGATTAGTCCCGATCGCCACGTTCGAGCAGCCGCTTGGGATGCATGCCGTCGACCTGACCGATGAACGGCGGGTGAATGCTGTACCCGAGCATCCGGCGGATGTCCTCGGACACCTCCCGCGCCACCTCGCGAGGCGTCGACAAAGTGAACGCCTCCTGCGGGCGCACCCACGGTTCGCAGTACTGCGCGGTGACAGCCAGCCGCGGACCCACCGAGCGGTTGGCACCCCCGCCGTGCCACAGGGTGCCCAGGAAGAACACGCATGACCCGGCCGGCATCACCACCGGCTCCCGTTCAGCCGGGTCCGGTCTCCCCTCGCCCCACAGGTGGCTGCCCGCAATGATGTCGGTGGCGCCGTTGTCGGCGGTGAACTCGTCGATGGCCCAGATGGTGGCCGCTCCCAACGCTTTTCGCGGCCGCGGCAGCGGGTAGAACGCGTCGTCGGTGTGCAGCATCTGGGCCGCTTCGCCGGGCAGGATATTGATCACCTGCAGCATGGACAGCAGGTAGTTGGGCATCAGCAGCCGGTCCAGCAGGGCCAGCACCCGCGGATGGTCGACGATGCGGTCACACGCGCGGGTCTTGTTGAGCACGCTGTAGATCCGCTGGGTGGAGCGTCCCTCGAACGGGTTGCGGCCGTGCTGGTCCAGCAGCGGTGCGACGGCTTGCCGGATGTCGTCGAGTTCGGCGGCGCTCAGCAGGCCGGGCAGGATCACGTAGCCGTCGCGGCGCACCCGGGCCACCTCGGCGTCGGCGATGGCGGGCTCGACCGTCGCACCCGAGCTGGGAGTCCGCGGGTAGGTACCCGCCAGATCGGAATTCAGCAGTTTGGAGAACGACAGATGCTCGGTGTTCATCGGCTCATTCGGTCGATGACCGCATCGAAGGCGTTGAGGATGAACTGGTCGGTGTCGGGATCGGAGGACACCGGGTGCGAGGACTGCTTGACGATCGCCACACCCCGGCGCCGGTCGAGGTAGATCCACTGGCCGTTGATCCCGACGGCGGAGATGGCCTCCCGCCCCGGGGTGTGCCGGATCCACCACTGTGCGCGGTAACTCCAGTCGCCGCTACCCACCGCGCCGACCGCGTCGGGACCGTTGGAGAAGGCGTCGAGGCTGCCGCCGGCGTCGAGGATGTCGATGACGCCTGCCGGGACTACCTGCTGCCCGTCGGCGACCCCGCCGTTGAGCATCATCATCGCGAACCGGGCCAGATCGCGCGGAGCGGCGTTGAGTCCACCGCCGGCCACCAGGGTGCCGCCGCGGTCGAGCAGGACGTAGGTCTCACCCTCGGTGCCGAGCTTGCGCCACAGCACGTCGGTCATCTGGTCCTGGAACGACTTTCCGGTGGCCCGGTTGGTGATCCAGTTGACGACGTCGGTCTTGGGCGTCTGGTAGTGGAAGATCTCGCCGTGCTCGTGCGCGGGGTCCTTGCGCAACGTGGCGAGGAACTCATACAGCGTGTCGGCGGTGGTGCCCGACACGGACTCGATCCAGCCCAGCGCCCGCCCGTAGCTCCAGATCCCCGAGTCGGGGTCGGCGTAGTCCTCGACGAAGTCCATCGAGTTCAGCATGTCCAGCACCTGGCCGACGGTCGCGCCGGTAAATGCCGAGGTGCCGGCGAGTTCGGGGATGACGTCGGTGACCGTGTGCGACTCGTCGAGCAGACCGTCGGCGGCGGCCATCAGCGCGAACAGGCCTGCGAAGGACTTGGTGCACGACATCATCTGGTGGGCCTGGTTGGCATGCATGCCGTTGGCGTAGTGCTCATAGACCAGCCGGTCGCGGGTGACCACCAGCAGCGAGTCGGTGTAGGTCTCACGCAGGAAGGCCGGAAAGCCGGCTGCGGTTCCGTCCGCGCGGGTGACGGTGAGTTCGTCTATGCCCGAATCGATGTCGACCCGCAGCGGTAGCACCGCATCGGCGTTGCGCACCGCGGCCGACGGGTAGAGCGTTCGCATGTTCAGATAGGCCCACCGGTTGTAGGGCGGAAACATCAGGCCGTTGGAGCGGTCGACCCGCTTGCCCAGCGGGGGCGGAAACCCCTGCATCAGGCCGAGTTCCTCGGCGCTGGCGTACGGGTCGTCATTCATCGTCGCAACCTACTTTTCATCTCTGTCGGACATCATCTTTCGGCCCAGTGTGCTTTTTCCGACCGAGAAGGAATCGGCGGTCCACGGCTCATCGAGCAGCCACACCGAGATGGCGTGCGCCCGCGCCGCACAGGCGAAGTACAGGTTGGGCAGGGCAATCTGGCCGTGCAGCGAGTTGGGGAAGAACGCGGCGAAGCACAGCATCCCGTTGTCGTAGACGTAGCTGCCGAACCCGAAGCCGGTGCCGTTCTGGGTCAGCTCGACACCGTTGAGTTCCAGCGCCAACTCAGCACCCTGGGCCGGGGTGTCCACCGAGAAGGGGAAGCGCTGCAACACAAAAAGCCCGTTGCCGTACAGCGGATGCGGCTGGGCGCCCACCTGGCACAGCGACGACCGCCGGCCGTAGGGAAACTCCACAGTGAATCCCTGACCGGCACTGGCCGCGCCGATCGACGGGGGCTGCATCATGAATTCCTGGACAGCGGAGTCGAATTCGGACTTGGGCCACCGGCAGGGCGCCTGGCCGGCTTCCACGAAGAGCCGCACCGCGTCCACCATCTCATCCGGGGTGGGCCGCAGGCCGTTCGCCGGGTGACCGCTCAGCGCCGGACGGCCGCCGAGTGCGGCGGCCAGATCGGGCCCGAGGATGCGGGCCTCGGCGATCTGCGACACCGCGGCCGAGCCGAGCACCACGCTGGTCCAGCTGTCATCGTCGTCGTGGACCATGGCCAGTGAACACAGACTCAGGGTCCCACTGTCCCGGTCGTACACCGGCCCGGCCAGGGCGGCGCAGCGCATCGGCCCGTCGTTGAGTTCGGTCAACCCGGCCTCGGTCAGGTCGACGTCGGCCACCACCTCGGTTCGCACAACGATCAAATAGCCGGTCGGTCCGTCGGGCGCGCTCTCCTCGCCCAGGATCTCGATGGTTTGCGCGTTCTGGTCGGCCCACCAGGTGAACCCCCGCTCGGTGCGCACCGACCACTGCTCGTCGACCTGCAACTGGTCTCGGTAGAGCCAGTCGATGGTCTGTTCGCCCGCGTTCATCCGGCCACCGTAACGCGGATGATGACGGGAACTGGGCCGATGAGGAACGGGGCGTCCCGATGACTCCTGCCGATCAACGCCGTTCACGCCGGCACCGTCACGCCGGGGTGATCACCATCCCGAGGTCGTCCGGGGGCGTCCACTGCCCCGCCGGGCAGCCGGGGCCGATCAACCGGATCGCCGGGTGATCCCACAGGCCGCCGACCGCGACGGCGGTGGTGCCGTCCAGGGTGGCGCAGCCGGTGGTCTCGGTGAAGCGGCGCTCGGCGCCGTCGGGCAGCAGGATCGCCACCTTGGTGGGTTTGGTGACGGCCTCCGGGGTGGCGGGAACGCTGAACGCCGCCACCGACAGCCCGGTGACGATAAGCAGCATGCAGATGCCGTAACCCCAGCTGAACCGGAGGAAGCGGGCCTTGGCGTTCAGGGTCTCCGACAGCGCCTGGATCCGCAGTGTGGTGGCGGCCAGGGCGCTCTGCTGGGCCGAGGTCGCCTCGTCGGTGGTGGCCCGGATCTCGGCCGCCTCGAAGTCGGTGGACGCCGGGAACAGCGGCATGCCGACGGCGTGGTCACTGAAGGCGCGCGACCACCAGGTGGGAGATTTGCGCAGCTCAGTCCACGGGGTGGCCTCGGCGAGCAGCACATACCGGCACAGCGCGACGACGGCGACCGTGGCGGCCAGGGTCAGGACGATCGCCGCGGTGGCGACCGGGAACCGGCGCACCCAGCCGTCCAACCCGATCCCGACGATGGCGTTGAGCCGCGGCCCCAGGGTCAGCGCCAGGGTGATGACCGCGGTGATCGGCGTGAACGTCAGCAGCCACTTGGCGGTGTCTTTGTACATGTCGACATCCTATTGAAATAACCGACATATGTCGGTAGATTAGGCGGAGCCACGAACCGTGCCGAAGCAGTCGGCGTCAATCAACGCAGTTCCGCAGCCGAAAAGGACACCCACCATGGCGACCGAGCGGGAACACACCAGGTCCACCACCGGGGCCACCGAACCGGGATACACCGTCATGCCGCTGTCGGGGCTGAAGAAGCTGCACAAAGAGCTTTTCGAGGCCCTGCGGGCCGACAAGACCGTCTACGTGTCCAAGCACGGCCGTGTCGTCGCCGCGTTCCGGCCCTACGCCTACGTTCCAGAGAGCGTCGCCGCGGTGTACGCCTCCCCCAACCTCGAACTTCCCACCATCACCGCCCGCGATATCCAGCGCACCAGCCTGTCCAAGCCCATCGCCGCGGCTGCCGCGGGGCTGCCGGCGGTGGTCGAAAAGGACAGCCGCATCTACGGAATGCTCACTCCGGCAACGGCTCCCGCGCCCGAGACGGTGCCCGATCCGGATATCGTGGGCGCCAAAGCCCAAGCCATGATGGACTTTCAGGAGCGCAACCCGCAGGCGTCCATCGACGAGGTGATGGCCTTCGCCGACAGCCTGGACTCCGCGCCCGCCCAGCCGGCGCCGGCGGCGGCCTGGCCGCTGGCCGCCGACTTTGCGACCGCCGACGGCGTCTCCCTGGACATCAAGGGCTGGCGCGAGCAGGGCTCGGACGTCGAGGACGTGGTCGAACAGCTGCTCGATGCCCTGGAGCGGGGCATCAAAGCCGCCGGCAGAACCAACGGATCGTCCGTGCGCAAGGCCCCCAAGCTGCGCAGACTCACCCCACCGCCGGTCGCTGGTGGCGCCGTGCCGGCGTCGAGCCGTTCGTTTGTGCGCAACGCCGAACAGCTGGAGGCCGCCGGCGAAGCGGTGGACGCCCGGGCCGGGTACGTGCGGGCGCTGACCACCGAACCGCTGCCCAACGTCGGGGTGATGTGGCGGCTGGGCAATCTGGCGCGGCGCACCGGGCATCTGTCCGAGGCCGCCCGCTGGTTCCGGTTCTCGCTGGCTTACGACGCGATCGCCGACGGACCGGACTGGCGGCACTAGTAGTAGCGTCAGCCTACTTGGGGTACTGGCCGCGCAGGTGCGCCGCGCGCCCCCATTGGCGCACTGCCACATAGCAATTGAAGAACTGCCACCGCCCCGCGCGCAAGACGTCGTCGGGAAGACGTGGGGTGCCGCGAGGGTCCCACTCACCGTCGACGCCGCTGTCGGTGCGGGCCCACATGTCGATCAGGAAGCAGCGCTCCGATCGGGGCAGCCACTCGACCGCGACCAGCTGGATGTAGCCGGCGCTCTGCTCGCGGGGCGAGATGTCCAGCCGTTCGCCGTCGGGGTGGACCTTGAGACCGTCGATCAGATCGGCCACGAGCTGGCGAAACGGCTGCGAGACGGCCGCCACAGCGCCCGCGAAGTGCGCGGACGGAGCGCGCTGGAGCCCAGCCGCACCTGCCACGATCATCCCGGTCATGGCTCGACCTTAAGCCGGGGCGGGGACAGACTCGCGGCATTGCAGGCGCAACGCCGAAAAGTGTCATGCGAGCACCCAAATTCGCCCCACAACGCCAACTGTGTCTCAGAACACGTTTTGAATTTCACCGCCTGACGGCAAAGCGATTTCGGCATCGCACGGCCGGAATCCGCTGGCTCCAGGCGCATTTAACTAGGACTTTACTGTTGCGCAGCACGCCTAGCTGGGGTTTCATCCTTTTCACGACTGGGTTTTGACCTGCGGTAATGGGTTATTTCACAACCGAATTGGGCTTGAATAGGGGTTGATTTCAGCAAACACGAAGCTTGGTCAGAACGATTGCTCAGGCGCACAGTCGCTTTGGTTTAAAAAGTGACGTCGTTAAAATTTCTCCACTATGAAAACCATTGCACTGGCGACGATTACCGCTGGCCTGATTGCAACGTCTTCGGCGACTGCGTCGGCTGTTCCGCTTGTCGGGACCAACGGCTTGTCCCCCAACGCCTGGAACCTGCTGCAGTACATCACCGACACCTACCCCGGTGTGCAGTCCATCGGCGGCGTGCGCGCCGACTCGCGCCCCGATCATCCCAGCGGACGTGCCCTCGACATCATGATCGGATCGGACATGAGCTTGGGCGACGCGATCAACTCCGACATCCTGAGCCAGGCCGGCCGCTTCGGCGTGGCCTACACCATGTGGCGGGTGCCCGCTCACTTCAACCACGTCCACGTCACCGTCTCCTAAAACGGCTCACACTCCGATAGCGCCGGCGATACCAGCCGGCGCTATCGGACTATTGGCCGCTTGTTGTCATCCCGTCGCGCTACCGTGAATCGAACCATCGCGGCGCTGCCGCACTGGATGCGAACAAGGGGGCGCGCCGCGCAATGATCAACTTCATTCCCAACGATCCACTCGTCACCGACGTCATGCCGATGCGGCGCGTTACCGCGAAACGCGATCGGCCGGCGGGGCGGGCCGGCATCATCCTGGCCGACGAGCCGCCGCAGGCGTCCTACCCGCCGGGCAGCCCGGAGTTCGTGGCCTGGCAGGCCCGGCAGGGGGCGATCCTGGCGATCGAGGCGTGGGAGAAGGCGCTCGGCAAGCCGCTGACCTCCTGGGCGCAGGATGCGGACAACCCGGCGTCGATGCTGGTGGTCTCCGACGCCGGCGAAGACCTCAACGCCTACTACGACCGGGCCACCCTGTCGTTCTTCCACGCCACGAAGGGCAACACCACCTGGTACTCCGGGGCCAGCACCGACGTGGTCGCCCACGAGGCGGGGCACGCGATCCTCGACGCGCTGCGGCCCGATCTGTGGGCCGTCAACCTGCTCGAAGTCGGCGGTTTCCACGAGGCCTTCGGCGACGTGACGGCCATCGTCACCGCCCTGGCCGACCGCAAGACCCGCGAGGTGCTGCTCAAGCTCACGCCCAAGCTGGACAAGGCCAACTTCGTCGAGGCCACCGCCGAGGAGCTGTCCGAGGCCATCCGCCAGTTCTACGGCCCGGGCGTCTCGGCCTCCCAGCCCCGGCGGGCCCTGAACAAGTTCACCTGGCAACTGCCCCAGACCATGCCGAAGACCGGCGGTCCGAATGTGATGATCGCCGAGGTGCACAGCATCGCCCGGATCATGAGCGGATGCTTCTGGGACGTGCTGCGGGGCGTCTTCCTGAAGTCCGGCAAGACCACCCAGACCGGCCTGTGGGCCGCCACCAAGATCGCCTCGGCGCTGTTCTACGAGGCCTCCCGCAGCGCCCCGGCCGTCCCACGGTTCTTCCGCGCGGCCGGCAGGGCGATGGTGCTGGCCGACGAGCAGATGTACGGCGGTAAGCATCGCGACGTGATCAACCAGGCCTTCCTCAACCACGGCCTGGCCCTCGGCGCGGCGGGGCTGCTGGCGGCAGAGCTTGTGCTGGAGGGCGCTCCGCCCAAAGTCCGCCGCAACGTGGTGAGCGTCGAGGAGAACACCATCCAGGACCTACGCGGCCGATTCGCCGCGGGCAGCCGGAAACCGGCCAGTGTGACAACGGCCGAACTCGGCGGGGAACCGATGGCCAACGTCACGCTGTACAGCGAGGTGTCCCTGGACGCGGTGGACCCGCGCCTCAAAGGCGTGGTGGCCGCGGTGAACACCGCCACCCTGGTCGGCAGCTCTGGTGGATCGGCGGCGCTGATGGCCGCCCCGCGCTCCGGCGCGCCGTCCGCGGAGGTCGTCGACTTCGTCCGCAGCCTGGTCACCAACGGCCAGATCGCGTTCAAGCTCAACGGCGGGAACAACAAACCGAAAAAGGGCGCCGTGCCGGCGCGCCCGACGGTGCCCGGGCTGGGCACCACGCACGCGGTACGCAAGCGGGGCGCCAAGCAGGAACTTCTGCGGATCCGGTTCGCCTGCGGCTGGTCTGTTCTCTAGAACGCAGAGAACCGTTTCCGCGTCACCTTGCGCTCGCCGTTGGCATCGGTGGTCATCTGGTGGGTGGCACCGGGCGGCAACTCGGCGCCCTCCTCGTCGGCGAGCTGACCGTGCTCGCGCAGGCACTCCTCAAAGAACTTTTCTTCGTCGTGGTCGTCACTTTCGGGCTTTATGGGTTTCGCAGTCAAACGGGCACCTCCCTCCTGGTGCACGCTACCCGCCGGGGTGTCCCCGTCACACCCGTAAATCGGAACGAAATAGTGAAGACTTAGGCAAATGACCGACCCCAGCGCGGCCCGCGTCGCGGTGTACCTCGACTTCGACAACATCGTGATTTCGCGATATGACCAGGTCAATGGCCGCAACTCTTTTCAGCGCGACAAGACCAAGGGATTGGAACCCGCGCGCCTGGCCCGCGCACGGGTCGACGTGGGCGCGATCCTGGACTTCGCGTCGTCGTTCGGAACCGTGGTGCTGACCCGGGCTTATGCGGACTGGTCGGCCGGGGTCAACGCCGAATACCGCGAGCAGCTGGTAGGCCGGGCGGTGGACCTGGTGCAACTGTTCCCGGCGGCGGCCTACGGCAAGAACGGCGCCGACATCCGGCTGGCGGTCGACGCCGTGGAGGACATGTTCCGGCTGCCCGATCTCACCCATGTGGTGATCGTCGCCGGTGATTCGGATTACATCCCGCTGGCCCAGCGGTGCAAGCGGCTGGGCCGTTACGTGGTGGGCATCGGAGTGGCCGGGTCGTCGAGCCGCGCGCTGGCGGCGGCGTGCGACGACTTCATCATCTACGACTCCCTGCCCGGGGTGCCGGTGTTCGCGCCGGCCGCCGCCGACGGCGAGCAACCCGGGGCAGGAAAGCCCAGGCGCGCAGGGAAATCCACCGAGCCGGCAACCCCGGACCCGCAGGCCGCGGCAACGGGGCTGCTCAGCCGCGCCCTGCAGATCAGCCTGGAGAAGGACGACGTCGAGTGGCAGCACAACTCGGAGGTCAAAGCGCAGATGAAACGCATGGACCCGTCGTTTTCGGAAAAGTCGTTGGGCTTCAAGTCTTTCAGCGACTTCCTGCGTTCCCGCGCCGACGTGGTGGAACTCGACGAGACCTCGACCACCCGGTTGGTGAAATTGCGCTGAGCCGGGGTCACTCGGCGATGAGCGGGGCGAGCCGGTCAGCGGAACGGTACGCGCGCGCCGAGGTGGACAGCACCGCCAGGGCCACTATGCACAGTCCCAGGGCGACGCTGAGCCACCACAGCGGCCGGGCGGCGTCGGTGAACTGCGCAGCGGTGCCGGCCAGCGCCGGGCCGGCCAGCGAACCGCACAGAGCCACACCGATACACACCCCGACCTGCCGGCTGGTGGAGGTGACCGCCGAGGCGGCGCCGGCGCGGTCCTGCGGCATTCCGCTGACCGCGGCGTTGGTCACCGGAGTGTTGACCATCCCGAACCCGACGCCGTAGACGGCGAAGATGATCACGATGATCCACACCGGCGTCGTCGGGCTGAGGAAGGCCAGCAGCGCCGACGCCGCGGTGATCAGCAGGCCCGAGGCCAGCAGCGACGGCCGGCTGCCGTACCGGCCCACCAGTCACCGCCCGCCAGCCGACGACCTCGATGAGAAGACCGCCGACAATCGGACCGAGCACCATCGAAATGCCCACCACGCCACCCCAGATGCCCAGGGCCCGGGCGCGTTCGACCCGCTCGGTGAAGATCTGCGTAATGATCGACAGGGCAACCGGATTCATCATCGACGCGCCGATGCCCTGGATCAGCCGGGCGGCGATGAGCAGCTGGATGGACGGGGCGAGGCTGCACAGCAGTGATCCCAGCGCGAAGACGCTCAGGCCGGTCTGAAACACCCGGCGCCGGCCGAATCGGTCGCCGGCCGCCCCGGCGAGCAGCAGCAGGGAGGCCAGCGCCAGGGTGTAGACGTCGATCACCCACTGAATCTGCGGGGCCGAGGCGCGCAGATCGGCGCGGATGGCCGGGATCGCGACGTTGACGATGGTGGCGTCCATCGACACGATTAGCAGGCTCAGGCAGCACGACGCCAATACGACGGTTTTGCGCCGGGCGGTCATGCTGCCGACGGCGGTGTTCACCTGCCTTCTCCGCTGGCGCCCATAATCGCCCGCGCTGCCCGCTCGGCGATGAGCATCACCGGGGCGTTGGTGTTGCCGGAGGTGATGGTGGGCATCGCCGAGGCATCGACCACACGAAGACCGGCGACGCGGTGCACGCGGCAGTCGGTGTCCAGGACGGCGGCGGGCGACCGCGGATTGCCCTGGGCGTCAAAGGCTCCCATCGCGCAGGTGCCCACTGGGTGGAAGATCGTCGTCCCCAGTTCGCCGGCCGCACGCTGCAGGTCGTCGTCGCTGTTGAGGTGCGGGCCGGGCAGCACCTCCTGCGGCCGGTAGCGGGCCAGCGCCGGCGCCGCCATGATCTGCCGGGTCATCCGCAGGCCGCGCACCGCGACGTGACGGTCGGCATCGGTGGACAGGTAGTTGCAGGAAATCAGCGGGGCCACAAGCGGATCCGCACTGGCCATCCGCACGTGTCCCCGGGAGCTGGGTCGCAGGTTGCACACCGAGGGAGTGATCGCGCCGAACGTGTGCAGGGGTTCGCCGAACCTCGGCAACGACAACGGCTGCACATGCCACTCCAGATCGGCACTGGCCAGCGCCGGGTCACTCGTGGCGAACGCCCCCAGCGTGGACGGCGGCATGGTCATGGGGCCTGATCGCAGCAGCAGGTACTGCAGTCCCATGCCCGCGCGGGTGAACCAGTTGCGGTACAGCGTGTTCACCGTGCGCGCGCCCTGCACCCGGTAGACCGTTCGAAGCTGTAGGTGGTCCTGGAGGTTTTCGCCCACCCCGGGCAGATCCACAGTCACCGGCACCTGATGGTCGCGCAGCAGATCGGCCGGCCCCAGACCGGAGACCTGCATCAGGTGCGGCGACCCGATGGCTCCGGCGCTCAGGATCACCTCCCGGCGGGCCGTGACGTCCACCAGCTGGCCGTCTTTGAGCAGTCGCAGGCCGGTGATGCGGTGCTGCGCGGTACTCCACGCGCCGCGACGCTGATGCTCGCCGACCTGGCTATCCAACAGCAGCCGCACGGCCTGGGTGTGGGTGTAGACGGTGAGGTTGGGTCGGTGCGCGACCGGATGCAGGAAGGCGTCGGCCATCGACCAACGGCGGCCCCGCTTCTGGTTGACGTGAAAGTACGCACTGCCGGCGTTGTCGCCCCGGTTGAATTCGTCGATGGGGGCGATGCCCAACTCGGCGGCGGCAGCCTGCCAGGCGTCCAGGATCTTCCAGCGCACCCGCGGGCGCTCGACGCGGATCTCTCCCCCGGCGCCGTGCCAGTCGTCGGCCCCGCCGAAGTAGTCCTCCAACTCCTTGTAGATGGTCAGGGTCTGCCCCGGGCGGTCCGGGCCGCCCCAGAGCCAGCGCTGGTCACCGGTGGCCTGAGCCCACAGCTCGTAGTCGCTGGCCTGGCCCCGCATGTGGATCATGGCGTTGATCGAGGAGCTGCCGCCGATCACCCGGCCCCGCGCGTAGTGGATGCTGCGGCCGGCCAGACCAGGGTCGGCCTCGGTGCTGAAGCACCAGTCGGTACGCGGGTGGGCGATGGTGTAGAGATAGCCCACCGGCACCTTGATCCAGAACCAGTCGTCGTCGCCGCCGGCTTCGATGAGCAGCACGCGATGATCGGGATTGGCGCTGAGCCGGTTGGCCAGCAGGCAGCCCGCACTGCCGGCGCCCACGATGACGAAGTCGAATTCGGCGACCGAACTCATGGGGGCATCGGTCCTTCCTGGCCCGGTTACGACGCCCGGTCCAGCCGTGCACCATCAGACCGCACGATATAACCGCGCACTAGGCTCACACCGTGAAACTTGTGATCTGCGCCGGGGCGTGTGGGCTGTTCATCGGCGCTGTCGCGGGCGTTACCGCCGCGCCGGCGGCGGCGTGCCCCACCGGGACCGTTGCCAGTGACTTCGCCGGTGTGTGCGTCAGCGGAACCTCCAACAGTGGTCAGGTCCCGGTCGCACCACCGCACTTCGGGGCGGTGTACGGCGGCGGCCCCAACGAGCTGCCCTCGGTGGACGGGATTCCCTGTACCCCGCAGCATCTCGGCACCTGCATCGGTCTGGCAGAGAGCCAGGGATAACGGCGTTCAGTCCGGCGGTGGACTCACGGGGTCATGACTGGGGCTGATTCTGCGGCTCGATCACCAACACCGGCACCGACGAGTTCTCGATCAGGTCAGCGGACACGCTGCCCAGCAGTCGGGTCGATAGCCCGGAGCCGTGCCGGCCGACGACGAGCAGATCAAGGTCATGCTGCCCGGCGTATCGGCGCAACGCCGGCCCCGGCGGACCGGTGAGCACCTCGGCATGTAGTGCCGCGGCGGTGTCGATGCCGGCGGCCTCGCCGGCGAGGCGCGCGGAGGCCGCATCGATGTCGTCGCTCGTGACCTTCTCCGCCGAGTCGAACGGGATCACTTCGGCCAGCACCAGCAGTCCCCCTTGCGGCCGAAGCAGCCGAAGGACGGTCGCCAGCGCGCGCTTGGAGTCGGCGGAGCCATCCAATCCGACCAGCACGCGCGGCCCGGCCGTCGTATCGGATTCGTTCGGCGGCGCTCCCCCCGAACCGGTCTCGGCCACGCCCGGGCGCCGACGCACCCGCTCGGCCGCGATCGGCAGAAAGAGCGGGCCAAAGGGTGCCGCGACCAGCGCCCACAGCAGGCTGTAACCCCGCCGCGCCATCCACAGGCCCGCCAGGACACCCACAAGCGGCCAGAGCACCGCCGTGATCACCATGGCCGTCTGATTCACTCTTTCCACACTGCCAGTCGATGATCTGACGCGCCAGGCTAGAAAGCGCGCGCTGACTCGACGCCGAGCGGGCTAATGCTGACCTGCGTCGGGTTCACCGGCGTCGCCCTCGGCGCGCTCACGCAGCGCATCGACGGCCAGGAGATCTTCGCGAGCGTTGCCCTCCCGGTAGGCCAGCTGGCCGACCCGTTGGGCGATCACCGGTGCGGTGACGAGGGTGAATATGCCGGTCAGGATGAACACCCCGGCGTCGATGCTTCCGCGCAGCCGGATCGCCGCACCGCTGAGCACCAGCAGCAGTCCCAGCACCTGCGGCTTGGTGGCGGAGTGCATACGGCTCAGCGTGTCCGGGAACCGCACCAAGCCGATCGCGGCCGTCAGCGCCAGGGCGGAGCCGCCCAGCACCAGGATGGCGGTGAGCAGTTCGGTGACGCTCACCGCCGACCGTCCCGGATGTCGGGGACCCGGAACCGCGCGATACTCACCGATCCGACGAAGCTGACCAGCGCCAGTGCCGCGAGGCTGTAGGTCACGGTGGTGTCCCCGCTGAACGCCGCCCAGGCGCCGATCCCGCACATCGTCACCGCGACGGTGGTGTCGACGGCGATGAGCCGGTCCAGCGTGCTGGGGCCCATCAGCAATCTCGACATCGTCACCACCGCAGCCGCCACCAACATCACGCCCGCGGCCACCCATACCCCGCCCATCACCGGTGTCATCGGAGCGCCTCCTCATCGAAATCCATTGCGGGTGGCCGCCATTCGGCCTCTCGTTCGAAAGCTGCTTTCAACCGGCGTTCCAGCCGGGCGACCTGTCGGTGGAACTGTTCGACTCCGTGTGGCGACCCGCCTTCGAGCACATGGACATAGATCAGCCGGCGAACCTGGTCGATTTCCAAGACCAGCGTCCCGGGCGTCAAGTTGAGGATGTTGACGGCCAGTGCCAGAACCAGATCCGACTTCAGCGTCAGTTGGGCCCGCAGCACCGCTGGCGTCGGCAGCCGGGCGGGCCGCAACGTCAGCCAAGCCACTCCGGTGGACGACTTCACCAGCCACCAGCCAACATTGAGGATCAGCCACGCGGCGGACAGCGGGTGCAGCCTGCCCTGCACCGGCACCGCCGGCAGTGGCAGCAGCACCGTGATCGCCAATGCCACCGCCAGCCCGGAGAGCACGTTGGCAATCGACACCGTCCCCCATAGCAGCAGCCACACCAGCACCAGCCAGGTCAGCGTCCACACCCGCAGTAGCCGCCCCCTCATGGCCGGCCGCCCAGCACCGCGGTGACGTATCGGTCAGGGTCGAGTATCTCGCCGGCCGCCCGGTCGCTGTAGGCGAAGATCGGCCCGGCCGCCACTGTCAGCGCCAACCCCACCGCGATCAGCACCATGGTGGGTACCAGCATTCCCAGGGGTAGCCGGCCGACGTCGGCCCGGTCGCCGAAGGCGATGTCGTGGGTGTGCTCGGTTCGGTCGAGCAGCGCCGACGGGGTGAAATCGGCGAGATCACCCTCGGGGGCGTCGGAGCGGGCCCGCCAGAACACCTTGGTCCACACCCTCATCACCACGTAGAGGGTGAGCAGACTGGTCACCACCGAGCCGCCGACCAGCAGCCAGGCCAGCACCGAGCCGTTCTCGGTGCCGGCCTGCAGTAGCGCAACCTTGCCGATGAATCCCGAAAACGGTGGAATGCCGCCAAGATTGAGCGCCGGGATGATGAAGGTGAACGCCAGGACCGGACTCGCAGCCGCCAGACCGCCGAGGCGCCGCAGCGTCGACGCCCCGGCTTGGCGCTCGATGAGACCGACCACCAGGAACAGGGTGGTCTGCACGACGATGTGGTGCGCGACGTAGTAGACGGCACCCGACATGCCCAGCCGGCTGGCCAGAGCGATGCCGAACACCATGTAGCCGATGTGGCTGACGAGAGTGAAGGAGAGCAGCCGCTTGATGTCGTTCTGGGCGACCGCCCCGAGGATGCCGACCAGCATGGTCAACAGCGCGGCGACCAGCAGAACGGGGTTCAGTCCACCGTCGCTGAACAGCAGCGAATGGGCCCGGATGATCGCGTACACACCGACTTTGGTGAGCAGGCCGGCGAATACCGCCGTCACCGGGGCGGGCGCGGTGGGATAGGAGTCCGGCAGCCAGCTCGACAGCGGGAACACCGCGGCCTTGATACCGAAGGCCACCAGCAGCACCGCGAACAGGGCGCTGCGGGTGCCGCCGCTGACCTCCTGCAGCCGCACCGACATCTCGGCCATGTTGAGTGTCCCGGTGGCGGCGTAGACCAGAGCAAGACCGATCAGGAAGATCACCGACGAAACCATCGACACCATCACGTAGGAGATCCCCGCCCGGACCCGCTCCTTGCTGGCCCCGATCGTCAGCAGCACGAAGCTGGCCGACAGCAGTACCTCGAAGCCGACAAAGAGGTTGAACAGATCGCCGGCCAGGAAGGCGATACACACACCCGCCGACAGCACCAGGTAGGTGGGCAGGAAGATCGACACCGGCTGACGGTCGTCGCCGTCGCGGATGCCCTGTCCGATGGCGTAGACCACCACTGCCAGCAGCACGATCGCCGACACCACCAGCATCAGCGCCGAGAGCCGGTCGACCACCAGGCTCACGCCCAACGGCCCGAGCCCGTCCTGCGTCGGTCCCCACCCGCCGACGTGCAACACCTGGATTCCGTTGCGGTCGGTCTGCACCAGCAGCACGACGCAGACGGCCAGCACCGCGCCCAGTGCGGTCAGCGCGATCACCCGTTGCAGCTGGGGCCGGCGGCCGGCGATGAGTGTGAGCGCCGCACCGAGCAGCGGAATGAGCACCGGCAGCGCTGCCAGCGAGCTCACCGGGAGCCCTCGCTGCGCGGCTGTGCGTCCAACTCGTCCGGTTCGTCGGTGTCGGGGTAGTCCACCGAGGCCCGCCGGTCGGCGTCAAGCCACCCCGCCCCACCGGAGAGCGCGGCCAGCCGACTGTTCTCCGGGTCGTTGGCGATGTCCTCTTCGGTGGTCAGCCGGTATGCGCGGTAGATCAGGGCCAGGACGAACGCGCCCACGCCCATGGTGATGACGATGGCGGTCAGGATGAGCGCCTGCGCGAGGGGATCTGCGATCGTCGTGTCCGCGCCGCTGGTGCGGTCCCGGATCGGCGGGTTCCCCGGGGGGCCACCGACGGTGAGGATCAGCAGGCTGGCCGCATTGCTCACCATCAGCAGTCCCAGCAGCATGCGAGTCAGATTGCGGGCCAGCAGCAGATAGATCCCGCAGGCGGTCAGCCCGCCGACGGTGATTAACGGCACCAGATGGGGGGTCATGGCAGGCGGCCCGCCTGCTGGGCAGTCATGGCAGACGACCCTGCCTGCTCGGACACCCGCTCGACCAGTTCGAAGTCGACGCCCGCACCCAGGCTGCGCAGCACGTCGAGCACCAGTCCCACCACGATCAGGTACACCCCCAGATCGAAGACGATCGAGGTGACGAACTTGAGGGTGCCCAGCAGTGGCAAGTCCAGCATGATCACCGCCGAGGACAGGGCGGGCGCCCCCAGCAGGATGGAGCCGACCCCCATCCCCGCCGACAGGGCGAGCCCGACACCGAGGACCTTGCCGGCGTCCAGCGGCAGCGTCTCGGCGATTTCGTACCGACCGCCGGCCAGATAGCGCAACATCAGCGCCAGCCCGGCGGTCAGCCCGCCGGCGAAGCCGCCGCCGGGGGTGTTGTGCCCGGTGAAGAAGAAGTACACCGACAGCACCATCATCAGCGGGAAGATCAGCCGGGTCGCCACTTCCAGCACCAGCGACCGCTGACGCGGATCCCGCGCGTCGCTGCCCCGCAGCCAGGTGGTGTCGCCGGCGGCGGGGCTGTAGATATCCGCCCTCACCGCTGATGCGGTCACCGCGGTGGTTACCGGGGCCTCCGGGGCCTCCTCCGGTATCCGCGGCGCCGCACCGAAACGGCGGTGCCGGAACACCAGCGAGGCCACCCCGGTGGCGGCCGCGACCAGAACCGACACTTCACCGAGGGTGTCCCACGCCCGGATGTCGACCAGCACCACGTTGACCGTGTTGGAGCCGTGCCCGCGGAAGTAGGCCGCGTCGGGCAACAGCGCGGCGATCGGGGTTCCGGTGCGCGCCGACTGGGCGAAGACACCCAGCGTGGTGACGGTCGCGCCGACGGCGAGCGCCAGCAGCGCCCGGGGCAACCGGTAGCTTCGCTCGGACTCCGGCGCCTCGGCCGGCAGTGTGCGCAACACCAGCACGAAGATCGCCAGCATGAGCGTCTCCACCAGGAACTGGGTCAGGGCGAGGTCGGGCGCCCCGTGCAGGGCGAAGATCACCCCGCAGCCATAGCCGGTGATCCCGACCATCAGCACGGCGGCGAGCCGGTTGGCGACCATGGTTGCGGCGATGGCCGCGGCCAGGATCAACAGGCCTACGACCGGCTGCAGCACCGAGTCCCACAGCACCAACCCCGGCCGGTCGCGCGCCCCCAGGAGCAGCACCACCATGGGCAGCACCACCAGGGTCGACAGGATGACGGCCTGGGTGATCGGCAGCGACCCCCGCTGGGTCACCGCCGTCAACCGCACCGAGGTGACGTCGGCCCCGCGGAGTACGGCGTCGTAGATGCGCTCGGCGTTGACCAGTGGCAGCCGGGCCGAATCCGGCAGCCGGGGCAGTCGGGAGCGGCGGAAGAAATCCGCCGTGCCCACGGCGAGCACCATCGCGGACAACAGCAGGGGAAGGTTCACGCCGTGCCACAGCGCAAGGTGGTACTCCCCGTCGGAGGCGCCGTAGGCCGGCACCGCGCCGGTGTAGTCACGCAGCGCGCCGTCGAGCAGGCCCGGCAGCAGGCCGAACACCAGGCCGGTGGCGGCGAGCAGCGCCGGCGCCGCCACAAACGACACCGGCGGGCGATGCAGATTGGACACCGGGGCACTCGGACCCTCTCGACCCTTGCCGGCGAACGCACCCCACAGGAATCGCAGGCTGTAGATGGTGGTGAACACCGACCCTGCCACCACCCCGGCCAGCACCACCGGCGCCCAACGGCCCAGGGCTGCGCTGTGCCCGATTGCCTCGAACGCGCTTTCCTTGGCGATGAACCCGAAAAACGGCGGCAGCGCGGCCATACTCGCCGTCGCCGCCGCGGCGATGACGAACACCCCGGGCAGCCGATGGCCGAGCCAGGCCAGCCGGCGGATGTCCCGCGTGCCGGTCGCGTGGTCGATGATGCCGACGACCATGAACAGGGCCGCTTTGAACATGGCGTGTGCGCACAGCATCGCCAGCCCGGCCAGCATCATGTCCCGTCCGCCCCCGCCGACCATGACCATCAGGAAACCCAGCTGGCTCACGGTGCCGAAAGCCAGGATCAGCTTGAGGTCGTACTCGCGGATCGCCCGCCAGCCGGCCAGCACCATCGTCATGACGCCGAGGGTGATCACGGTGGGCCGCCAGCCGGGGGAATCGGCGAACGCCGGGGTGAGCCGGGCGATGAGATAGATCCCGGCCTTGACCATCGCTGCGGCATGCAGGTACGCGCTGACCGGGGTGGGCGCCGCCATCGCGCCGGGCAACCAGAACTGGAACGGCACGATGGCCGATTTGGACAGCGCACCGACGATGACCAGCACCACGCCGACGCCCACCGCCGTGCCGCCGGGCGGGGCGGCGATGAGCTCCGAGAGCAGATAGGTGCCCGCCGCCTGGCCGATGATGATGACACCGACCAGCATCGCCAGGCCGCCGAAGGTGGTCACCAGAAGGGCCTGCATCGCGGCCGCGCGGCTGGTGGCCCGCTCCGCGTAATGCCCGACCAGCAGGAACGACAGCACCGTCGTCAATTCCCAGAAGAGGTAGAGCAGCAAGGTGTTGTCGGCGATCACCAGGCCGAACATCGCCCCGGAAAAGGCGACGAGTTCGGCGGCGAAGCTCGCCAGCCGGTTCTCGGTGTGGCCGTCGTGATGGTGGAAGTACTCCGCGGAGTAGGCCAGCACCACCGCGCCGATGCCGAGCACCAGAACCGCCATGATGGCGGCCAGGCTGTCGAAGCGAAGGGCGATGTTCATCGACAACCCGGGGACCCACGGGATATCGATCCGCTGTGCGGGGCCGGTGCCCGGCCAGTTCAACGCCACCCACACCAGGGATCCGAGCGGCACCAGTGCCAGCGGGTAGAAGGCCCGTCGTCCCCACCAATGCACGAGGGCGGGGGCGAACACCGCCGCGGCGGCGTGCGCGGCGAGGATCCAGAGCATCGGCGTTAGCGTGCCGCGGCGGCGTCAATGGGGCGGCACGTCGTGGTCCGCGCGGCCACCCCGTTTGCGACAGCAAACCAGAGCATCGTCAAAACCCTCCCCTTGGTGGTTCTAGGTTAGCGAGCGCGGGTGGCCGGCCTGACGCGCCTGCCGCAAACTGGGGTATGGACATCCGATCGGTCATCCCGGGCTTGACCGTCTTGGTGCTCGCTGCGTGCGGTTCGAGCGTCCCAGTCCCCATCACTGCATCGCCCGTCGCGCAGGCCGACGGCGCACCGGCGGTCCGGGTGGCCGAGACGGTAGCCACCGGGCTTGACGTGCCGTGGGGCATCGCGTTCCTGCCCGACGGCTCCGCGCTTGTCAGCGAGCGCGACACCGCGCGCATCCTGCGCGTCACACCAGGCACGACGGCCACCGCGGGCATGGTCGACGGCGTGACGCCCCGGGGCGAGGGCGGCCTGCTGGGGATCGCCTATGCCGACGGCTGGATGTACGCCTACTTCACCGCCGCGGACGACAACCGCGTGGTGCGGATGGCTTGGGACGGCGCCGGCCTCGGCGCTGCCGAGGAGGTCCTCGTCGGGATCCCCAAGGCGGGCATCCACAACGGCGGACGGATCGCCTTCGGACCCGACGGCATGCTCTACATCGCCACCGGTGACGCCGGCGACCGCGACGCCGCCCAGGATCCGGCGTCGCCGGCCGGCAAAATTCTGCGCGTCACCCCGGACGGCTCGATACCCGCCGACAATCCGCTGCCCGGGTCTGCGGTGTTCTCGCTGGG
Organism: Mycolicibacterium sp.; assembly: GCA_032117575.1. GTDB lineage: Bacteria > Actinomycetota > Actinomycetes > Mycobacteriales > Mycobacteriaceae > Mycobacterium. The sequence continues at coordinate 67,361 of JAULZA010000040.1, forward strand.
ACACCGCAACATTCAGGGCCTGGCCTTCGACGATCAGAATCGCTTGTGGGCCAGTGAGTTCGGCCAGAGCGACGTCGACGAGCTCAACCTCATCACAGCGGGATCGAATTACGGGTGGCCCGAGTGCGAAGGCGCGTGCGGTAAGCCCGACTACGTCGATCCGGTGATGGAGTGGGAGCCCACCTCGATCGCGTCGCCGAGCGGGATCGCCATCGTCGGCGACTACGCCTACGTCGCATCGCTGCGCGGGCAGACGGTGTGGCAGGTTCCCCTGGACCGATCAGGACAGGCGAACCGGCTGGACTTGGGCGACCTCGGGCGGCTTCGGACCATCGCGACGGCGCCCGGCGGATCGCTGTGGCTGTCCACCAGCAACACCGACGGCCGCGGCGACCCGCGCGGCGAGGATGACCGGATTCTGCGGCTCACCCTGAACCCGCCCGCGTGAGCAGCGACTGCGTGAGCAGCGACTCCCGCACTCTGCTCGCCGGCGTCGTCCGCCGCCGCGACAGCGGCCTATCGTCGCCCCGCGACAGCGGCCTATCGTCGCCCCGCGACAGCGGCCTATCGTCGCCCCGCGACAGCGGCCTATCGTCGCCCCGCGACAGCGGCCTATCGTCGCCCCGCGACAGCGGCCTATCGTCGCCCCGCGAC